>CAZPNL010000016.1:16879-24111 GCA_964588145.1 uncultured Gammaproteobacteria bacterium
ATAACGGTATCACCTTTTTTGATTTTCATATTAAAACACCTCTGGTGCCATACTGACGATTTTATCAAATCCTTTTTCCTTTAACTCGCGTGCCACTGGTCCAAAAATACGAGTCCCTTTTGGATTTTTGTCTTTGTCATTGTCTATGATGACTCCAGCATTATCATCAAAACGAATATATGAACCATCTGCTCGACGACTCTCTTTGTGCACTCTGCAGATAACAACTTTGACCAAATCATCTTCTTTGACAGTGCCATTTGGCTCAGACTTGCGTACAACACATTGTACAATATCGCCAAGATATGCAAATCTGCGCTTACTGGCGCCATAGATATGAATAACGGTCATCTCCTGGGCACCGCTATTGTCTGCAACTGTCAATCTGGTTTTACGCTGTACCATATAATTACTTTGTGACACTTTCTACGACTTTGTAATGCTTTGTCTTACTGTATGGTTTTGTTGGAACGATCCTTACGACATCTCCCACCTTGAATGAGCCTGTTTCTACATGTGCAGGCACGCGTTTGGTGCGACGCATCTGCTTACCATAAAATGCATGCGTTGATGTCACGACTATCGAGACAATCACTGTTTGTGCATTTTTGGTGGAAACCACTGCACCTATGAGCGCTCTTTTTCCAATAGCTTTTCCTACTACATTTGCTTCCACTTGTGCTTGGGTACTTTTTTTCATAGACTCATCCCTTTCACTTTGGCTTCGGTCAAAAGTCTTGCGAGTTTGACCCGGAGAGCCTTGCGCTCATGGACATTTTTTATTGCACTATCTAGTCCCCAACGGACAATCTTTTGACGAGTTTCAGAGACTTGCTTTGACATCTCAGCTTGACTCATATTTTGTACTGATTTTTTATCTTTAAGCTTCATACACGATTAAAATTTCTTTACAAATATGGACCTGACTGGCAATTTGCGACCAGCGAGTCTCATAGCTTCTTTGGCTTGGTCCTCGGTTACGCCTGATAATTCAAACATCACTCTTCCCATGCGTACTACTGATACGTGCTCTGCCACATCTCCTTTGCCGCTACCCATGCGGGTTTCTGGCGGCTTTTTGGTGATGGGTTTATCTGGAAATATACGAATCCACATACGACCACCACGCTTTAAAAAATGGGTCATGGCTTTGCGAGCGGCTTCAATCTGACGACTGGTGACCCAGCCAGTTGTTGTCGCCTTGAGACCAAATTCACCAAAAGAGACTTCGCTGCCACGTATAGACTTTCCGGTCCTAGTGCCACGAAATTGTTTTCGATGTTTTTCTCGTGCGGGCGTCAACATAGATTATTTACTCCCCCGGCATATCCACACTTTTACTCCAACGTATCCTGATTTGGTAAGTGCTGGCACCTGTGCATAATCTACATCCTCACGGATGGTAGATAGGGGCACTGTACCCTGTTGATATTTTTCTCGTCTGGCAATTTCAGCACCGCCAATACGACCAGAAAGGAGCACGCGTGCACCTTTGGCGCCAGCTGACATGATGCGCTCAAGTGCTTGATTACAGACTCTTTTCTGTGGCAGTCTCCTACAGAGTTGGTCACCAATATTTGTTGCTATCAAAAATGCATTAAGATTTGGCTCTTTGACTGGCTCTACGGTCACTTCGACTTTGAGCTTGCCCATATCAGATTTTTTAGATCTATATGGAGTATGAATGGCTCTCAGTGCTCGGTGTTTTGCTAAAAAGCTTTCGATATACTTTTTGGTTTCCTCAAGTCCTGATCCGCCACGACCGATAACTACTCCTGGACGTGATACATGGAGTGTCAGACCCATTTTGTTTATGGATCGCTCGATGACCACTTGAGCAAGCCCTGCGGATTTAAGCTTCTTGTGAAGAGCGTCACGAAGACGTACATCCTCTAGAAGAGTCTCACTATAATGTGCAGGATCTGCAAACCATCGCGATCTCCAAGGATACAATGGTCCGACGCGAAAACCTGTTGGATTTATTTTTTGTCCCATATATGCTTTGTAAAAGTATATCTATCTTTCTACTTCTGCTGTGTAAACAAAAGCAGTATGAATGGATACGTTACTTTTTGCCTCCTTTAGCAACTACTGCCTGAGAGTTTGTTTGATCATCTGTCAATACTACTCGTACATGTGTCATCCGCTTTTTAAATCCATGTGCCATACCACGACTGACTGCATGCCAGCGCTTCATGACAGGTCCACCCATCACTTCGATCTCTTTAATACGAAGTGTAGACACATCCACCTGCTTTTGTTTGGCATTGGCTAGTGCAGATGATATCACAAGTGACAATGGTTTGGCTGCCAGACGGTGTATAGCTCCCAACGCTACAAGCGCTTCAGCTGGGCGCATAGACCTGACTGAGTCTGCCACAATCCTCACCTTGCGGGTGCTTGTGCGAATATATTTTGATGTTGCCTGATATTCCATATTTACAATTAATATAAATCCAAATGTCAAAATTCAAACCTGCCTTGCCGGCAGGCAGGTGTCAAAACAATTTCCAAATAACAATTTACAATAAGATCATAAAATTCAACTTTCAATCTCAAAGACTTTTTGGTCATTTGAAATTGTCTATTGTGAATTGTTATGTCTTGTCCATCGTTCTCTTTGTCACCTGACCATGACCACGGAATGTGCGTGTTGGTGAAAATTCACCAAGTCTATGACCTACCATGGTTTCAGTCACAAATACCTCAAGATGCACACGTCCGTTGTAGACTCCAAATCGATGTCCCACAAATTCTGGTGGGATCTGACAGGCACGAACCCAAGTTTTTATGATGGACCTGTCACTGCCAGCTTTTTGCTTCATGACTTTTGCTAAAAGCTTTTCATCGATATATGGACCTTTTTTGCTAGATCGTGCCATAATTATTTCTTTCCTTTTCTACGAGAAACGATATGCTTATCACTATATTTCACTCTACTGCGCGTACGAACACCCAATGTACGTTTGCCCCATGGACTCTTTGGTGATGGCAGTCCGATACCACTTCGACCCTCGCCGCCTCCATGTGGATGACTGCGTGGATTTTGTGCAACACCGCGGACATGTGGCCTACGCCCCATAAGTCTGGCAGTGCCAGCTTTGCCTATCACACGATTTTTCCACTCGATATTGCCAATTTGACCTACTGTTGCCTTGCAGCTCGTGTGAAACAAACGAATCTCGCCACTGCTGAGTTTGACTTGCATCAGATCACCATCAACAGATAAAAGCGTAGCCCCTGTCCCAGCACTTCGAGCCATTTGTCCACCACGACCTGGTTTGATCTCTAGATTGTGCACCATCGTACCTACTGGAATACTACGTAGTGGCATACTGTTTCCAGGACGCACTGGTACGCGCTCACCCGAAAGGACACTATTTCCAACAGCGAGTCCCACTGGTGCCAAGATGTATCTGCGTTCACCATCCTGATATCTGAGGAGAGCAATATCTGCTGATCTATTTGGATCATACTCGATAGCCTCCACAGTTGCAGGAACGTTTATTTTATCACGAAGCCAGTCAATTTGGCGATAATACCTTTTTTGACGGCCTCCGCGTGAGCGGATACTGACGTGCCCGGCATTGTCACGGCCTGAATTTTTGGGCAATATAGTTTTTAATTGTTTGGTTGTGCGATACATAAAAGTTATGCCTTTTCTTGACCTGTTGTCTCAAATGCTGCGATTGTTTGTCCAGCTTTCAGTCTCACCAAGGCTTTTTTCCAATTTGGCTGTGGCTGAGCTTGTTGCTTTTTGCCAGCTCGGCGCATCTTGCCATGCATGGCGATCGTCCGAACATCTATAACGTTAACTTTATACAGAGCCTCAACCTCTTTGGCAATATCATATTTGGTGGCTTCACTGCGTGCTTTAAAGGTATACCAGCCGCGAGAAGCGTTGGTCATAGCTTTTTCAGTAATATGTGGATAGCCGACTGTGGTTTTCATATATTAGTTTGCGAATGTTTCCTGTAACTCTTTGACTGCACCTGTAGTCATCACCACATGTCCATGATGAAGCACTGCATACGTGTGTGCATTGCGGGCTGGCATCACGGTCACTTTGGCGATATTGCGACTAGCGCGTTGTAAATCTTTTTCTGCAGAATTTGTCAAAAGCAGCACTCTGCCACCGATGCGAGAAAGGACTGCAGCAACGGGCTTGGTCTTGGCACCAAGATCCTCAAGTCCACCTACAACCATGACCTCGCCTGCTTGGAGTTTCACTGTGAGTGCGCTGCGAAGTGCTGCGTGCTTCATAGTAGTAGGAAACTTCATGGAAAAGTCACGTGGCTCTGGACCAAATACGATACCGCCGCCGACGAAGATAGGGGCACGGATATTGCCATGACGAGCATTTCCTGTCCCTTTTTGTTTGAAAATCTTGCGAGTAGAGCCCTCTACTTCACCACGGGTTTTTACGGATGCTGTCCCTTGGCGTTGATTGGCCAGATATATACGAACAGCTTGAGCCATGAGTGGCTTATTTACTGCTGCATCAAAAAGATCTGCCGAAAGTGTCACAGTGCTATTTGTTTTGCCATCCACACCAAGAACTGTGGTTTCCAAGCCTTTGGAAGTTTTTTCAACTGTGATGGTAGCATGAAGCGTGTCAACTTTTGAGGCTTTTACAGTGGTAGTCTCTGTCTTTTTAGAAGCCCTTGTGGCAACTTTTACTTCTTTTGCAGCTTTTGGCGCAACTTTTGCAGGAGTTTTAGCGGCTTTTGGTGCCTTTTCTGCTGCTGCCTTTTTTACTGGTTTTTTTACGGTTGCCATATACAATAGTTTTAAACGGTTTTTTCTATAATCAAAAGTCCTCCTCGGGATCCTGGTACTAATCCTTTGACTGTCAGGGTGTTAGTGGCTGCATCAACTGAGACAACTTGGAGACCCTCAACTGTCACTCGATCTCCACCCATACGACCTGCCATGCGCTTACCCTTGAACACGCGGCCCGGAGTGGTGCCAGAGCCTAGGGAACCTGGTGCGCGCTCACGATCTGATTGTCCATGGGTGCGTGGACCACCTTGGAATAAGTGCCTTTTGATAGCGCTTGCAAAGCCTTTGCCTTTAGATGTGCCGACTACTCGGATAGCATCGCCTGGTGCAAAGACTTGATCAACAGTGACTGTATCGCCAACTGCTAATTCTTTTTGTTCTCCTGTAGCTGCCACAGATGCCATAGTACGAAAAAAGCGGGGTTTTTGTGAAATTCCCGCCTTTGTGGTGTGTCCTGTGATTGCTTTCGTGAGGTGTTTGGCTGTACCAAATCCAAGTTGAACGCCCCCAATGTCCTCTGAAATTTGGGTCACCCAACATGGACCAGCACTGATGACCGTAACTGGGATCCGAGATCCGTCTTCGGTAAACATCTGTGTTTGGGTCTGTTTTGTACCTAAAATTCCAGAGATCATATAGTTTTTATACTAAATATATACGAAACCAAAAAAAACGACCCCGGTTGAGGTCGATTCGCTTGTATCTAAAAGCGAAACTCATCCGAGACTTTTGCTATTTCCTATGAGTTTGTAGGACCGATAGGGTATCCACAAATCACAAGTATACCAGAGTATCTCACGTTTGGCAAAGCCAATACGGGCTTACATCTTTACTTCGACATCAACTCCAGCTGGAAGATCCAAATGCATGAGTTGATCAATCGTCTTGTCTGTTGGCTCCATGATATCTACCAGACGCTTGTGGGTGCGGATCATGAAATCCTCACGACTGTCACGGTCGATAAATGGACTGCGGCCAACATTGAAATGTTCATGATCTGTAGGGAGTGGAATAGGACCTATGACGCGTGCGCCTGTACGGACGGCCACGTCTAGGATCTTTTGACAACAGTCGTCAATAATGCGGCTGTCGTATGACTTTAATCTGACTCGGATTCTTCCTTTTGGCATAGAATTAACTTCGCTTTAAAGTGCGATTAGAGTATTATACAGGATTTTCTGGGTATTACAAGGGGCTTCTATTATGATTAAATAGTTAATTTAAATTTAATTTACGTGATCGAGAAAATTGCATCAACATTTCCCTTGAACCCAATACATTAACTTTGGTGCCAGTAGGTTCAATACCGTCAAAATCCGTTAGTTTAGACAATTCTGGAAATCTACTAAATAATTCATTAGTAATAGATGATGTTCCATCGTTTGGGTCTAAAAAATAAACATATTGATGAATAAAGCTATCTTTGGATCCACCATACCTATAGAAATAGTCATCATTTAGCTCTGCAAGCTTAGCTATAAATGCATCTTTTCCATCAGATCGCACTACTATCATGTGTGGTGTGCTTGCGAGATCAATATCCAGTGGTGTTTCATATCCCCCAGGTCGCACGTAATCAATATCATGCATATGTAGTCCATCAAAACTTGCAAATGTGGTACGACTATATATATCCCTCCGACTAAATACTATTTGATAGGGTAACGGAGAATGTTTAAAATATTGTCCATGAGCTGTCATATCAATATCAAATAGCTCTGACAGCACTGTTTTACCGGCGCTTTGCGTCAGATCAGTAACAACTTCTTCTCTTCCGTCGTCGTATGCAGCAACAAGATTACCATCTTGCCTTCGCACAGTTGCTTCATTTGTAAATGCAGAAAATTTACCCTTACGATCTAGTTGTGCTGTTTTTGAAGAAAGATGCCTATCCTTTATAACTGCCATTAATGCATCAAGTGGTAAGGAATGTGTAAGGATTGAGGGATCTGTATTAAATTTAACCATTTCTTCTCGATATCTTTGCAACTTATCAAGCCGTATCGAGACAGACTCTTTCAACTTTGACACTTTCCACTGTTCGCTTCTTGATAAAGCAGAAACTGCTGGTTCTAAATATTCTATATATTTCTCTATTTCAACCAGTGATAGATATTCTTTTTGAGATACTGTTGATAATCCAAAATATTCTTCCAAAGGCTCTCCCGCAGCACGATTTGCGTATGTTTCAGGTCCTTTCTTCAAATAGCCATTGAGATCGTTTTGTAACATTGTTATTTTATCAAGAACCGGAACCTCAAAATACTTGGATTTTATTTCACCGATAACTTGTTCACCTTTAGCTGCATATGTCTCAAGTTGTTTTTGCAATAGTCTTAATGCTTTTCGTCTTTTTACAACCTCAGCCTGGCTACCTACGTGTCTATTTAGTGTGTTATTTACTACTCCTTGTGCTAAATATATACGCTCCATATAGCTTACGAGTTTTC
>CAZPNL010000017.1:0-4483 GCA_964588145.1 uncultured Gammaproteobacteria bacterium
TATGTCTGTCAACAATGTGGGTTTGAGGCGCCACAATGGTACGGAAAGTGCCCAAGTTGTGATAGTTGGAGCAGTCTTGTAGAAACTGTTAAAGATATCGGAAAATCTTCTGAAAAATCTGTAGGGCGAAAAGGCTACGCTGGAAAAAGTGCGCCTGTGCAAAAACTTTCTGATGTAGCGCACATCCAGCATCAACGAATGAAAAGTTCTTATGAAGAATTTGATCGTGTCGTGGGTGGTGGTGTGGTGCCAGGGTCAGTGACACTCCTGGCGGGCGATCCGGGGATCGGGAAGTCGACGCTACTTCTCCATGTACTATCACAGATAGGCGGTCTGTACGTGACGGGCGAAGAATCAGCTGAGCAGATCAAGCTGCGTGCATCTAGACTCGGTATTAGCGGTCAGACTATCCGAGTGCTAGCTGAGACGACGGTTGAGCGGATTGTGGAGGCGATCGAAGGTGAGCTGCGCAAAGATGCGAAGCAACCACCGCTTGTGATTGTAGACTCTATCCAAACACTCGTATCTGATGAGCTTGACGGCATGGCGGGGTCTGTAGGGCAAATACGCCACTGCGCTGAGGTGCTGACAAGTTTTGCAAAAGCCCGTCAGGTGCCTATTTTGATAATTGGTCATGTGACTAAAGAGGGAAGTATCGCTGGACCAAAAGTCCTTGAGCATATGGTGGATGCAGTGCTGTACTTTGAGGGAGAGCGTTTTACCAGTGCTAGGATCCTGCGGACGCTAAAAAACCGTTTTGGGGCAATAGAGGAAGTCGGAATTTTTAACATGGGTGAAGAGGGTCTATCTGAGGTCACGAACCCTTCAAAGATATTTCTCCATGAGCGCGTGGTGGACTCCCCAGGCTCGGTAGTAACTGTGCTCCTAGAGGGCACGAGGCCAATACTTGTGGAAATTCAGTCACTCGTTGTGCCCAGTCAGCTGGCTATACCGCGCCGTGTCACAAGTGGGGTGGATCTCAATCGTCTGCAAGTGATACTGGCAGTATTACAAAAACGGCTTGGGACGCCTGTGGGGACAAGTGATGTGTTCGTCAATGTCTCCGGGGGAATCAAGGCCACTGAGCCTGCTGTAGATCTAGCGATTGCTGCAGCGATTTTGTCGTCTGTGCATAATAAGGCAATTTCTGCCGATGCAGTCGTGTTTGGTGAGTTGGGGTTACTTGGGGAGGTACGCGCAGTGACACAGTCTGAGCGGAGAACAAAAGAAGCAGAGAGACTCGGGTTTAAGACTGTCATATCGCCACAAAAGGTAAAGTCTGTGAAGGATATTGTACGGCTATTGTAGTCTGGCAAAAAAGAGTTGGCCGGCTGCTGTTTGGTGGATTTTGGTGATAACTATACCTATATCCATGCCTACTTTATCGCGGGCATCATCGACTACGATCATCGTGCCATCAGAGAGATAGGCAACACCCTGAGCTCGTTCTTTCCCCTCATGGGTGATTTTTACCTTCATCTCTTCTCCTGGAACAATCGAGAGTTTGAGTGCTTGAGCCAGATCATTGACGTTCATCACCTTTACGCTTTGGGCACGGGCGAGCTGTGCTAGGTTAAAATCTACTGTCATCATGCGACAATTCCATTTTTTGGCGAGAGCCACAAGTTTGTGATCAACTTCTTTGACCTCGGTTGGGTCTGACGTGATAATTTTTACACTGATGCCGGGGTTTGTCTTTTGTGCCTTGAGTTTGCTGACGGCATCCAGTCCTCTCCTACCTTTTGACCTGCGGATTATGTCACTACTGTCTGCAATGTGTTGAACTTCACCTAATACAAATTGAGGTACAAGCAGCGTGCCTGCCAAAAAACCACTATTGACGATGGGCACGATACGACCGTCTATCAGGATGCTAGTATCAATGAGAATTGGGTGAACTCCCAAGCTATCCTTTTCAACTTTTTCATCTACTGTAAGCTCATGGCGACTAAAGGGGGCAGTGGTGATTTTGCCAAGGCTTGTGAGGTTTTTGACGATTTCAGCAGCGAGTGCCTTGGTAAATTCTGCCGGCGGTTTGCCAAAATTACCAAAGGCTGTAGCCATGCGACGGCCCATTTTGGTGCTCTGCTTGACGAGTACTGGCTCCAAAGGCTGAACTGTCTCTACGGGCACGAGGCTGAGTTTTTTTGTGGCTTTTGGTTTGGATTTTTTTTCCATGGTCTTTGGCATTGTATCACCTGAACATTAATATGTGCTGAACTATTCCTGATCTGTACGAGTTTGTATGATGGCATATTTTGGGAAAACTGGGAAGGGGAGAAGTTGTCCAAAAGTTATCCACATAAAATTGATATAAAATATTTGGATTGTTCTGATGCGGTAAATGTATATTTAATAATTATAAGATATCATAATTTACATGAGCAAAATACCTATGGGACTTGACAGTGCATGCGGTTACTGACAAACTATCTATATGAACGCACTACCGCACCAAGGGGGTTGGGCACATCCGACATTAGTCGGATTGGTAGATGGTCTATTGGGTCGTTTACGGCCCAAGAAACAGCGTATGTCGCCCCAAAGGGCAGAGGAGCGACATTTCCAGGAGGAGGTCAAGGATCAGTTCCTCAAACTCAAGGAAAAAGGCTTGTCTATACCAGTCTTTACGCTGTAGTAACGCTACGAGTTTCTGCCCCTGGCGAGAGCCGGGACAGAGAAATTATTTAAAAGTACGACTGATGTGCGCAATAGGTGCCTGTCAGTCGTATTTTTGTAGGGGTAGTGGATTATATATTTACTTTTTTCGTTATTGGGAAAAAATGTGGAATGATTTGTAATTTTGGGGAAAGCAAAATCTAGGAAGGGGAGAGATTTGATTGGGATTTGAAAATGTTGATGTCGCTAATTTCGTTTGGTAAGACCGGATTTGCTAAGTGAGCATTGAGAAGATTTAGAATATTTACCCTGCAATGAGAGTTTAATGAAAGTTTAAGCAGGGTTAGTGTCACTAAGCTCATGAGTAAGTCAGAACGAATTTTAACTGAATGAAGCTCTAGGCGATCCCGTCAATATGTTTTTAGAAATTGAACTACGAGACTAGTGAGACTAAGTTTTTTCTCGAAGACTTGATAGTTTTGCTGTTGTATAAGTTGGTGTCACTAAGCTCGTCGCTAGGAAGCGCCTCGCTAAGTGAACACCAATAAAAAAGCATCACTACCGCTAGCAAAATTTGGGTTGGGCTACGAGTAGTAATGCCTTTTGTAATAGACATCAATCAGATCTTAGGCAGATGAGTGATATCTAGAGAGTAAGGTACCAAGCGTGAAAACTAATGTCAAATTTTCATTTGAAGCTAGTATTTCACGTTTAGAGCATTATACCGCCAGATTACATGCATCTATTTTTCCTTTCAAAATATCGACTAGTATTTTGTAGTGTCTTTTGGGTCGCCAGAACGCTACAACATCATTATAGTAATTGACATACGAAAAAACGAAGTGTACAATCCTGTCACAGTAGTACATCGATATGTGATTGAGTAGTATATTTGCTCTTTATACATTTGACGCAAGATTTCACGCGAATGATATGGTATGATCTGTATGGACCGGAAAACAAATTGTTTGCAGAAAAGCTGTGCTTTGTAAAATAAAAAGTGTAGTGATGATAGAAAACGTACTTTGTGTGGTCCCAAACAGTTACTTCGTAACTTTCGGGATAAAGGAATAGTTTGTTGCCCCGTAAACGGGATAAAGGCACATTGAAACTTACGTTTTCAAGTGTAAACAGGCTTAGGGAGCAGAAAATTATTATAAACGTACTTTGTATGGGGAATAGTTTGTTGGGCAGGCGAACTATTTCCCATAGAGGGTACGTTTTTTTGGTTTTATGAAGAGATTAATCTTTGATAGAGATAATTGAGGCGTGTAATCTTTGAGTTGGTTGGATATTAGGGGCGGTTTTTTACAAGTTTATCAATCTGTTCAAAGAGGATGGGGTATACGATATGCACTTTTTGATCAGGCTGGTGTGGGTCTATGAGGTCATGGCCGAGTTTGTAATGTATATCAAAATTGTATGTGTATAGGTTTGAAGCTCCAGCAGTCATCCATTTATTCATCACAGTGTTTGCGATTTCGTTGTGGACTGCTGTGTCATTGGCATTGGTAAACAGAAGTGTTTTATTGGCGCGTGGGGGAGTAGTTTGAGACAAATCATAAATTTGTTTCCCCATCTGAAAAAATGAGTAGATAGAGCGACTTGACCATCTGGGGTAGGCGTAAATGGGATCAAGTGGAGCATCTTTGTTTTTTTCATCCCACCAGTGGTAAAAATTGGGCAGGGTGGTAATTAATCTAAAACGAGGAGTGTAAAGTTTCGATTCGGTATATGGGTCAAAACTTGGGGCTATAGAGACTGCTAGATTCACATCATCTCGGTATTGAGCTATCCAAAGTGCCATGACTCCGCCTCCGGAAAGGCCTGCTACTGAGATATTTGTTCCCATCATGTGTGCCTC
>CAZPNL010000017.1:4583-23496 GCA_964588145.1 uncultured Gammaproteobacteria bacterium
ATAGATACAACGTAATCGTAAAAGCGAGCGCCAGTCCAATGAGGATAATTCGTTTAAACGGTATACTTTTTTTGGGTTTTTTAGACTTCATTAAAATAAGTATACAAGAAGAGAGAATGAATGAAGAGGTGAAAGATAGACAATTCGATTGAATGAAATATTAAAGAAATGCAGTGGCTATGTTTTCTCTTCGTATTTAAACGAGAATTTTAACTCTTGGTTTTCCGATTTAGGGCGTGTTGTTGATGGCTGTAGCAACCTCTTCTCCAAGTTCTACTGCATAATTTGTGCCTCGGTCCCAGGGGTAGATGCTGTCCATGTTGGCAATATATATGCCAGGAATCGAAGTAGTCAGCTTTGGGGCTTTGGCAGAATAGTTTACCTCGTGGACTGGTTGGGCAAAGGGGGCGGTGAAGAGAAAAGAGTTTAGGGTGTAGAGCTTAGAGTTTAGAGAAGGGTTAATTTTGCGGATAAATGGAGTGAATACTTTGAGGAGCTGATCTTTGGTCATAGTGAGGTATTTGTGGCCTTGGGGGAGGTAGTTGCCAAAGTAGGTGAGGTGATTGCCTCCGTAGTGGGACGCATCCATATAATTTGTGTGCGCTACTGCAGCCAGGAATGGAAAAGTGCGGTCGAGGATATTGAGCCAATAGACGTCTTTTAAAATAGGTTCCTTGGTTTCCAAAATGAGTGTTTGTGCCCACAGGTGGGGGATGGTGAGCGATTTTTTTAAGTCTTCTGTCATAGCTGGAAGCAGTTTGGTGGCTAAGGGTGTAGGAGTTGTGATAATGATGCGGTCAAAGAGTGCTTTTTTGGAGCCGTAAGAGATTTGAAATTGGGGAATTGTGGACTTAGGTTGTTGTATCGATGTGACCTGTGTGTCTGTGCGAATTGTACCGCCATTTTTTATAATATTTTTTTCTAGAGCAGTCACTAGTGTATGAAAACCGCCTTCAATATATACAAGCTCAGTGGTGCGCTTTTTGATGCGTGCCCAGAGCCATGAGGCTGCGACCTTTTCAGCATAGGGGCCAAATTTGCCTACCATCAACGGTTCCCACATATGATGCCAAGCTTCAGCGCCTCCAAATCGGATAAAGATGTCTTTGGCAGTGAACTTTTCATATGGTTTCCAAATGGGGTTTGCCTTGATACTTCCTAGGAGTGCTGCAGTACGAAGGCGAGAGGCGAGCGTAAGTTTTTTATAAGTAAGTAGCTTGAGAGGGTCATCGAGCTGGTGGATGCCATCTTTAGTGAAATTAGCTGTAATTGGGCGTTTAATTATGGTGGTTACATCAAGGTCGCGACATAGATTTCGTATAGCGTCATCATTTGTAAATAAATGGTGATATGCATATTCTAGATGCCACTCCCAATTGGGTTGTTTGAAGCCGTACGCAAGACCTCCAAGAGTTTTTTCTTTTTCAAAGACCGTAACCTCATGGTTTTGTAGGGAAAGCTGGCGGGCCGCAGTAAGTCCTGTAAGTCCTCCACCAATAATTGCAATCTTCATGGTGAGATTATAGCAGGTGTCTTGTATTTGTGGCTGCACAGATGTGGGAGAACGTGCGAAAATAAGAGTATGAAATGGATAGTGGTACTTGTGGTCATTTTGTATTTGGTGATTGTGCTACCTGTAGTAGGGAAACTGCCTATGCTTGATGGGAATACGGAGTTTTATGAAACATATCATATCTTTACTAAAGGTGTAGCAGGATATGTGCAAATATGGAGTTCAGTGCATCCTCCTCTCAAAGGGCTTATGATGGCACTTGGATTTATGCTTGGTGGAGTTTCGACAACTTCGTATACGCTTGCAGGTGTTTTGTATGGGGTGGTAGGTATTGTTTCGTATATGTATATGGTGAAACGACTGAGCAATGTCGTGATTTCGTCTACTGCGGGGATCCTGCTTGTGTTAACTGGTGGTTACTGTGCTTTGACGCCAAATGGGCTTCGAGATGTGCTGGTTATTATGTACATATCAGGCGCTTTGTGGAGCTATGTAAATAAAAGATGGATATGCATGGGCATGTGTCTATTGGCAGCTTGGTTTACAAAAGAGACCTTATTATTACTTCCAGGAGCAATAATTGCCGTGGAATGTTTGGTTTGGTTAATACAAAGGAAAAAGTTGGCCCACATACCATTATGGCCACTCATTGTAAGTATTGGAGTTATAGCTTTATATGGATTGTGGTTATGGTACTTGCATCAGATAGGCGGAGTAGGATGGAATGCGACTGATGCCATATTCTCTCCGTATGCATCAAAAGGGCCGTTATACATAATGGTGCGAAATGTGTTGACGTTTGGGTTCCTCAATATGTATGCCTATGAAAATTGGGTACATATGCTCGTATTTAATTTTCATTGGGTGTATGTGAGCGTCTGTGTATTGGGCGTGATGTTTGTTGTTAGGCGGATGCAGCTACGGGAAAGAGGGGAGCTTTTTGATCTGTCAAATCAGATTCATAAAACATATGCGGTGATTGTGCTTTTTGTGCTGTTTTATATGGTCGTGGTACTTGGGTTTCAGACATTTGCTATCTATCGATATGTCATGCCGATTGTGCCATTTTTATATATGGCGACTGCAGCGGCATTGTGGTGTATGTATACGCGAATTTGGCTGATAGGTGTATCACTTCATGTTTTGGTCTATGTGGTCGCACTTGTGGGGCTCTATGCATCGGTAGATCCCGTAACAGTATACATATGGAAAAAATATACCGTTTTGGATCAGCCTCTATATAACGCAGCCAGCATGCACGGTGGGAATGACAGTATCGCCTACAACGCTCAATATCTGCAAATTATGTCCAAACGTGACAGTCTGATACGCACAGCGCAGGAAACAGGCGGTCCAGTGGTTTCCGGGGATTGTTATTATGTATTTCCGGATCCGAGAAATGAGCAGAAAGTTTTTGAGATATTGGGATTTTCAGAGTCTATAACGCAAACAAAATGCGTACTATAATTTATGTTATTTAGCATTTGGGGGTACAAAAAATTGTAAATCGCGCAAGCTAACATTATTAATTGAGTTGAGAAGTGTGTAGTTTGGGTGTTGTGCCTTTAATTTTGTTATAACCTCATTTGTAGGTTGAAGAAGTATAAGAGGTCCATCTATGTAGGTTGATAATATTTTTGCAGTTTCTTCTTGGGGAAATACATAATTTCCACCAGTGCGGAAAAATAGCTCCTTACCTCCATGAAAGGTGCTAAAAGATGCGATAGGAATAGTTGTTCCGATGGGATAATGTTGGTTTATGTATTCACCGATGACGCGCGTGTTTTGTGGATACATATCGGCATCTTTTGAAATCATCGTTCTTGCATGTATGAAATTTGTATACAGAAGTATGCCAGTTGATATAACAATACATATTATTTGTACCATTTTGTGTTTATTGAGGATATTTGCCAGTGTTAGT
Source organism: uncultured Gammaproteobacteria bacterium (assembly GCA_964588145.1). Classification (GTDB taxonomy): domain Bacteria; phylum Patescibacteriota; class Microgenomatia; order UBA10105; family UBA927; genus CAZPNL01. The sequence continues at coordinate 8,021 of CAZPNL010000017.1, forward strand.
AGGGGAAGGGTGATAAATATCGCAAAAAATGGATTTAATATTTGTACTCTGTGAAATGGGGGTGGGTGAACTGTAAAAACAAACCCAAGTATTGCTGGTACGAAAAATCCTATTAAGATGAAAAATAATTCGGTACGACGATTTTTGATGAATTGGCTTAGGAAAATAAACAATCCTATTGCTATGCTGATAGCGCTTGCCTGGTCAAATAGTGCTAGATGGCCGAAGTTAAAATTATCTCGTCCGCCAATACCTTCGGTGTAGATAGATTTTACTGAGTTAGCGACTTGTTTTATCAGTAGATTTTTTAAGCTAATCTGTTGCGCATCATGTTCCCAGCTACCGGTAATAATATTCACTTGATTTGTTCGTGCTACGAAGTAATTCTGTACAGAATATGCATGCACGATGAATGGCAACAATATGATACATGTCACAATGAGCATGCGAAGTAAAATAGTAATACCTTGCCATGATTTTTGGTGTATGGCGTGATAGATGGATAACAGTGAAATGATTGGTATGGCTATGTAGGAGGATGGGTGAGCGAGCATTGTTATCCCGGCGTATATTCCTGCCAAAAGTGTATGATTTTTGTTTGAATATTTGAGCGCAATAAGCGTGTGAAATGATGTTGCTAAAAATGCTGTGGTGCTGACAATATTTGACATGCCAAATGATGAGTAATATACGTTTGGCGCTAAAAATATATATAGGATGGAGGCTATATAGGCGTGGCGTGCGTCATAGATATATTTGGTAAGAGCAAAAATATATATTAAGCTTATAATTGCATATCCCCAGATAGAGGCGCGGATGGCAAAAATGCTTGGGCCTAGTAGATGGAGCACTGGTTTTTGAAATATATAAAAGAAAAGTGCGTACGGAGAGAAAAAATCCATAGGATATCCGGCAAACCAATCTAACTTCCAAATGCTTGGTAAAAAGTAGGAGGCGTAAGCGTTGAAGAATTCATCTTGATGAAAATGGGTAGGTATGGAGCCAAAATAGTAGAGTATGATAAGGCTTGCCAGAGCAGTCGTGAAGAGAAATAAGCTTTCCTTTTTAGTGAGTGTAAATGTACTTGTTTTATTATGGTCATAGAACAGGAGTAGAAAAAGTACTATCGAACCAAGCCAGGTGAGGAGAGTTGTAAAAGTTACCAAGCGAAAGTATACGTTCAAACATGTCAGTATGGATAATAAAATAGCACAATACATCGTGATGATCCAGTGTTTGTGTATAAATTTAATGGTGAAATACCGTGGAGATTGCATGGGATGATTTCGTAATTAATGCGATAATTTAGATATAGGACGAGTTGATGATTGGTCAAGTGTAAGTAAATTGTTTGATTGGTATAGTATTTTCATAGTTAAAACTATATGAAACGTATTATCACTTTTGATGGTCTATTATACACTTCTGCAAATAGGGGGTATCTCATAGAGGCGAAAGGTTTTTGCTTTGTTTTGATATCTCAGGGGAAAATACTCCTTGAGAAGATCCTCGTGAGGTGAAGCTTGCTCAATGCTTGCTGGAATTTCATACGTAATATATGAGATGTTGTGCTTTTTGGCAAGATTACAAAAAGTAGGCAGATCGTCAGTTTCGTAAAATGTCGCGTGTTCCCGCATGCGTGTTCCTGTGTCATAGCCTGCAGACCAAGGGAAATATGGCCAGCCTAAAAATATTTTTCTTCCCGCAATGCTTGCAGGGTTGAAAAGGTAGTTTTCTGTCACAATGATGCTATCTGCAGGTGTATGTTGGTAGATCCACTGTGCAGTTTCGTTGGTGGGTAGATCTGTGAGTGTGATATAGCGATCGTTTTGAATAACAAACATATCTATGATGCCTGAGAGTGTCATGAGTACAAGAATGCCTGTAAGACCTAAATATGCACTGATGCGATAGAGTGGGAATTGTTTTTTTTCAGCAAGTTTGACAAACCATATGAGCGCATATGCTGATAGCATATTGCCAATGATGAGAAATACATTGAAAAATTTATGGCTGGCTGCCATCTCAACGGAAAATTTGAATAGATTTGGGATGATAAAAAGTAGGAAGAGGGGAAAGAAAAGCTTTTTCTGTTCTCTTTTGATGAGGATAAAACCAAGCGGAATGAAGATAATGTGTGGGCCTATGTTATATAACCAATACTGGAGAAATCGCATGACTTGATCAAGCGGCGTGAGGTTTTGGAGCTGGCCTGATAGGAGATACCCTGTTTGAAATGTTATAGCTTGAGATTGTCTGCTCAACGTGGGGTACTGGAGGCCAAAGAGGAGGAGTCCAATAGTACCAGCTATCAGGCAGAACCTGCGCATTGTAGGAATAGTGATAAAGTAAAAGGCCAGAAAAAGTCCCACGATGATAAACATTGGTTGATGCAAGTAAGGAAAGCTACCAACTATTAATCCACTACATATGGCAAGGAGCACCATGTATTTTTGTGGTAGCTTACGATTGACTAACGCAAAAAAGAGCACGAGGAGACCTAGTCCCACACCAAGGCCTAAATGCCGTTGATTGGTGTAAATATTGAAGTTCCAAAAAGCGGAGACATCTCCTGGTCCCCAGGGGGCAAATGCGGGAAAACGATCAGCATGGGTAATTTCATACAGCGTGCTGTATGAGAGTGGATGTTCTTTGAAAAATTGTATAAATCCCAGGGAGCTATTGAAAAAGAAAAAGAGGAGAGAGAGGGCACTTACGCGCTTATCTTTAAATAATACATATGAAATACTTCCAATCATCATAATCAGTAAACTCATGCCGGCAATGGATAGGCTATTGAGTGCTATATCGATGCGTACGCCAGAGCGCTCAAGCATGCCCACCAAAAAGTAAAAGAGGAAGTGATAGCGCATGCCGTCTCCAGGAAATATGGGGTACTGGGGAGGCCAATTTTGCCCTTTGGAAAATGATCGAATCATGGGGATGTGTGCTCCAAAGTCACTCCAAGCTCGGGAGGCAATCATGATGCTACTCGTGGCTTTATCAAAGGAAAACGTATGGGTCATGAGCCAAGAGGAAAAGCCAAGTGCTATGCCTATAAGAAGCAGAAGTGGCCAAATATATTTGAATTTCAGTGCTTTTTTAATATGCCTTCGCATATATATAATTGTAACATTGCGTGAAGAAATTGGGGGGTTATTTATTTCTATACTTTATTGAATTAGCGAAAAAATCGTTTCCATGTTGAGGGAAGAATATTGAGTTGATATGTTTTGGTGACAGTTTTTCCCATTTGATCTGTAACTTTAATATTAACATTTCTAAAGAAATATTGATTTTTTGGAGTACCTGAGATTTTACATGTTATAGTGCTTGTGATTTTTCCAGCTGTGGAGATGGAATTTACACAAGAACCAAAGGTCATGCCTTCAAGTAAGCCTGTGGCACTCATGGTCATGGTTATGGAAGTGGGACTTGTGGCTTGAATTGTGGCGCTATATGCAGTGCCTGCAAATCCGTAGGGGAGCGATGTGGTGGTAAAGGTTGGCAAGCTGGAAGCTGGTGGTCTATTTGGCACCATTGGGATTATTTTTGCAATCGTGGGCGTAGGAGTTGAGGTGATAGTTGGTTTGGGTTGACTTGGGCAAACTACAGTGTTTGATTGAATACTGCTGATTTCTCCTTTATCAGAGCTTACTTTCCAATAGAGAGTTTTACCACAAGTATAGGATGGCCATGTATCTGGTCCAGTCCAAATTGCTGGTGATTTGGTTGTGACATCTACCTTGGTGCGAACATCTGTAGAAAATGTTGGGGAACTTGATACATCAACAGTAAATGTTTTACCAAGACCATTGTAATCAAAGAAAAAGGATGCGGGCCTTGGGTACTGCATCGAGCTTGAAAAGTTTGAGAATATGCATGACACTTGGTTTTTTTGGATTGGGCTCGTTTCGTTTTTATTTGATGTGACACGCCAATAGATTGTTTTGTTGCATCCGTAATACGATAACGAGCTTAGGTCGTTTGCTATAGCAGGAGAGGTGACTGTCGTATCAATATTTTTTCGTACGTTTGTGGTAAATGTTGAATCTGCAGATATATCTACTGTAAATGATGTAGCTGTACCTTTGTAATCAAAGAAAAATGATGCTGGACCAGGATATTTTAGGTTTGATGAAAAATTAGAAAATGTACCCGATGCAGAACAGAGTACTGAGGTTGATGTAATTGGACTTTTGTATCCTGATGTTGTTTTAACAATCCAGTAAATAGTTGTTCCACAGCTATAGCTGCTCCACTTGTTGGGATTTGTGATCGTAACGGGTAGTGATGTAGATGAGGCAAAGTCCGCGAAAACGTTTGAAGTCAAATTTGGATCTGTTGAGACGTCTATCGTGAATTGGCCTGGTTTTGTTGGTCCTGGTTGAGTAAAAGTAAACGCAAATGCTGCTGGTCCTGGGTATGCAAGTTTTGCAGACATTTTGCTAAATGGATTTGGTGATGGTGCTTGAGTTGGTGTTGAGGGGATATCAATGGGGGGCGTAGTGGGTGGCGTGACAACCTCTTGAGCACGTGATTTCCATACTGTTTGATTGAGCGTAGCCAGAGTGAGCGCAGGCAGCAATAAAAGCATAGTAAGAAGCGTAAATAATGTTTTCTTATTTGCTTTGGGTGTAGGGTCGCCACCGACGAACTGGATACTATCGAGTTCTTGTATCGGTTCCTTTTTTATATTGGGTATAAATTCCGAGTTTATTTCAGGCTTCACACTCATTAGAGTATGGAGTTTGATGTAGCATGTCAATAACGTGAAATGTAGTGCGTGAAAATATTTTTATTGACTTTTGGGAGAGATATCGCGCAATCTAGTACTAATGGTCATAAATAAAATAGTACAAATAATAATATATGTAGGAATATTCGTATTACCGTGGGTGTTTGATATTTCAGCTCCTGTTCCGTTTGAAGTACCCAAAGCACAAGCCACGATCATCTGGATAGACGTTTTATTTTTATTGGTTTGTATACAGTATGTCGTAGCTCCCTTTCATGTACGTTTCCATGCAAAAAACATGCAGCTGATTCTTGTATTGTTTGGTGTGATTGCGGGTATTTCCGGACTTGGGGGAGTTGATCCGGTCAAGAGTTTTTATGGGAATTATTACCGTTTTGATGGACTTGTGGTATTGTTTCACCTGATAGTTTTTGCATTCATGATTGGGGTCATATGGAAAAAAGAGTGGGATCAGGGACTAGTGAGAAGTGTTGCATTTAGCGTTATCTCATTAGCATTGGTGGCTATGTATACTGGTCTATCACATTTTAACGGTTTCCCACTGAAGCAACAGGCAGTGACCTTTGGTAATCCTAAGTTTTTAGCTGGATATTTGGTTGTGGGGTTACCTTTTATCCTGTATGAGGCATTTGGTGCGCGTAAACTGAAGCGACTGGCTTGGCTGGTGGGCGCAGTGCTTGTGCTTTTTGCATTTCCGTTTGTGCATGCTATGGGGGCGTATGTAGCGCTCGGGGGTGGACTCGTGGTTGCAGTACGATTGTTTGGTACGTTGTCAAAAAAGTGGTATAGGTTGATTCTAATGATGTTTGTGCTTTTTATCGTATGTGTTGCCGGGTATTATTTTGTTGCAAGACCACCATATAGTGTTCAAGCAGATCGGAGAGATAGGATTTTTGCTAAGGCAATCGTTGCTTGGTGGCATAGACCTGCGTTGGGGTGGGGCTGGGCAAACTTTGATGAGGCGTTTCGTACTACAGATTGGCCAGATCACTTCTCTATTGATGCTTATGTAGATAAGGCGCATTCGGAGTTAGTAGAGGTACTTACAACTACGGGAGTAGCGGGGTTTATCTGTTTTTCAATTCTCATGTGGCGCACGTGGAAGGGTGGTATCTGTCAGAAACATGCATTTACACGTTTCTTGATGGTTCCTTTTGTTGTATATCTTGTGCATGCACAGACCAATGTAATTTCTATCAGTGAGTCGTTGCTGTTTTGGTTTATGGTGGGGAGGGTGGAGGCTGAAAACAGATAGTATAGGGTAGCATTCATGCTATTTCCTTTGTATAATCCGTACGTATGGGAACTGATTTTTGGCTTGTAGTCCAGTGGTGGAGTATATTGTTTGTTTTTGGTGCTGCCGCTTATCCTTTGACGCGTCGACTTTTTGGTGGAACTTCACGTGTAGAGGGTGATCAGGCGTTCCTAAGTAAAACTTTTAAAAAAAATCAAAAAAAGAATCTTCGAAACGCTTTTTTACAAGACCAATCTTCCAAAATAAGTAATGATATGGGTTGGCTTGCCGGCCGTAGCTTTAGCATGAGCTGGCTTGCCGGCCGTAGCTTTAGTATGAGCTGGCTTGCCGGCCGTAGCTTTAACATGAGCTGGCTTGCCGGCCGTAGCTTTAGCGTAGGCTGGTGGGATAAAGGATATTTTTTCAGTAAAGCGGTTGGGTTGGCTGTTGTGACTTGGCTTGTATATGCTATCGGTACGATCAAACTGATGCAATTTTCTGTGCCACTTATACTCCTTTGTTTAGTTATGCTTTTTGGATTTGGAGTTTGGATAGTGAGAGTGGCAATACATAACAGGACAAAATTCACTGATAGGGGTGTGCAGATATTTGGTCAGGAATGGGCTAGGGTCGTTATACAAGAACTTGCATTTTTTTTGTTGCTTCTTTTTTGGTCATGGATAAAAGCGCATGAGCCAAGTATCCGTGGACTTGAGAAGTTTATGGATTATGGCTTTACGCAATCAATTCTCACGTATAAGTCGTTTCCTGTGTGGGATTTTTGGTATGCCGGAAATAGCATCAACTACTACTATTTCGGACATATAACGATGGCTGTTCTCACAGAGTTTTCAGGGATACCACTTGCGTATACGTTTAATCTCATGCTTGCTACAATATTTGCACTTTGTGCTACGATGAGCTTCTCCATAGGATATCAATTTTCAACAACTGGATTTATATTTCGATCAATAGATGTTTCTTCCCATAAGCGTGATACTCAAGGGTTTCGATTTGGTCAAACTGTCTTTTATGTAGCATCTGGATTGCTTACTTCATTGCTAGTGACTCTAGCAGGCAATATGCAGACAATTTATGCATTTACACAGGGTTATACAGGAGAAAATGTAAAGCCGTTTTGGGAGCTTATGTGGGACATGAATGATTTTTGGGTGAAACTTCCTGATGGAATTCAAAAATATTGGTATGCAAATGCTACGCGGTTTATCCCGTTTACCATCCATGAATTTCCGAGCTATTCGTTTGTTGTTTCAGATATGCATGGGCATGTGCTCTCTATTCCGTACGCTCTACTTGCGATTGCAGGTATCTTAATGATTTTTGGTCTTGTCAAGCATGCTGACGCAATTGTTGAGGAAAATGAGGGAGAAGTGAGCGTTTTAAGTAGACTCCTACGACTTTGGCAAGGGATAGATATACTCTGGATTTTATTTTATGGATTTTTGGTAGGGGTGTTGCTCATGACAAATGCACTGGATGGACCAATCTATACTGGATTATTGGTCATTTCCGCAGGGGTCTATTTTGGAAAAATGTATGGCTTTTCAAGTAGATGGTTTTTGTCAGTATTTACCATCTCAGCTCTTGTAGTTGGGGGTGTTGTACTTGCGAGTCTGCCCTTTACGCTCTTTTTTAAATCTTTTGTATCTGGTGTGGCTATCAATTGTCCGCCATCATTTTTGGCAAATCAAAAGTATGGCCCGATCATATTTGAGGGAGTAGAGAAATGTCAAAAGTCACCACTTTGGATGTGGTGGCTCCTTTGGGGATTTTTTGTTTATAACGGTATTGTTCTTGTCTATAGAAAAATGAGAGTGAGTGTTGATACTACGTCAGAATCATTTAAACTCGTAATTTCGAAAACAAATGCTACTCATCTAGATTTGGCGCTTTTGACGCTTTTCTTTTACGGGTTGTTTCTCGTGATTGTTCCTGAGTTTATCTATTTTAAGGATATTTATCCTGCACATTTCCGTAGTAATACCATGTTTAAGCTTGGGTATCAGGCTTATATGATGTTTAGCATCGTTTCTGGATATGTGATTATGCAGGTGTTTGTCAAAAAGGTTTGGAATGCAAAAAAGGTGATATTTATTTTATTTTTGATTCCTCAGATCTGTTTGGTTGGGTTTTATCCATTTAGGAGTGTACCTTCATATTTTGGAGACCTCAAGACATATCATGGCCTGTATGGTTTGAGTTGGATAGATACGGAGTATCCTGAAAATGTTGCTGTGATTACATGGCTCCAGGCGCACGCAGTATGTGATTTTGGTACTAAAGACTGTAAAACGCCTGTAATAGCAGAAGCTGATGGTGATAGTTATACCGATTACAATCAAGTGTCAGCATTTTCTGGGATGCCCTCAGTGGTGGGGTGGGCAGTGCATGAGTGGCTCTGGAGAGGAAGCTATGATGTGGTGGCGCCACGGCGAGAGGATGTACGAAAAATATATGAATCAACAGATACCGCTGAGCGAAAGGCAATTTTAGATAAATACAGTGTGCAATACATAGTGGTTGGAAAAATTGAGCATGATAAATACAAGGCACTTGCGGAGGACAAGATCAAGCTTGTGGCTGCGGAGGTATTTCGTAGTGGTCAAACGGTACTGTATAAAGCTAAATAAGCTAGTATTTGTATGGATGATCAAGCCATCGTAGCAAAGAAAAAATCATTATCACAAGATGAGTATAGAGTGTGTTTTTTAAAGGGTACAGAGCCTCCTTTTAGTGGGAAATATTATACCCATCATAAGAAGGGTATGTACGTGTGTGTGGTATGCACAGCGCCGCTATTTGAAAGTAGTACAAAATTTGATAGTGGGACAGGATGGCCGAGTTTTTGGGATACTGCAGGAGGCGATGCAGTCAAAAAAGAATTAGATAATAGTTATGGTATGGTACGAACTGAAGTGCTCTGCAGGAGGTGTGGAGCACATCTAGGGCATGTGTTTGATGATGGTCCGAAGGTGACCAGCGGAGGGAAAAGTACAACTGGGCTACGGTATTGTATAAATTCTTTGAGCTTAGACTTTGTGCCAATCGATGGGGAGGAAGTAGGGAAATAACGGGAACTCCATGCAATTTTTGAGGCAAAAGAGAGATGGATATTGACAAGAATGCTTATACGTGATGTAATACCATTCATAGCATCAATATCCTCTCTGTAAATACTGTTTTTTCATGAATTTGAGACCCATCCATCACTAACTTGACCGCAGATGGCCCTCGTGGTTTCAAAGCATTACAGAGTTTCCAAATTGTATGGCATTTAGAGCAACACGCAAAACTACACCAAAGACTGATGTCGGGACGGACGTACAATCTCCATCAGACGCACCAGAATCTATCGTACCTGCAGAACCTGTGTTTTCTGTTGAGGATCTTGTGGGTGCGCCAGTAGCATCACAGCCTTCAGCAGAGTTTGTAGCTCCAGAGCCCCAGAGTATGCCTAGTATCCCAGTAACACCAGCAGAGACGCAACCTATGCAACCAGAACCATATATTAATCAGCAGCACAATCGCGGAGGGTACACGTCTCGTGAAAATGGTGGATATCAGCGCGGTGGTACTGGCGGTGGGTATGGTGGAAATCGTGGTCGGTATAACCCTCGGGACCGTCGTGGCGGGTATGGTATGAGTGGGGGTGCACCTCGCCGCGATATACAAAGGCGGGATTTCGTCATCCGTCCCGGTAATGGTGGCGAGATACAAGATATCAATGTACCTACGGAGACAGTAAGTGGCATCTTGGATGTGATGAGTGAGGGACATGGATTTATTCGTCCCAAATTTACTCCAAGTGATCGAGATATATACATAAGTCAATCACAGATCCGTCGTTTTATGCTCCGCAATGGCGACAAGGTCGAGGGTCAAGCGCGTCAACCTAAAGAAAATGAACGCTATTGGGGACTGCTAAAAGTTGAAAAAATCAACGAGCAACCATCTGAAACTATGCAAAACAGACCACGCTACGAAGATCTTGTGCCTATTTATCCGAACAAACTCCTTGTGCTTGAAACGGGGTTAAATCCGTTTTCAACACGTATTATTGATCTCGTGGCTCCTATCGGATTTGGACAACGGGGACTCATAGTGTCTCCTCCTAAGGCAGGAAAAACGACAATTCTCAAAGAAATTGCGGCAGGGGTCACACAAAATTTTCCAAATGCGCATCTGATGGCAGCGCTCATAGGGGAGAGACCAGAAGAAGTGACAGATTTGACGCGAAATATCAAAGGCGAAGTGCTTGCAAGCAACTTTGATGAGTCACCCCAGGAACAAACACGTGTAGCAGAAGTAGCACTGGACCGCGCAAAGAGACTCGTTGAGATGGGGAAGGATGTTGTAATTTTATTGGATTCAATCACACGTTTGGCACGCGCATACAATATGGTAGTAAATCCATCAGGTCGTACTCTTTCTGGAGGATTTGATCCTGCAGCACTTTATCCAGCTAAGAAGTTTTTGGGTGCGGCACGGTGTGTAGAGCCAAAGCCAGGTTCAGGCTCTGAAACTGGTGGTTCACTGACTGTCATTGGTACTGCATTGGTAGAGACAGGAAGCCGGATGGATGACCTCATATATGAAGAATTTAAGGGAACTGGTAATATGGAGCTTCATTTGTCTCGAGCCCTCCAAGAACGAAGAATATTTCCTGCCATTGATATAGGCAAATCTGGCACACGTCATGATGAGCTTCTCCTAGGGGAAGAAAATATGAAAAAGATTACGACACTTCGTCATATGCTCTCTATGCTCTCAGACGATGAGCGTACGATGATGCTTGTGGAGCGACTCAAAAAGACAAATTCAAATAAAGATTTCCTCGACAGTCTGTCTCAAGGGGTGTAACTGACTAGTCTTACGTCTGTAGCTTATATTAATTGGGGGTTTCTTCAGTTATTATTGTCTCTATAGTTTAAGCTGTGATTTTTTGCTCCCTGTGATACTTGATTGTTCTTATTGTCGGTACTTAATTTCAAATCAGATCGTTGTATATCAGTGTTTGAATAATTTACTTTAGTAGCAAAGCTGTGAATGTCGCTACTTTATGGGTAACGGATTTTTATATAGCTAGGGTGTGAAATATTTCCTAATTTGTTAAACATGTGCGGGGATAGATTCGGGTATTTGACGAAATGTATTTCGTATAATTCTTTACTATTCCAATAGAGTATATAAAGTGTTCAATATATGATGCTTAGTAAAAGAAATTTATTCAAGTGAAGGCATGGTGAAAGATTTTTGTGTCATGAAATAATTATTCAAATGGCTTTATGAATGATTTTTATAATATGAGCATGGATTACGACTTTTGGCATGTATTACTAATTACAGGTTAGGAATAGGGTATATAAACCTGTAGTAATTGATTGCTTACAAAGAGAGTTGTAGATAGATATTGCATTTAGGGGAACTAGATACAATTGAATGAAAAGAATAAAAAAAACGAGTTCTTGAGTGCCTCTAGGATTGTTTAAAAATTTGCATGATGATACTTTGTAGGTGTTTTTACATTGAAAATCGTTCCTAATATGCTCTGTTTCATGCGACAGGGGATGGGGAGTAACATTAGTTGATGATCCACCAGTTGAGCTGGATGTTTGTGGTAGCTGGTTGAGGGATTGCAACCGTAAATTGTCCAGGGAGTTTGTCTACGACTGCTATAGTGAATGGCGTAAGGGTCATAGGTGTAACGAATATTACGGAGTTTGCATTAACCGTTGGATGATTGATTGTGACACTGGCAAAACCAGCAGAGATTGTGGCAGTGCCTATGGCATTGGCATCAAGCTTGAGGACTTTCCCAGAGCCTGTGTCTGAAAGGTTAAGCTTACTGGAGGCTAGTTCACCTGAGAATGTGGCATTTCCACCAGCATCTATAGAGGCAACGGTTGACCCTCCTGTGCCGTGGATATTGAGTTTGCCAAATGCTGAGTCAGGCTTAGTTGAAGCATCTTTATTGCGTGGTGCAAGCTCAATTGTGATATCTGAGCCGTCTATAATAGGCGCTATGGTATTTGTCCCGAGAACTCCTTTGACATTAACATCCCCAGAGACTGTGAGATTACCATTAAGTGAAACGTTGCCATCTGTTTGCAATACGAGTGTACCTCCGAGTATATCAACAGATGCAGTTTTCTTGGATTGGATATAAAGGGTATCTGAGATTGTGTTTATGGTATCTTTGTTAAATATCATGGTACCACCAACAGTAAGCGTACCATTGACAGATGTTTGTCCCAGAGACGTCATGCCATAAACTGTGAGATCATCTGAGAGAGTAACTGGTGCATCTATTGGTGCATCTGTGGCCAATGGTGATGTCGGTGTAACGTCGGTTTCTAGCAGTTGAGATAAAATTGCTGCTGCTGATGCATCAAGCGCTATGTTTTCAGCAGGTGCAGGTGTCGGTAATGGGGAAGGAGTTGGTAATAGTGAAGCTGAATCTGTAGCAAGGAGCGTGTCTATTGGAGTTAAAGATGGTGTAGGAGAAGGAGATGCAGTCGGAACAGTCGTTGGTGTTTGTGTTGGTGATTGTGTTGTTGTCGGTGTTGGACTCATGAGGAGTCCAGGAGTAACGGTGATGGTTAACCCAGCTATGGATGATTCTAGGGAGCGAATGCGTTCATCAAGATCGCCAAATCTCGTAATGACACGGTCCGTTGCCAGTGTGCCATTTATCGTTGCACCATTTGCAACATTTAGGCCACCTGATATGGTTGCTACGCCTAGTGTATTGAGTTGACTGACTGAGACTGTTCCAAATGTACCAAAGGTAGCTTTAACGTCTTTTGTGGTGACACTACTGCTGGCTATAATATTTCCTTTATTATCAATTTCAACTACAGGAGTGGTTGGATTTGTTGTGTCAAATACTTTTAGGCTTTGGGTATCGCGTAGTTGAATTGCAACACCATCACTTGCGTCTGAGAGTGGGGAAATGGTATTGGTTTTAATGGAATCAGTTTCAGATACTGGCGAGGCTATTGTGAGCTCTCCAGCGCCTTGGGCAGATTTAACGACATTTACTATATAATCTCGAATATTTTGTCCTTGGACAGAAAGTGTATCGGCTATGATGCTGCCTGCATTGAGATTTGCGATAGTAGCTTCTGAAAAAGCTGCTACTTTTTGAACGATAACACCTTGAGAATCTGTTAGTTCGTAAGGCGCTATGGTTAGGCCGATCTCTGGAAGTTTTTGCATAGTAAGAGTGCCAAGTGACTGAATTTGAATACTTGGATCCATAAAAGAAGTTTGCAGACGAACAAGGATGGTATTTTTTCCAGAGCTTGGTGTCCAGTCTTCGAGGGCTACCCCCACTACAGTTCCTGCAATTTGTGCCTTCATACCCATGCCTGCAAAAGTACTTGATGTGATTGCATCCCCTTTGATTATGATGGCAGATGAAGGGACAATTTTTACTTGAACTTGTCCGACAAGACCCACGAGTACTTTGTCAGGACCTTCTTTGCCACCTGTAAATCCTGGGGCAGAAGAGACGACGCCAAGTATCCTATTGTCTCCGGGTGTGGTAGTTTTGGTGGCACCATATTTGCCAGCAATTACTATGTCACCAGCTGTGAATGTCACTCCAGGTTCTTTCGTAAAATATTCAGCAAAATCAGCTCCAGTGGTAACATATTCAATGCCATTGGCTCCATTGCTTCTGATTCTTCCCTGGAGACCATCATTACCATCTACAAATGATATGTAATGATTTGCATTATCACCAGTGCCAGTAAATCCAAGCTTTATAGTAAGACCATCCGCATCGTTTCCAGTTTCAGTATTTTCAATAAATGCTACCGGATCTGTGGCTTGGGAATCTTGTACATATAATTTGTATGCTGCAGTGTTAGTGGTGCCAATCCCTACATTTCCAAGTGCGAATGCATTGCCGGTATCACCATTGAGAAATATAAGTGCTGAACTAGTAGAAGTAGTTGATCTGTCACCAGCCAGATTTGTACTTCCAAGAGCTAGGCTGCGGTTGACGACAGGGTAGGGGTAGATGAGTCCTGTATCAAATGTCATAACAGCCTCACCATTTGCACCCATGAGTCCTGGCGCTCCAGTTGCTCCAATTGCACCTGTTCCACCAGTGGAGCCCGTTGGGCCATTGGCACCTGTCGTACCAGTAGATCCAGTAGGACCACCTTGACCTGTTGCGCCTGTAGAACCAGTAGATCCAGTCGGACCACCTTGGCCAGTGGCGCCTGTGGATCCAGTGGAACCAGTTGGACCAGTAAATCCAGTAGCACCGGTTGAGCCAGTAGGACCGGATTGGCCAGTAGCCCCAGTTGAACCAGTGGAGCCAGTGGCACCAGTAGGTCCTGATTGGCCAGTGGCGCCTGTGGATCCAGTGGAACCAGTTGGACCAGTAAAGCCAGTAGCACCGGTTGAGCCGGTAGGACCGGATTGGCCAGTAGCCCCAGTAGATCCGGTTGAGCCAGTAGGACCAGTAAGTCCTGTGGAGCCTGTTGCACCAGTCGGACCAGCTTGACCCGTGGCACCTGTGGAGCCGGTTGCACCAGTCGGACCAGCTTGACCTGTGGCACCTGTGGAGCCGGTTGGTCCACGTTCTCCAGTTGCGCCAGTGGATCCGGTAGCACCAGTTGGGCCAGTCTGGCCAGTGGCGCCTGTGGAGCCTGTTGGACCTGATTGACCTGTAGCACCTGTGGAGCCGGTGGATCCTGTTGGTCCTCGATCACCAGTTGATCCTGTTGATCCAGTTGGTCCAGCTTGACCTGTGGCGCCAGTAGATCCTGTAGGACCTGATTGGCCAGTTGCACCTGTGGAACCAGTAGAACCAGTTGGTCCAGTTTGACCAGTGGCGCCAGTGGATCCTGTTGGACCTGATTGGCCAGTGGCACCTGTGGAGCCGGTTGCACCAGTTGGACCAGCTTGACCTGTGGCACCTGTGGAGCCGGTTGGACCTGATTGGCCAGTTGCACCAGTGCTACCTGTAGGACCTGATTGGCCAGTTGCACCAGTTGTTCCAGTTGGTCCAGCTTGCCCTGTAGCACCAGTTGATCCTGTAGGACCTGATTGACCTGTTGCTCCTGTTGCTCCTGTTGCTCCTGTTGCTCCTGTTGCTCCTGTTGGGCCAGTGAGCCCAGTAGCTCCAGTGCTCCCAGTGGGGCCGGTGAGACCAGTGGCACCAGTTGAACCTGTTGGACCTGATTGCCCTGTAGCTCCTGTTGCTCCAGTAGGGCCAGTGAGACCTGTGGCGCCAGTAGATCCTGTAGGACCTGATTGACCAGTGGCTCCAGTTGAGCCTGTAGAACCAGTTGGTCCAGCTTGTCCAGTAGCTCCAGTAGATCCTGTAGGACCTGATTGACCAGTGGCTCCAGTAGAACCTGTAGAACCAGTTGGTCCAGCTTGTCCAGTACCTCCAGTGCTCCCAGTGGGGCCGGTGAGACCAGTGGCACCAGTTGAACCTGTTGG
>CAZPNL010000018.1:0-22520 GCA_964588145.1 uncultured Gammaproteobacteria bacterium
CCCCCTATACCTCTACCACTGGAAAACGATACAGAAAGAAAAGAAAAATATTTAAGTTTTTAGGGAAGATTTGCTAACAATAATGCCTTATCTATAAAAGGCTCAATATTTGCAATACTGTCACACACATAGCCAAATTCCATGAGCTCATCAAGGGTCGGAAATTTGATATCACTGCCAATAGTATTTAAATACCCAACAATATCGATATCCATTTTTCTGCATAACAAAACCACCGCTGCGTACTTTCGTAGTTCAATTGCACTAGAAGTTGAATCTAGATTCGTACGATAATTTCTCCAATAGGTCCTAGGAAGTTTATAATGCTTTATTGAATTAATTCGCTGTAGCGCGGCAACATGACTAATATTCACAACAGCATTTATTTGTCTCTGAATACCATATTCACCTTTCGCATCCCCAGATTGGTGATCTCCAATATCGTTTAATAAATGAAACAATTTGACTCTTCTTGCCATCATACCTCCACCTCCACCTTCGCTACTGCCTAATCCGCCCATTTCACACGCTGCTTTTGTTAGCGTAGAAAGCACAAATGAAATCATAAGGTCTTTCAATTGATCATCTTTTGTCATCCCGCTTTCACTTTTTTTACTATAAATCTTTTTAGCCATATAAAATTCAAGTATGCGATCTGTTAACACATCTTTTAAGCCTCCATCTATTGATGCTAAATCCAAATGCCTTGCATATGGGCCATCCAAACCATCCATCGCTGAGCCTAAAGCATATTGGAGTAAATTTGAAAAAGTAAATCCCTTTTCAGCAAGACGATCCACAGCACGTATGGTAATCTGTAAGCCTGTCAAAGTAACATCATCTGGTATAGGTTCCTTTTGATTTTCATAAGCTTCAGCCAACTTCGTATCCTCGAGCAACCCATTTTCATAAAATGCGTAAAGCAAAGGTGGAACATGACCTTGCAGTTTTGTTTGCAATCTCCTCAATGGATTATCTGTATACATTGCCCTTTCTGGTTTTTGACTCATAACCCGCACATAATAGCAAAATCTGTCCTTTATTAGGAACGTTGAAAGTGGCAATTGTATCTACATCTGGCGTAACAATTTCACACGCTCTTCTATAGGTGGATGTGTGTCAAAAAGTTTAGAAAACCATGCACCAAACTCTTTGCCTTTAAACGGATTACAGATATACAAATGAGCTGTGGCATTGGTGGCTGCCTCCAGAACCTCTTTGTCACTGGAAATTTTTTCAAGTGCACGTGCCAGTCCTTCTGGGTTTCGCGTGAGATCTGCGCCAGATGCATCTGCTAGAAGCTCTCGTTTTCGCGAAACTGCCATCTGGATGATAGTTGCAATAATAGGGCTAATGATTGCCAGTACGATACCAAGAATTAAAAAGATACCACTGGTATTTTTTCTATCACCGTCACGATCTCCTATCCACCAAAGAGACCGGAGGAAAAAATCTGCCATGTATGCAATGGTGCCTACGAGGACTGACACAATTGCCATAAATCTGATGTCATAATTTGTGATATGCGATAACTCATGTGCGATAACGCCTTCAAGTTCTGCGCGACTCAGCTCTGACACAATACCTGTGGTGGCACACACTACGGCATGCTGGGGGTCTCTGCCTGTTGCAAACGCATTCATAGCTGTGTCGTCGATCACATATAACTTAGGCATTGGCAAGTGGGCTGCAATACATAAATTTTCTGTGACGGTATAAAGATCAAAATCTTTTTTTCTATCAGCTAGACGAGCTCCACTCATAGCAAGCACGATCTTGTCAGACCAGTAGTAACTGACAAAGCTGGAACCTAGAGAAATAACAATAGCAATAGGCAAAAATGCATCTCCATAGCCAAGCGCTTGCCCTAGTACATATGATAAAAATCCCACGATTGCCACAAAGCTCAATATAAAGAGAGTGGATTTCCATTTGTTGGCTTCAATTTGTGATCGTATAGACATATATTTAGGTAGTTTCAAAATGTACTGCGGGCAATGCCCTATCCATTTCTGCTATGCTGATATACTCTTTTTTGGAAAATCCACATGCTTGAGCAATCCATACTCCTGGAATGGTTTTTGAAGTTTTAATAAATTCTAATACTTGTGTGTTGTAGTATTGCCTGGCGTAGGCAATCTTATCCTCGGTATCACCAAGCTCTTTTTGCATCTGGAGATAGCTTTGACTGGATGTGAGCTTGGGATAGGCTTCAGCTACAGCAAACAGACTTTTGAGAGCTCCTGTTACAGCGCTATGTGCTGCAAGTTGCTTTTCTTTGGTGTCAGCTAGTGACTGTGCAGACCGTGCTACCGCTATTTGTTTAAATATACCTTCTTCATGCTTGGCAAAACCCTTTACTGTGCTTACAAGGTTGGGAATCAGCTCCGCCCGGCGCTTGAGCTGCACATCGATCCCCGACCACCCTTCGTCAATACGCGTTTGTAGGGTAACTAGTTTATTGTAAAGATATAACAGATATACAACCACACTCACGAAAATCACAACGACAATCGTTTCAATGTTCATATTTTATATTATACACAATTTTCGTACATCCTCGGATAATTACTGTAACATTTCTTGCGGATACACATGTATAAAATCGACTAGTCTTGGTTTCTTTGTACGGTTTAGATATAATTTCTTGATTATGGACATGCTTACAAATCAGCATCTATCACACCATGCATCCAATCATCATGGCGATAGACTTGCACCACTCTTTCAGTTTGTTGAAAAATATAAGATTCTCATTGTGCTTAGTATCATATTGCTTTTCGTTTTGGCCATTGATTTGGCAGTCATCAATGCGAAGCGTAGAAACAACGCCCAATTATCTGATAGTCAAATGTCTTCAGATGAGGAAGATATAACAAGCACACCTATGCCTACCTCGACGGTACGCCCTACAGTAGAGGATGCTACACCAGAACCAACTGCAGAAATCAAATATAAAAAATCCTATACTCCTACTCCTAATCCCAACTCTCCTACACCAGCACCAACTCCTGGCATGCCAGACAGCAGCAAATCTAGTTTTTCTGCAAATCCCACGAGCATCCCAAATAACGGCTCAACAAAATCTCAGATTACGATTACTCTCAAAGATTCGACTGGTACCGTACTGGCTGGCTGGGCTGTAACACTTTCCAGCTCAGATGGTTCCGCGACTATTTCCCCATATGCTACTGGCACAAGCACTACAGATAATCTGGGTCAGGCTACTTTTGTCCTCTCAACTACAAATGCCGTTACTAATGCCATGAGTGTAAGTATGTCTAAAAATGGCAAAAGTTACTCGTTTGGAAACTTTGGATCGGTGACTGTCACAAATGCAAATACTCCTACATCCTCGACTGCTCCTACGGCTACGCCTACGTCTACAATTGCCCCAACATCTACCCCAACTCCAACGAGTACGTCCACCCCAAGTCCAACTCCCACTAATTCGCCAACCCCCACACCTTAACCTTTGCATTTCAGCAATCATTCAGTTGTAACTTTTACGCTAACGCAACCTCATGTTGGGTGAATTAATGATAGAATATATTTCTGGAAATTTTTTGTGGGTACATACAGTACCTTTAAGCTATGGACACTCAAGAACTACATAGGATTTTCCAATGAGATTTACAAGAAAAAAGCACTACACCTTTAGCCCACTAATAGTTGTCTGTAGTATTTTTGTCATCGTATTTATTGTGGCGTGGATACAAAAACCACATGCACCGCCCGTGCAAACAACAACAAATATGAGCAAACCAAAATTACTCTCGCCTACTCCGTCACCAAAACCAAAAAATATTAATTTTGATCAAGCGTTTGATATCGCCCTCATAGGCTACGGAGGGGGCAATCATGACGGTACGTATTTAACCGATTCGATCATAGTCGCCCATATAGATCCAAAACTTGCAAAAATCTTTTTGATATCAATCCCAAGAGACACATGGATTCAAATTCCTACGAGCACACAGACAGTAGCCTACAAAAAAATAAATGCTTCATATGTGGTGGGCATGGATGATACTGCATTTCCAAATAAGCCTTCTGAATTTCAAAATCCAAATGGCGGAGGGAAACTTGTTGAATATGTCACAAGCCAAGTCACTGGTTTACCAGTGAATCATTTCGTCGGAATAGACTTTCGTGGATTTACAAAAGCGATAGATGCACTTGAGGGAATTGATATCAAAGTAGAAAAAGAATTTACAGATCCAGAATATCCTATCGATGGTAAAGAGTCCGACACATGTGGATATAGTAAAGATGAAATTCCCACGCTTGATTTTCAACTTTTAACAGCACCAGCTTATGAAGTGTATCCGTGCAGATATCAAACACTTCATTTTACCGCAGGTATACATCATATGGACGGAGCCACAGCTCTCTCCTATGTACGCTCAAGACATTCCCCAGAGGATGGTTCTGATTTCGGCAGATCAAATCGTCAAAAAGCACTACTATCTGCTGTCAAACAAAAAGTGCTCACACTTTCATTTATCCCAAAACTTATCCCCCTCTCAACACAACTGAGTGAAACGTTTAAAACAGACATATTACTGGGAGATATACATAAAGGCATCACTAATGCGCTTGCGTATAATTCCTATAAAGTCGTCTCCATAGCACTTACGGAGGATAATATACTTACACATACGACATCACGTGATGGACAGTACATTCTCGTGCCACGATCCGGCACAGACAATTGGGCAGATATTCACACATGGATAGCTGATCAACTAAAATAGTTCACCCTCATCTTTTTTTTACCCAAAAAAGTACGCTATACTCATAGTATGCCCCACAGAAAGACTGATCAGATTCATAACTTCTCTCACCTAATTGCACGACCCGATCCAGACGAGAGGCTCTGCAGAAATACAACTGTTGAAGATTTCATAGACTCCATAAGCCCTACGATCGCAAATGAGGAACTTCGCAGGATGTTTATGCAATGTTTTCCAAATGCCCTGGATACTGCTGTCTATCATAACCAACAAACAAGCGTTCAGGATATGGACACATTTGTCATCACAGGAGACATTCCTGCCATGTGGCTGCGGGACTCGACAAACCAAGTCTGGCAGTATCTGCCGCTTATCAAACACGATGAAGAATTACGAAATTTATTCATAGGTCTTATCAACCGCCAAGCAAAATGCATCCTGACAGATCCCTATGCGAACGCGTTTGAGAAAGATGGAACGGTATGGGAACGTAAATTTGAACTTGATAGTATCGCTGCCTTTTTTCGCCTGTCTTACGGATATTTCAATGAGACAAATGATACAAAGCCATTTGGCGCTATCTGGAGGCAAGCTGTACGAAAATGCCTAGAGGTAATTCTCATAGAACAAAATACACTCAATAAAGAAAATATCGATCTCCTCTATCACTTTACAACCAAATCTGGCCACCTCCACCCTGCAGTCAGACTCCATGGATTTGGATATCCTGGAAAACACTGCGGACTGTCTCGTTCTGTATTTCGACCTTCGGATGATGAATGTGTGTTTCCTTATCACATCCCATCAAACGCCATGATTGTTTCTTTTTTACGAGAGGTTGTCGTCATTCTTGACCATGTTGGTGAGTATGATTTGGAAAAAATTGCAAAAACGCTTATCAATCAGATTGATGAAGGCATACAAAAATGGGGCATCGTCACCCATCCTGAATATGAGAAGATCTATGCGTATGAAGTAGACGGATTTGGCTCGAGTTGTGTGATGGATGATCCAAATATCCCTAGCCTCCTTGCTCTTCCATATCTTGGGTATATATCTACTGAAGATCCAATCTATCAAAATACGCGAAAACTCATACTTTCTGAATGGAATTCTTTTTATGCGCATGGCAAAATTGCCTGTGGCATAACCTCTCCACATGTCGGTGTGTGTGATAAATTCTGGCCTCTGGCAACGATTATTCAAGCAATAACAAGTCAAGATCCTACGGAAATAACAACCTGCTTAGATACGCTACAGAAAACGCATGCTAATACGCACTTCATACATGAAAGCATACATGTGGATGATCCGCATCACTATACGAGGCACTGGTTTATCTGGGCAAATTCACTGTTTAGCGAGCTAATCGTAAAACTTCATCACGAGCAACCACAATTACTCGCTCAGTAGAATTACTGACTAACATTCTCAAGGTGTTTTAGTGAAGATACCTTTCCACCTGCATCACAGACTATTGCTATCACATCAATCCTCTGCCTCTCGGGAAGCCCCTTGTGCCCAGCGATATAAAATTGTGATGTGAGGATAATTTCTCGGAGTTTTCTGGGAGTAACTGCTTCTTCGGGGGTTCCGTACTGCGCGTCTGTACGGGTTTTTACCTCAACAAAAATAAGAACGTTATCTTTTATACAAATAATATCTAGTTCGCCGTAGCGTATACGAAAGTTTCTGGCAATAATCTTGTAGCCCTTTTTCAAGAGATAATCGGAGGCGATCTGCTCGCCACGTGTACCGATTATTTTCTTTTCAAGTGACATATGATTTATAGGAAGCTAGATAGTACTGCTGATATATGTGCACGTCAAAAAATCCAAAAAGAATTAATAAGAATTATTCTCAAGAATATTAGTTGGAAGCGCTGCGGTCCACCTGGACATTTTCGCTGATGCGGGCTGTCTCTTTGGCGGTTTTGTCACGTAGATAATACAATTTGGCTCGGCGAACAGTAGCGATTTTTTTCACTTCTACTTTTTTAACCCAAGGAGATGTCAAGGGAAATATACGCTCAATACCTACGCCACCAGCGCCGATTTTGCGGACTGTGATCATGCAGTTTTCTACACTTCCTTTGATAGCCAGCACGATGCCCTCGTAGGGCTGTGTACGCTCACGTGTCGTCTCTTTGACTTCACGCTTACCTTTCCCACTGGTTTTTTCTTTTTCAATAAGTTTGTAGTGCACGCGAACCGTGTCGCCTGGATGCACAGGAGTACCGAGCCATGTCACGAGGTTTGCCATAGAATATATAGTATATCAGGTTTTCGTGCCTAGAACAAGAGATATATCAGATGAGCCAAAATGAGGGTATATTTTAATACCACTCCTGAAATAGCCAGTTTTGAGGCTATTTTTTCATGCAAGCTGCGATGTAATCCAAAAATAGTGGATGTGGCCTAAGGGGTCTAGACCGATATTCAGGGTGATACTGGGTAGCAACGAAAAATGGATGCACAGCTTGCGGAAGCTCAACAATCTCTGCCAGCTGTTCTACTGTTGAACGACCAGCAAATATCAAGCCCTTTTTCTCTAGTTGACTGGCAAACTCGTCATTAAACTCATATCTGTGTCTATGACGCTCGTATACAGTGCGCTTGGCAGCATCATCGTAGGCCTTGTAACGAGTATAGCTCTGATCTGCAATCGTACCCTCTTTCACGAGGCACTCCCAACGTCCAAGTCTCATGGTCCCACCATAGGCTCGTCTCTTTATGACATCTTCTTGACCGGAAATCATGTGGATCACTGGATATTTTGTCTTAGGATCACACTCTACAGTATGGGCGCCAGCTAGACCCGCCACATTTCTCGCAAACTCTACGCATGCAAGCTGCATCCCGTAGCAAAGACCAAGGTAAGGTATTTTTTGCGTACGAGCAAACTCAATTGCTTTTATTTTTCCTTCGACTCCACGACTCCCCCACCCGATGGGAACGATTATCCCTTGTACACCAGACAACTGACTCAGATCACCTTTCTCTACTTGTTCTGCCTGCACCCACCGAAGCTGTGCTTCGGCTTTCATAGCCCAACTAGCATGATCTATGGCATCCAGGAGAGCAGCATAGCTGTCTCTGAGCTGATACTCACCTGTGGCAAAATACTTACCTACTATGGCTATCGTGATTTCTTTGTCTTTTTTGGCTGTAATGGTTTTTGTCATCTCTTTCCATGCTTCGAGGTCTAATTTTTTATGAGGTAGCCCTAGTTCATCAAGAATTTTTGTATCAAATCCTTGGTCTGCGAAGTGATTTGGGGCTTCATAGGGACTTGGCATATCTACATTGTCAATTACATATTCTGGTAAGACATTGCAAAAAAGTGCAAAGCGCGCACGCCTGCGCTCATCCATAGGGTTTTCAGATCTGGCTACGATAAAGTCTGGTTGGATGCCCATACTATTGAGCACTCGCACAGACAGCTGGGTAGGCTTGGTCTTGGGCTCTCCCAAGTGGCTGGGGGTAGGCAAATAACTCACATGAATATGAACGACTGAGTGCTTTTTGTTGAGAGAAAGTATACGTGAAGCTTCATAGTACAAGGCGTTTTGATATTCACCAGTGGTGCCACCAAGCTCTACTATGACAACATCGCTCTTTTCTTTTTCACCAGCTTCTTTTATGCGCCGTATGATCTCGTCTGTAACATGTGGGATCGCCTCAACATCTTCGCCCTCATACTCAAAATTTCGCTCTCGATCTATGACAGTTTTGTAAATTTGTCCCATGGTCACAAAGTTGTGACGGTACATATTTTTATCCAAAAACTTTTCGTACGTCCCCATATCCATATCAGCTTCTGTGCCATCGTCCATCAGATATGCATCACCATGCTCTATGGGATTGATAAGGCCTGAATCTATATTCAGGTAATTTTCACATTTGACGAGGGTGACACGGTAGCCTCTATTTTGCAGAAGCAATGCTATGGAAGCGGTGGTGATGCCTTTGCCTAAACCAGAAATCACACCACCTGAGATAAAGATAAATTTCGTTGGCATAGCGTATTTTAGCACGCCATAGTCTACATACAATAGACTGCTAACTTGATGCGTCTAAAACAAGGCGATTTTATTTTACATTTGCTTTCTTTTTTTACGATGGGTGGTTTGCGCTTTTGGTATAGGCGCCTGAGAGATTGGAGCTGTTTGCTCTTTGGCAAGTTGACGAAGAAAAATGCCTTTGAATACATCACTTTTAGTGACAATTCCTATCACTTGATCGTTATCTGACAACACTGGCAATTGACTCACGCCACGGGCCATCATTCGTGAAAGCGCACGCATAGCAGGTGTCTCCATACGAGTAAATATGACTCGCTTACTCATAATAGACTCTGCGGTAAGAGAGGAGAGTTCTTTGACTTTTTGCTCCATAGCTTCAAAGTCCATGACACTTGAAAATTCATCCATCATCTCTCCATACCCAGGATAGAGTTGTTTTAGTAGGTCTTCTTCAACAATAATTCCTACAAGTTTGCCTGATTTTTCTACTACAGGGAGGGCGTGTATTTTGCGTTTAAAGATAGCTTTCCATAACTCTTTAAAGGGAGTCTTGGGGGTGGCAGTTTCGATGTCTTTGGCACACATCACATCGGATACTTTCATCAGAGGGTAGTGTACTAAGAGAGACAAAAGGTGTCAAGAGTATGAATTTTTTGTTCTGCGCTTTAGTACACTCAATTCCCATATACTACGACGCATGACAGCTTGCGCCTCGCGAAGTTCATTTCCTTTGCCTTTGTTAGCAATCACTTCTTTGGCAGCTGCCATAGCTTTTTGGATTTCAGCTTCATTGAGCTCATCAGCATACATGGCTTTGGCCACAAGTATTCGTGCTTTGTTATTGCCTACTTCCATAAAACCACCACCGACTGCAAGATAAAATTCTTTTTCTTCTGTGACAATTTTAATTTCTCCCTCTTTGAGAGCAGTGAGCAAGGGCGCGTGATGGGCGAGAATGCCAACTACCCCATCCATCGTGGGTGCGTTTACTTGTGTCACTTCTTCCTCAAACACCTTGCGAGCGGGAGTGACGATTTCTAATAAAAATTTATTCATACTTTAAAAATCCAAATTCAAAAATACAAATTACAAACAAATTACCAAATTATAATTATCAACCGCACATGCGTATCCTGTCGGGATTTCTCCCCCGTTAGACAGGGTTGAAATGACAATAAAAAGAAACCACAATCATGAACGGCTCTGCATACACTAGACTACTTCACCTCATCTATGCCGCCGACCATGTAAAATGCTTGTTCTGGCTTGTCATCGTGTTTGCCTGCAAGGATCTCACTAAATCCACGAATGGTTTCTGGGAGTGACACGTATTTGCCTGGTTTTGCGGTAAATGCTTCTGCCACAAACATTGGCTGGGTCAAAAATCTTTGGATCTTGCGGGCGCGAGAGACGATTAGTTTGTCATCATCAGAGAGCTCTTCCATGCCCAAGATTGCGATGATGTCTTGCAAATCCTTGTAGCGTTGTAGCACCTTTTGCACACCACGCGCGACTCGGTAATGCTCTTCGCCTACAACACCGGGCTCCAGAATGCGAGAGTTTGAGGCGAGTGGATCTACTGCTGGAAACAGACCTTGCTCAGCGATAGAACGCTCAAGAGAAATTGTTGAGTCCAAATGTGCAAACGTCGCCACTGGTGCAGGATCAGTATAGTCGTCTGCTGGCACATATACTGCCTGTACGGACGTGATAGATCCACGTTTAGTACTGGTAATGCGTTCCTGGAGCGCACCCATTTCGCTATTGAGTGTCGGCTGATAGCCTACTGCCGATGGAATACGACCTAAAAGTGCTGACACCTCGCTTCCAGCTTGTGCAAAACGAAATACATTGTCGATAAATAGCAGTACGTCTTGACCTTCTTCATCACGGAAATACTCAGCCATCGTAAGCCCTGTCAATGCCACACGCAAACGTGCTCCTGGTGGTTCGTTCATCTGTCCGAACACTAGTGCAGTTTTACCTATCACTCCACTCTCCTTCATTTCATGCCAAAGATCATTTCCCTCTCGAGTACGCTCGCCTACTCCTGCAAATACAGAAACGCCCGCATGAAACTCAGCGACGTTGTGGATAAGCTCTTGGATGGTAACGGTTTTGCCAACTCCAGCTCCACCAAAGATAGCGGTTTTACCACCTTTGACAAATGGCGCGATTAAGTCGATGACTTTTATACCAGTTTCTAACACCTCTACCTGTTTACTTTGGTCTGTAAACGAGGGTGCCTTGCGATGTATGGGGTGACTAGTTACCCCAGCAGTTAAGGCTTTTCCCTGATCAATTACTTCACCAGTAACATTAAAAATGCGTCCGAGCGTCTCATTTCCTACTGGAACTGCGATAGGCTTGCCAGTAGCGACTACCTCTTGACCACGACGAAATCCATCTGTCGAAGACATAGCAATTGTGCGCACGCAGCCATTACCAAGTTGAATGGCAGTTTCTAGGATAAGTATTTGTTTTGTGTCAGGATGGACGACCTCAAGTGCATCATAAATTCCAGGCACATACCCCTCTTCAAATTGCACATCAATAACGGCTCCAATGATGGCCGTAATGGTACCTGTTGGAAGATTTTTGGTTTCTGCTTTTTTCATAGTGTTATATTCCTTTCACAAAAGTATGAATTAGATTATATTGTTAATTTGGTAAATTGTTTTATTGTAATTATAACAATAGAGCAATTTAACAATGTAGCAATGTATCAAACCTCTACAGCACTCCGTGCAGTGACCATATCCAAGATTTCACTGGTAATCTTTTCTTGTCGCGCCTTATTGTGCAAAAGAGTCAGATCACTGATGAGTCCTTTTGCATTGTCTGTCGCATTTCGCATTGCTACCATACGTGCGCTGTGCTCACTGGCGTCGGCCTGCAAGATGGCATCACGAAGCTGATTTTCTAGATAATGAGGAATTAGTTCGTTAAATACCGTTTCAGCATCTGGTTCAATAAGTTGGACACCACTGATTTTGGGCACTGATAGGTCACCGACAATAGACAACGGGATAATTTGCTTATGCACAGCCTCCTGACGGAGCGCGCTCATAAATTCGCTATAGACTAGGTGCACACTATCGACTCTATGGGCAAGAAACTCTTGCATCATCAGCTCAGTAAGTGCAGGCACTGTATTTGCAAACGGTACCCTGTCTGAAAAATCAGCAAGAAGAGTACTTTTTAATCTTGCAACAAGCAATGCTGCTTTTTTGCCCAGTGTAATATAGCTCACATTTGGATCATTGCCAAATGTAGCCAATACATGTCGATTGAGATTTGCATTGAGACCACCACACAAGCCTTTGTTGGTTGAAATAAAGATAACAAGTTTTTTACCAGTAATTGATTTGGGGGGCAAAAGAAGTGGGTGGAGGTTTGTCTTGTTGTTTGCCCCCAGTTGCATGACAAGCTCATAAATACGATTGGCATAGAGCTTACCAGAAGCCGCTAGCGCTTGGGCTTTTTTCATCTTTGACGCAGCCACAAGCTCCATGGCCTTGGTAATTTGGGCAATATTTTTGGCTGATTTGATGCGCCCTTTGATAAGACGAATATTTAACATAGATACGCGTTTTGAAAAAGATTTTTTTTCGACTTACCCGACATGCAAGAGAGAGTTAGACGAAAATCTTTTTATATTCTGAGACAGCTTTTTTGAGATCTGTCTCTACCGACTCAGTAAGCACTGGCTCTTTGGCAAGAGTGGCGAGCATCTTTTTGAAGTTGGTCTCCAGATGTTGTACAAATCCTTTTTCAAAATCTGATATTTTGGCAACAGGTATATCATCCAAATGTCCATTTGCACCAGCCCAGATGATAGCTATCTGCATCTCTGTGGCCATAGGCACATACTGGGCTTGCTTGAGTAGCTCAGTCATACGTGCACCACGGTCAATCTGACGCTTGGTGACATCGTCAACATCTGAACTAAATTGTGCAAAAGCAGCCAAAGCTCTATACTGGGCCAAATCTAGACGGAGATTGCCTGCAACTTTTTTCATGGCTTTTACTTGGGCTGCTCCTCCCACACGAGATACTGAGATGCCTACGTTAATAGCTGGACGTTGCCCTGCATTAAAGAGATCTGACTCTAAAAAGATCTGACCGTCAGTAATAGAAATGACATTGGTAGGAATGTATGCAGAGACGTCATTTGCTTGGGTTTCAATAATGGGAAGCGCAGTAATGCTTCCACCGCCACTTTCTTTATTTAATCGGCAGGCACGCTCTAGCAGTCTACTGTGGAGATAAAATACGTCTCCGGGATATGCCTCACGGCCAGAAGGTCTGCGAAGCACGAGTGAAATTTGACGATAGGCATATGCGTGTTTGGTGAGATCATCATAGATGATAAGCACTTCTCGCCCTTTATCCATAAAGTATTCTGCGAGCGCAACGCCTGCATATGGAGCCAGATACTGATATGCTGCTGGATCTGAAGCAGTTGCTGACACTACTATCGTATGTTTCATAGCACCATGTGCCTCAAGCTGTGCTACAACCTGTGCGACACGCGCAGTTTTTTGTCCTATAGCTACATATATACAAATAACATCCCCATCTTTTTGATTGATGATTGCATCCACTGCAATTGCAGTTTTACCAGTAGAACGGTCTCCGATGATCAGCTGTCTCTGACCGCGACCAATTGGAATCATGGCATCTATCGCTTTTATACCAGTTTGGAGTGGTGTCGTCACAGATTGACGCACGGTCACATTTGGAGCAATTTTTTCAATCGGATAATACTGTTTTGATTCTATAGCTGCACCACCGTCTACTGGTGCACCCATGGGATTTACAACTCTGCCGAGAAAATTTTCAGAAACAGGCACAGACAATACTCTCCCAGTTGTTGTGACAATGTCACCTTCATTGAGTGTCAAATAATCACCAAGTACGATTGCTCCTACCTGATCTTCTTCGAGATTGATAGCCACACCCTGGACGCCACCTGGAAAGTTTATAATTTCAAAATATGCAACATCTGGAAGACCGTTAATCTTCACCACACCATCTCGTACCTCAGCAATCATGCCCACGCGCTCAGAGCGAACAGAGGGCTTGAAATCTTGTACTTGCTTTGTGACAGTCGACATATCTAGCGTAGCTGATTTCATAAATTAGTTATTCTCCTTTAGGCTCGCAAGCATTTCGGTAAGTTGATGAGACAGTGTTGCATCCAGTAGATAATCCCCAACTCGAATCTGCACTCCACCAAGCACTGTAGGATCTACGATATAACTTATAGCCTGCTCTGATCCACCTTTGGATACGACAAATGCAGTGATTTGTTTTTTTTGGTTGGCATCAGGCTCAATAGCCAAACGAACAACTGATTTTGTTTCAGATACGTTTTTTACTTTCATAATCGTTTAGTTTGCTAATGTTGAAAGACTTTTGTCCAGAAGCTTTTTCTGATCAGCTGTACTGACAAAATCTGGGAGCAGTTTTTTTACCATGACCCCTGCCAGCTCAACAGCTTGTGCTTGTATATCGGACTCCACTTGTTCTCTGTAGGTCTTGGCTTCTGCACGAGCTTTT
This sequence comes from uncultured Gammaproteobacteria bacterium, assembly GCA_964588145.1. Taxonomy (GTDB): domain Bacteria; phylum Patescibacteriota; class Microgenomatia; order UBA10105; family UBA927; genus CAZPNL01. Next base: position 14,326 of record CAZPNL010000018.1, read on the forward strand.
TCTAGCACTGTCTCAGCTTGTGCATGCGCATGCTCAAGAATCGTCTTTTCTTCGTCTTTGGCTTTTTTACGCGCTTCAGCCATAAGTGTCTGTGCGTCTTTGCGTGCACTATCCATGTACTTTTCTTTCTTTTTTTCAAGCGCGTCTAATTCTTCTTTGGATTTTTCAGAAAGTGCCAACCCTTCTTCGATCTCTTTTTGACGTTTTGAAAGCATCTCAAGCACTTTCTTAAAAAGTACTTTGTGTAATAAGAATACAACCAGCCCAAAATTGACAATTTGTGCGAGTAATAATTTTGGATCAATTCCTAACTGTTCCATGGATATACACCTCCTTCTCGTTCTTTCTGTAACTACAGATAAGAAGCAAGATAATTTTTATAGATTAGACGAATCGAATGATCAGTGAAAACACGAGTGCGTAGATGGCGATAGCCTCAGCAAACGCCATACCCAAAATCATGTTTGTTTGTATCTGACCTGCTGCATCTGGGTTGCGACCAATAGCCTCGACTGCTTTGGCTGCAGTCATACCTATACCTATACCTGGCCCTATGCCACCTATGGCAATTGTCAAACCTGTGGCCAAAAGTCTTGTGGCTTCAACATCCATATGTACCTCCCTTTAAATAAACTTATATACTTTTTTACCAATTTGAACTACGCAGCAGCATGTTCGGTGGCATGCTCACTGTGTGCATGCTCCCCATGAGCTAAGGCTACTTTGGTAAACACTGCGGCAAGCATGGCAAACACAAATGCTTGGATCACACCCACAAACACTTCAATTCCATAAAATGGTGCTGGTACGAGAAATGCGACGAGAAACGTCATGACGGTCAAGAGCACCTCTCCTGCAAAGACGTTTCCAAACAAACGAAATGCAAATGAGATCACGCGGGAAAACTCAGAGACTAGCTCAAGGATACCCAAAATAAATACGCCTGGATTTTTGAAGTTAAAGAATTTACCTAAATAGCTCAGTCCCAAAACCTTTAACGCATAGTACTCAACAAAAGCCATGGTAACAAGTGCTAAACCGATTGTGAGATTGAGATCTGCGGTTGGTGCTCGAAATAAAGGCAAAATCCGAGTCTTTACATGTGTCTCTTCGGCTCCTTTTGATTCTTCATTATGAGTCGTAGTCACAGATGTTTTTTCTGCAGTTGTACCAGTGGTATTTTCTTCCATGACCGCTGGTTCATTTGCATAGGCTTTAAATGATTTGACCACACTCTCAGTTTCTCGAATACCAAATGATCCTACGCCCGGCAGAAGCCCAAACCAATTACTGGTTAGTATAAATATGAAGGCAGCTGCAGATATAGGAAACACTGCAGTCACATGTTCTTTGCCTACGATGCCACCCACAAAGTTATATAACCCGCCTACAAGCAACTCTATCATGATTTGCCAATATCCAGGCCTCTTTTTGAGTGTGGAGACTGTAATGAGTGTTGCGATAGTAATTACTCCCATGACTACCCATGTAGAAATAAGAGCATTTGTGATAGGAAATCCCGCTACTTTTGTAAGCGTTTCTGCGGCGATAGATACATGTGGTCCTTCGGCTGCCATAAATTCGTTTAGGAATTTTTTTTCATCTCTGATATAAAGTCATTTATTGATTTGACAAATCCAGATATTGAAAAGAAAAATCCAAGTGCAATTCCTATATATTTGCCGTAGGGAGCTGTACTGAAGCGTTGATCTATATAAATCCCTGCTCCAGTCATAACCACCAGTGGTATGACGATGACAAAACCTATATTACTGTAAAAACCCACATGTTTCCAAACGGAAACAGTTTGTTTTGGTTTTGCTTGATCAGTATTGCGCTTTTTGACCTCCAATTGGTGTTCTGATAGATGGAGATCAAACTGCGTCTTTTTCACAATCAAAATTAATTTGGTCAATGTGTACCAAACAGGATAATTGTAGAAGAGGATTATCAATATGTCAATTAGGTAAATACGGGCGTGTTATTGCACCAATGGAGATATACTATCAGCCAAAATCATAATGCGATCTTCCTTCTGATCAACTTTTCCAGAGACGGTCACTACAGAGTCTGGTATAAGTTGACTATATACTTTTGCATACGTTTTTGGAAAAATGACAAGCTCAATTGATCCCGTCAGATCCTCGAGTTTGACAAACGCCATTTCCTGATTTGTTGTACGAGTCACTACCTTTCGAACAGCGACAATGATGCCTCCAACTCGAACTTGTTGTCCGATTTTATCCTCCCCGAGCGCTGCAAAAGTGAGCACACCTGAGGATGCAAGAGTTGCTCTAAACCGTTCAAGCGGATGGGCTGTCAAGTAAAAACCCAAGAGTTCCTTTTCGTAGGTAAGTAGCACCTCCTGACTAAACTCTTCAACATCTGGCAATTGGCTGGCGATAGAAGTAGCCTCCTCTTCAGCTTCATCAAATAACCCAAATTGTCCGTCTACAGAGGCTTTTCTTTTTTTATTGGCTGTGCCAAGCTCGTCTTCTAGCACTGAAAGCATGGCTGCGCGCCCACCAAATCTATCCATCCCTCCACTTCGAATGAGAGACTCAAGTACCTTTTTATTTACCTTACTTCCATCTAATCTACTGATAAAGTCTGAAAAGTTTTTAAAGGGTCCACCTGAAGCACGTGTAGCAATGATGGATTCGATAGCAGCATCCCCTACATTTTTCACTGCAGAAAGCCCCAATCGGATACTAATGCCATCTGTACTAAAGTCAAAACTCGAATCGTTGATGTCAGGCAGTAATATTTGAATAGCCATACGACGACACTCATCGAGGATAACACCCATTTTTTCATCACGGGCAGGACCTGTATTTGCACGAGACTCAGCAGTAAACACTGCAGTCATAAACTCTACAGGGTAATTGGCTTTTAGGTAGGCTGTCTGATACGCAATCATGGCATAGCAGGCAGCATGTGCCTTGTTAAACCCGTAGCCTGCAAATGGCTCAATCATGTGCCAAATGTCTTCTGCTTTTTTAGCTGTAATCCCATTGTGGACGCACCCCTCAACAAATTTTTCGTGTTGTTTTTTCATCTCAACAGCTATTTTTTTGCCCACAGCTTTCCGGAGCTTGTCAGCGTCTCCCCATGTGTAACCCGCAAGCGTTATGGCGGTTAGCAGCACATCATCTTGGTAACAAATAATGCCATAGGACTGGGCAAGCACATCTTTAAGTCTGGGATCTGGATAGACGATTGTACTGGGGTCATGTTTACGTTTGATAAATTCTGGTATCGTTTGCATGGGACCAGGTCGATAAAGTGCCACCATTGCCATCAGATCAAAGATGTTGGTAGGTTTTAGCTCTCGGATATATCGGCGCATACCTGCAGACTCAAGTTGAAACACCCCAGTCGTTTCACCATCCGCCAATAATTTAAATGCTTTTTGGTCATCTAAAGGAATAGTGGTCATATCTACTTTTATCCCCTGTACCTCTTCTATCAGTCGTAGAGCATGACTCATGATGGTCAAATTTCGCAGTCCCAAAAAGTCCATTTTGAGCAGTCCCACCCCATCCTCGCCGATTGCATACATATCATATTGGGTGATGATGCGGTCACCTTTGCTTTCTCGCTGGAGTGGTGCATAGTTGACGATAGGCTTATCTGCTATCACAACTCCTGCAGCATGGACTGAGGCATGACGTGACACTCCCTCGAGCTTTTTGGCAACATCTAGAAGCTTTTTAGTCTCTGGCTCAGTCCGGTATGCATGGGCAAGCTCAGGTGATTGCTCTAGAGCCTTATCTATACTCATGGATGCTCCCTGGACACCCGCAGGAATCATTTTGGATATCCTATCTGGCCCGGCATACGGCATGCCCAAGGCTCTCCCTGTATCCCGTACAGCACCCTTGGCCTCCATGGTGCCAAAGGTACATATCTGGGCTACTTTATCAGAGCCATACCTCTGGGTAACATAGGCTATCACTTCCTCCCTGCGGTCATCGGCAAAATCCAGATCAATATCAGGGGCACTTGGGCGATACGGATTGAGAAATCGTTCAAAGGGTAAATTAAAATACAGCGGATCAACTCCAGTAATATTTAAAATATAGGTAACGATAGATCCAGCAGCTGAACCTCTCCCGGGGCCCACAGAGATCCCATTGTCTTTAGCCCAGTTGACGAAATCCTGGACGATGAGAAAGTAGGTAGAATACCCTTTGGTTTTGATGATATCCAATTCATACTCGAGGCGGTCTAAGAGCGATTGGGGTGTTTCTTTATACTTTTTGGGTAGGCGCTCAAATATAATTTTACGCAAATACGACTCAGGAGTCTCATCATCGGGAAGTGGAAATTTTGGCAGTATCCACTTTCCTACAGAGAGAGTGATATCACACATTTTTGCAATTTTTACAGTGTTTGCAATTGCCTCTGGGTACTGGGCAAAGAGCTCTTTCATCTCATCAGGACTCCTCATATAAAAATCAGGCGAGTCAAGCATTGTGAGCTTGCGATCCTTGTCTAGTACTGTCGTCTGCGTCTGCACGCAAAGCAATATATCTTGCGCCTCTGCGTCATCTTTGTCTACATAATGTATGTCGTTTGTCGCCACGAGTGGCAGGCCGAGCTTGCGGGCAAGTTTTACAAGCATTTCATTGAGTGGTTCAATCTCAGGGATCGCCGGGTGTTTTTGGAGTTCTATATAATAGTGGTCTGGTCCAAACAGTTCTGCATATTGGAGGGCGATCTTTTCAGCCTCCGCTTCCTGGTTGTGGCGTAAGAGGTATGGCACTTGCCCCTGCATGCACGCGCTGGTACATATGATTCCTTCGTGATGCTCTTTAAGCAGTTCCCAATCGATACGAGGTTTATAGAAAAATCCCTCGAGATGTGCGACTGTGACAAGTTTCATCAGATTGCGGTATCCTATATCGTTTTGGGCTAGAAGGAGTAAGTGGAAGGGATTTGTATCAATCTTTGCCTCTTTGTCAAAGCGACTTCGGCGAGCCATATAGGTCTCAACGCCAATGATGGGTTTGATACCAGCAGCTTTGGCCTTTACATAAAATTTAAACGATCCGTACATAGCACCGTGATCTGTAAGTGCCAAGGAGTCCATGCCGTACTCTTTGGTACGAGCGATGAGATGGTCAAGCTTCCCTAGGCCATCCAGGAGGGAAAATTCAGAGTGCGTATGTAGGTGGACAAAGTCAGACATATTTTTAAGTTGCAATAGGAATATCTTCGTAGCGAGATATTCTTACTAATTCTTCAGGCTTTTTTTTGGCATGATACATCGCTGCGTCTGCTTGTATTTTTAAACTTGCATATAACTTATCCGGATCGGCATCTTTAAGGGCATCTACTATTTTGCCATTTTCCACAGAGGATAGACCAATACTGATACCATACGTCTTTAAATGTTCGCTTTTAGCTGCCGATAACTTATCACTAAAATCTTTTTGAATTTTTTCTACGTATTTAGGATCAGGATTTGAGAATACAACACAAAATTCATCGCCACTTATGCGTGCTATTCCATCTTCATCTCTTTTGAAGACATTTTTAAGTATCGTAGAAAATTCTCGAATTGCGTCATCCCCAGCATCGTGGCCTGACTTATCGTTGAGAATCTTGAATTTATTTAAGTCCACAAACATAAAATCAAGTCGTTCATGCCCGGGAGCACGGGCAAGCGTATTGGCAATAAGGTGAGTAAACTGCTTTAAACCTTGCTCGTTTAATAGACCTGTTTTTTCATCCTTCATCAATTGTTTTTTCATTTGCTCACCTTCTTCAATTTTCCCTTGAAGCAAAATATTTTCACCATTAGCATCAAATATCTTTTGTTTTGGAGTTCGAAAGGGATTAAATTTTGATCTAATTCTATCCAGCCCTAAATTCACACCTGTTTGCAATGTGCGCTTCTTGAGGGCATCAAAAAAAGATCCTTTACCAACGTTTTTTGGTTGTGTAGCTTGAACATGTTGATCGATAGTCAGGTACATTTCGTGTGCAACAGCTGGATCCTGTATTACCGTTTCGGGTATTGGAATAATCGGTTTTACGGGAGAATTATTTGATAAAGGATTATTACCAACTTCAATATTATGATCAATCATATTTTATTAGAGCTGTTTAAGTAGTGCTTTCTTTAATTCACTCATATCAAGCTTCTTGCCACTCTTTTTCATCACCATCCCCAGCAAAAATCCTAACACCTGGGTCTTTCCTGCTTTATAAGCTTCCACAGCCTTGGGGTTTTCTGAAAGTACTGAAGTAATAATTTTTTCTAACTCTTTTGGATCAATATCTGCAGTTTTGGTGGCTGCTACTATATCTGCCACAAGCGAATCTGGTTTCACATGTTCTTTATCTACTTTTTTATTGAGTATCCAGTTGGCAAGCTTTACGCCATCAAGTCCATCCTTTTTTCCAGCCGTGACTGCGTCTTCAAAATAGTCTGCAAGCAGCCTATTTTCTGTCAACTGTTCTGCAACTCTGGATTCAAGTGTGTAGTCATTTACAAACCGCATTACCTTCTCGTCGGGAAGCTCAGGTATCTTGCCTGCGATGCTCGTAAGTTTTTCTTTCGTAAAATGAAGAGGTGGGATATCAGGATCTGGGAAGTATCGATAATCATTGGCTTCCTCTTTGCGTCTTTGACTGACTGTGATGCCTTTGTCCTCATTGTACCCACGAGTTTCCTGAACGGGATACTGATCCGTCTCTAAAATCTCAATATGTCTTTGTGTTTCAAAATCAATGGCTTTTTTGACAAATGTAAATGAATTTATATTTTTTACTTCTACTTTGTATGGTGGTAATTCATTTTCCTCAATAATTTGAGTTCTGGGATTTGAGTTCTGAGTTCTCATGACACTAATATTCGGCTCCAGTCTCATGCTCCCCTTTTCCATATCAGCATCTGAAATCTCTAGATACCGAATAATTTGATGAAGTTTTTTGAGAAACTGACGCGCTTCCTCGCCCGTGCGGATGTCTGGTTCAGTCACTATTTCCACGAGAGGCACACCACTTCGATTAAAATCTATGAGAGATACTTTTTGACCATCAACAGTTGCGTGTAAAAGTTTCCCAGTATCTTCCTCCAGATGCACGCGACGTATACGAACCACTTTTTCATATGCAGGACTGGTTCCATCTTTCGGTATAAGAATAGGAACAGATCCGCCAAGAGCTATTGGTTGGTCATACTGAGAGATTTGATAGCCTTTTGCAAGATCTGGATAGAAGTAGTGCTTCCGGTCAAATTTTGACACGAGTGAAATATCACTTCCTAGAGCAAGTCCGAGTTTGATAGTCCAATCGATCGCCTTTTGATTGGGCACGGGGATGGCGCCTGGCATCCCAAGACACACAGGACACGTATAAATGTTCGGCTTGGGCGCATGAAACGGATCGTTTTTGCAACCGCAAAACATTTTGCTGTTTGTTTTAAGTTCAACATGGATTTCCATGCCGACTATGGTGGTGTAGGTAGACATAATATTTAAATCCAAATGACAAAGTCCAAATGACAAAACACGTTAATTTAAGCTCAAATGACAAAGTCCAAACCTGCCTGCCGGCAGGCAGGTGACAAAACACGTTTAAGTAAATCAAAATGCCAAAGCTCAAATGTCAAAATCAAAATCTCTAAACTAATTACAATCCGCCAGCTGGCGAAACAAATCCAAAATCACAAATCCAAAACAATTTTCAAATTTCCGTTTTCAAAACAATTTTTAAATAGTAATTTGCTTACAACTTCAAATTTGATTAATAGTTATTTATTGAAATCGTCATCCTGAACTCGATTCAGGATCCGTCAATTTATTATTCTGAATCTCGAGGCCCGAACCTCGAAACTCTCCCACTACTTCCCTGACATCCAACTATTCCAACTCGTACACTTTTCATACACATCTGCTGCGCGGATGAGTTTTTCCTCTTGCCAGTGATTGGCAACAATATTTAACCCTAAATAGAGATTTGTCTTTTCGTCGCGGTAACAAGGAACATTGATACCAGGATTTCCCGTTACCGAAGTATGCTCCAACAACATGTCCTCAAGCTCTCCAAACATTGGGTTGTGAGCTGTGGCACCAAGTTTTTGCGCATACCCTGGAGATGTGGGTGAAATCAACAAGTCATACGTCGCAAATAAATCTTGAAAGTTTTTGATATACAAACTCCGTACCTGCTGGGCACGGACA
>CAZPNL010000019.1:0-22434 GCA_964588145.1 uncultured Gammaproteobacteria bacterium
TAGATAAGCCGTTTAAAAATATAAGTACACAAATAGAAGTTGGCTATGCCTTTTGTCACAAAAATTTTTAATAAAGCTCTTGAGGTGCATTCAATAAAGATGATATTGCAGTGTCATTCACAACAAAATTTTCACCATCTTTGGCTCGCTTCACGAGGTAGTTATTATCACCTTGATAAAATTCGAGCGTATCAGATGCTGGACCTGCTTCGTACTTTACGGTCATGGCAACTGCGTTAGAAAACTGAGCATCCTTGTTTTCAACAAGAAGCGATTGAGCAGTAAAGCGTGACAATAGTCCCAATATAGCATCAACTTTATCTTTTTTTACCTCTTTGTCACTGGCATCCTTCCACTTGTCTTCTTTATTTGCGATATCTACGCTACCCTGGATACTTGTGATAGAAAGTTTTGTTGCCTTTGATACATCTAGGACTGATATAGCCCTGTCATACCAATCAGCAACTCTACTTGAAACATATGGAACATTCTTTACAAGATACACATGTGGTTGCCCATCAATGCGCACATAGATTCCACCATTTCCATTTTTTCCGACTAATATCTTTGTTTTATTATCCAGCGTAATTTTTGTTGCTAATTCAGGAGAAACTTCGTAGTCGGCGTATTTTGCATCTGTTTCAGCCACTACCTCTGGCTCTACCTGAGGCAGAAGACCGCCCAAAAGTCCTGAAACTTTTTCAGCATCGGCTGTTTTGGATTGGATTTTCCAAACACCATTATCCTTTGCGAGCTCTGCTTTGTCGCTGCCCTTTTCTAATACAAGTTGAGATATATTTTCAACTTTTGTTCCAGACACCTTTTCTAGATATGGCGTCTTTTTGGGAAGCACTTGCGGCAGATATATCTGGGCTGCCAACAAAGCTACTAGGATCACAAACAGTATTGCAATTTTATTGAGTGTATTATTTGACATAGACCCTCTGTGTACGATTTTTACGCTTTCTTAGGTAGATGATTGCAAATACTATGACTGCTAGTGGTGGAATGATCACATTTCCATACCTAACTATATAAAAATCGTATTGGGATTTAAATTCAAATACAGGTCGGCCAGCAGCCTTGCTGGGGATTGCTGTAACATCTTTTTCAGCAGAGACATAGTCGATGGTATTTGATACAAATGCGATAGCATCTCGATTGTTTTGTAAAAATTTATCATTTACCACACTATCTGTACCCACAACAACAAGCTTGGTGTTTCCCTTTTCAATGAGAGCTGCAAGCGGCACCTCCTTGGCATTTTGAGGAAGCGTATTGGCCATTTTCGGATCAATATTATATGGACTCTCCCCTTTGCCAGCAAATGGACCAGTTGAGAGTATGACTTTTTGTACCACTCCTTCTTTGGCATCAAGAGAAAGTGAGCTAGGCCAACTCATGCTTATACTTTTGACTGTTGCTAGGGGTGCAAAGGTATTATTTCTGACAGGAAGAGCTTTAAACCAAAATGGATATGGCTGGAGGAAACTTCGGCCGTCTTCACTTCGAAAACCTAACGTTTCAGCAAGCTGCAGATCGTATATAAGATCGGTATTTATCGTAACTCCATATGTGGCAAACGCATATAATATAGGTGAACTACTTTTTTGCGCACGGATAGATTGTTGATCCACGCTTACTCCTGAAGCCATCACAAATGCACTTCCACCAGCATCGAGATATTCTTTGAGTTGGGCAGATGATGTACTTCCGCCATTGCCACTATCAAGTGCCACCACAGCTGCATACTCTGAAGGTGATATGGGAGCGCCTTCGGTAATGGTTTTTACCTCATATTGCGTGCGGAGTATTTCATCTAAAATTTGATGTTGAGACATGCCGTTTTGCATAAGTCCGATCACTTGCGCTTTTTGGCGGGTCAGCTTGCGTATGCGACGCGTAATCTGATATTCGAGATCAGCAGAATCCTGGACAAATGGGATACTATCTGTTTTGTCACCGTAGCGAATGCCTATCCCAAGTGTGCCTGCTTGGACTTCAAATTTACCTGCTCCAACGCTGTTAAATTGTATTTCACGGACTCCTGCAGACAGTGCCTCAGATTTGGCATCCCCTCCATCGTCTGTATAGACGACTTTTGTACGAGCTGATTTGCCTAGCTTTTCATAATCTTTTAAAAGATCTGACGCGTCTCGTGCAACCAGTTGCATTTGGGCTGGAAGCTGCCTGGATCTAAAAAGTGTTATTGTGACAATATCTGGAATATTTTTAAGCGTCTGTCTTGTGCCATTTGAAAGAGTAAATAGTTGTCCTTGGGTTAAGTCCAATCTCAGTGGATAAAACGATAGCAGTACATTGAGCACAACACCAATGCCTATTATGAGCCCCAATGATAGCTGGAGTTTACTTTTTTCTTTGAGATTTTCAGCGGTTTTACGCTCTGAAAGCTTGAGAACAGTGACAGCTATGGCAAGCCCTATGACCGTTATAAAATACATGACATCTCGAATATCCAAAAGCCCTCTGGCAATATTGTCGCCGTGTGTGAGCACTGATAACTCTATGGCAAAAAGGTTAATAGGAGCAGGAAGCATTTGTGTAATAAAATCTAATCCGATAATTACTAAGACAAAGCTGATTGCTGCACCTAAAAGAAAACTACTAATTGCATTTTTAACGTATGCAGAGGCTGCAATACTCACGGATATAAAAGTCGTGCCAACAAAAAGTGCACCTATGTATTGGCCTAGGATTTGTCCAAGATCTGGCCTCGAGTATGCCATAAGTGACAATGGCAAACCGACAGTCGCAAGCAATATAACGACATAAAAGGCAACAGCACCCAATAATTTCCCGACTACAATTTGCGTCTCTGATATGGGATGGACAAACAATAACTCCAGGCTTTGATTTTTATATTCGTCAGTCAGTAACTTCATCGAGATGGCTGGTGCAACAAGCAGTAAAAACCAGGGAAGGAGTTCAAAAAACGGACGCAGACTCGCATCACCACCAGTCAATGCTGTGCTCGTATATATAAATATAGAAAGCAGTAAAAACGGCACCATCACGGTATATGCCAGAGCGCTATTGATAAAGCCAAAAAATTCTTTGCGTGCAATCTGAAATATAATATTGTTTTTCATAGACTTATGCATGTGTGAGTTGACTAAAGACGTCCTCGATGGCTCTTTCTTTGGCTACAAGTGTCAGGAGCACCCATTTTTTCTTGACTGCTAGCTTAAAAATATCCTCTCGAATATCAAGCTTTTTATCCACCTCAAGTTCAAAATAATTTTTCTTGGATTGTTCTACGTGTTTGACACCCTTAAGTTTTTTCAACTCGGCGCTCACACTATCCCCATGTATCTCTACTTCCACTACCTGATTGCCTGTGCCGAGAGTGCGTAATTTTTCCGGTGTGGCGTCAGCCACAATTGTCCCTTTATTTATTATAATCATTCGACTTGCGAGCTTGGCAAGCTCTGAGAGCACATGAGAAGAAATGATGACAGTGCGCTCTTTACTCAGATCCGTAATGAGTGCTGAAATGTCTTGACGTTGATTGGGATCAAGCCCCTCTGTAGGCTCATCTAATATAAGAATGTCGGGCTTTGTCAGAATTGCCTGAGAAAATCCTACTCGCTGACGATATCCCTTTGACAACTCGCCGATAGGTCTGTAATACACCTCTGCAATACCACAGTGACCTACTACAAAATCTATGGCATCCTTTTGCTGCTCCTTGGGAATGCCTTTCATGTGCGCCCAAAAGGAGAGATATTCCTCAACAGTCATTTCCTCATAGAGTGGATTGTTTTCAGGAAGAAATCCAATGTTTCGCTTCACTGAGTTATCGAGTGTAATATCAACATTGTTAATCTTTACACTTCCCTTTGACGGAGGCAGTACACCTGCAATCATCCGAAGAGTCGTGGTCTTGCCTGCGCCATTTGGGCCCAGGAGTCCTACTATTTCTCCTTTTTGTATAGAGATATTTATGTCGCTGACGACATATGCCTGGTCAAACCGTTTTGATAAATTTGACACTGTTATCATAATGGAAGTCTATCGAAGAACTAATATTTTGTCTGAATAATGATACATAATAAACACTATATATAATTTTTTCAAGGCCCAAAACGAGATTGTTTGTGATATTTTATGTACTTATAATAATGACGCCATCAATGATCACAAAAAAGCTGCAGACTATATGTGCAAGAAATCTGCAGCTTTATACTTTGTATAATTTTATTTACCCACTGCTGCTCCTATAAGCGCCTTGACTGTCGTTTCTAGTTGCCCATTTGTATGATCATTTGTGATATTTCCCGCTTCATCAAAAGCTGCCCAAACCGCAGGGATATTGACTTCATCTGGCAGTGCCTGCATACGGAGTATGCTAACGACTTGACGTAGCTGCTCAACAGCTCTGGCGCCACCTGCCATTGCACCGTAGCTTACGAAAGAAACTGGCTTGTCATTCCATTCTTTACTTATAACGTCAAGTGCGTTTTTGAGCACTGCTGGGTATCCGTGATTGTACTCTGGGGTAACTATCAAAAACCCATCAGCTTTTTCTATAAATTTCGCCCACTTGGTTACTATGCCCTCAGGATATTCACCCATCAGTGGTGGCATGTGATATTCCACAAAAGGAATAGGCCAATCTTTGAGATCGACGAATTCAAATTTGACTCCTGCATGCTTTTGGTTTGCAAGCTGGGCTTTGACCCAAGACAATACTTTCTCACCATTTCGACCATTTCTGGTACTTCCTAAGATGACATATATATTTTTCATATGGTATAATTATAATAGTTAGTGTTATTTTTACTAGTATATACATTTTTGTTTCTTAGTATATATTTTGTGTCTATGAATACCTGCAAGAGCGCCAGTCCCGTAAATACCACCCTACAAGTCATAGGCGGCAAGTGGAAACCTGTGATCCTCTGGAACCTCACTACTCGTGAGTATAGGTTTGGTGACCTACTCAAGTCTGTGACGGGGATTACACAAAAGATGCTGACGAGTCAGTTACGCGAACTGGAAGCTGATCATGTGGTACATCGCAAGGTGTATCCAGTGATACCACCAAAGGTGGAGTACTCGATAACTCCCTATGGTAAAACGCTGATCCCAGTCCTCAAATCCATGGCAGCATGGGGAGAAAAACACAAACAGGTAAAGAAGAAATAACTTATTTCCAAAGCCCCACACTTGATGCTTTGTACACAGTGAAACATTCGGCAAACGTTCCAGCACCAGTCATAGCAGCACGATACGCATTAAATCCCTCTATAGCCTTGTCATAGGCTTTGTTTTTGAGTTGTGACACGTGTTTTTGCATCGCCTGCAGTTTGAGTGCCATATGCGCGCTTACATCTTCGACGTATGTAACGTCTGAAAGGGGCGTCCATACTTCATACCCAAGTACTGTGCCGATGTTCCAAGACTCTCCTTTGATCTCTTGAAATGCATGCGCGCTTGAACGGTGTAAGGCAGTTATCACTAGAGCGTGTGTCGCGCGGTGGTCTACGTGCCCATCTTGTGTATGCGGAACGTAGAGCACATCTGGCTTTTTGATACGAAACAGTTGCCCTATCTTGGTGATATTTTCAAGACTATATTCAACAAATCCGTCACGCATGTGCAAAAATTCGATATCCGTTACTCCTAGTACTCCTGCACCAACTCGAGCTTCATCTTCACGAAGTTTTTGCAAATCCTCTTTGGGTACTGAAGCATCTCCTGACTCGCCGCTTGTGACGTAGACGATAGACACAGAATTTCCAGCGTGGACATGCTTGGCGATACTTCCGCCACAGCCTAAAATGTCATCATCCGGATGGGGAGCGATAATAAGAATATTCATATAGAAAGAGTATAGAGCACAAGTGTGGGAAAATCCAAATGACAAAAATCCGAATGTCAAAACAAGCAAAAAAAATCACAAATAACAAATTACAAATAACAAACAAAATTACATCCAAATGTCAAAGCATAACCTGCCTGCCGGCAGGCAGGTGTCAAAACACGCAAAAATCACAAATGAAAAATCACAAAATGCAAATAAATTTCAAATCCTAAAAACAAAGGATATTGCTTGAACAAGATTTAAATCGTCATCCTGAAATCGTTTCAGGATGAGACGTTTGTATTTTGTACTATCATAACCCTTCGACAAGCTCCGGGAATAATCTACTTATTCCGAACCTCGATTCTCGAAACTCCAGCCTTCGCTAAAGCTACGGCCGGCTCGCTTCGCTGTCGATTGTCGAAGCGGGCAAGCGAAACTCCCATTACTAAGCTACTAAATAACTAAGCCTCTAAGGTTCTCTTTTATTAGATTGCCACGACTCGTCAGACGTGGAACGTCAAACGTTCCGTATCCACGTCGCCTTTGCAAATCTATTCTGCTCCTCGCAATGACAATGAAGCTGCCTCAAACGACAAACGACAAACAAAATACTAAAACCCTAAACTCTAAGCCCTAAACTCTAAGCCCTAAACTCTAAGCCCTAAACTCTAAGCCCTAAACTCTACCCTCTCCCAACCCTTCAAACACCTCACTCACCTTTTGTGCAGATATGGACCACCGTAAATCGTCCACATATTCCACGGCATCCCTACTCGCCTGCCTATAGGCATCTTCATCGAGGAGTAACTTTTCTATCTGTGAGGCGAGGAGCAGTGGATTATTTACTGATGTTATAAGGCTCGTTTTTTTTTCATCTATCAAATATGAAATTCCAGAGGCATTTGTGGTAATCACTGGTGTCCCACAAGACATCGACTCTGCAGCTGCCATGCCAAAAGATTCATAGTGGGAAGGCATAATCACAAGCTCAGCTGCATTGTAATACTCAACAAGTTGTGACTGCTGCATTTGTCCTACAAACTTCACTTGCGCTGTTAGTTGCAGTCTATGTCGGAGCTCTTCCAGCTGGCGCATGATTGGAGACCAGTTGCTTACGTGTTGAGATATATCACCGCCGACAATCATAAAACATATAGGAACTTCAGGGTGACGAGAAATAAAGATCTTGAGGGCATACATGATCATGTCTATCCCCTTGAGCGGCTCGATTCTGCCTACAAATAATACGATTTTTGCATCGTGTTTTGCGCCGATAGCATCTCTGGCAGCATCTTTGTTTTTGGGTTTAAATATATCAACATTTACCCCCGGTGGGATTTCATGCATTTTTTCACTTGGTGCATTGTAGAGTGCATGCAAATATTGCCCGTCACTCCAACTGGGGGTAATGATGGCATCTGCTTTTTCGGCAAGGAAAAATTCAGCATCGAGCCGCTCATTACTTTCCTGTTCAGAGAGATCTCTGGCTACAAGGTTTTTCATGAGTGCCAGCGTATGAAATGTCATGACCAGTGGCGGGTGGTTAGGGAAATACTTGGCAATCTCACTGCCAATCAAACCAGATTGGTAATAGTGTGCATCGATGATGTCGTAGACTAGATTTTCTCGTGTCCGCAGCTCTAGAAAGGACTGGACAAACTCTGGAATAAACGTCAGGAGTTTCTTTTTGTTGACATGATGGGCAGGGCCTGCAGCCAAATGTATTAAGCGCACGCGCTCTGCAATCTGTACAACATTTATACTACTGTCCTGGATGCGTGTGATGATATCAACAGTATGTCCAAGTTTCCCCAGCTCTTTGGCTAGCTCCAATACATATACATTCATTCCCCCTGTCTCTTTGCCTTCTTCAGAAGCGAGGGGGCAGGTGTGATAGGAGATCATCAAAATCTTTTTTGGAAGCATATTTGGATATTATACATTTTTCTACAAGGGGACCCCTTGCTGAGTTTTTGTGCCGCAAGGGATCCCCTTGATCCGCCATTACAACTTGGCACGCTTGAGACTTTCCTCTTTGAGAGAATTTAATATGAGTTTCCCTTCATCTGTCCCAGTCATATCCCTGGGCTGACCATAGTCAAATATTTTGATGGGAACATACGTAGCGTCAATCAGAGTATCATCATAGAACGTATAGTACCCCACCACTCCTCGCTTGGTTTCCTCAGACCACATTTGGTCAAAAATAAAATTGCCATGAGCATACATGATCAGTTTCCCCTTGTACAGTTCAACTGGTTGTACCCAGTGGGGATGGTTGCTCACTATCAAATCTGCTCCAGCGTCAAGGGTGAAATGGGACAAATATATCTGTCGCTGGTCTGGTTGACTCCGATACTCTGAGCCCCAATGAAACATGACTACGACAATCCCACAGGATACTTTGGCTTTTCCAATTGTTTTGCGAATATTTTCCTCGGTAGCTTGCTCAACTCCTGCTGATACTCCGATGTCATTAAAACCAACAAATGCAAATTTTTTACTGCGAATGTCTTTACAAACAATATCCCCAGTACCTGTGACTGCTATCTGATTTTGCTCAAGCAGCTTTTTTGTTTCATCTACACCCTCTACTCCATAGTTGCCAGCGTGATTGTTGGCCAGACTCACCACATCTACACCTCCATACACAAGCCCATTTACTTGATCACTGACCCCACAAAATGTAAACCCACTGTCTATGGATTTACAGTCTTTGAGAAATGGTGTCTCCACATTTGCAAACGTGATGTCGCCTCTTCTAAGGAGTGCAAAGGATTTTTCGTATGGCCAGGTGAAACTCTGACGACTCAGTGTCTGCATATTTACTGATCTGGCTGGAATGATGTCTCCCGGAATAGTGATTGTGCGTACGCGCTCTGCAGGCAGTGTCGTTAACCAACTCTTGTCTAGTGCAAATATAGTGTCAAGCGATAGAGGTTTGGGTACATACTGCGAATTCTTTTCAGGCGCTTGGGTAGGTATTGGTATATATGTCTGGGACAATGGCACAATTAGTTCTTGTGACAATGGGCTCTGCTGCTTGGTACCAGCCTTCGCAAATCCTATATACAACCCACCAGCAAGGGCAGCAATCAGTAATAATATAATCCATTTATTCATAGTAGATCATGCCAAAATAACTTGTAACCTCTTTATCTAAGGAACCACTCATGATGCCAGAATTTGTGTGTAGTAGCGTTTCCGCACGTGTTGTACTCCGCAGCTGCATCAATTTCAATAGTACTGCAAGTGAGACAGTACTGTCTGTAAAGGTGTTATCAAAACGAAACAGCTGAGCAAAATTGTATTCTGCCAAAACTTTTGAGGTTATAGCATCCTTTTGCTCTGCTTCGTACGAGACTAATCCGTGGGAAAAATCTACTGCAGCTATGATAAGTGCGTCATCAGACACTTGTGCATGAAGCTCTTGGACAAACCGGGTAACCCCGGCATTATCATTTCTCCCACTGACAAGTATGGGCACGATCTGTGCATCAGGAAAATATAATGCGACAAACGGGATAATTCCAGACACACTATGGTCTGCTATCAGTGCCTGGTTATTTTCCTCAACTCCCTCATACTGCAATATTTTTGTCACGAGATTTTTATCCACAGGGACTGTGCCTGCATCTGTATTCCAATCATTTCGCGAAACAATCCATTTTCCGTGTCCTACTTCGGAGTGATTTGGACCAATGATTAATATTTGTTTTGGATGCTGTGATACTGCCCGTGATAAAAGTTGAGCGATCGTGCTACTTGCAAACAAATGATGCGGGATGATCATGCCTGATATTTTGTGAGGATACCCAGAAGCAGGATAAGTACGTACTGATGGATAAAATGTTTGTGCATCAAAAAACTGTACATGATTTTGTGTGTGAGAAAATCCTAACGTTTGATTGGCCTTTGTGAAATATACCCATACAAAAATTAAAAGTAAGACAACGAGCACTGCAATGGGCGCATATTTCATGGCTGTGCCGGCTTAGATTGTGCAGGAGGATTTTGTGGTGTATTTGCTTGGGGAGCAGGTGTAGGTGCTTTAGGTATGCGCTTGCGGAGGAAAAATGCACCAGTAGCAATAATGCTCATGCTTAAGAGTAAAACAGCTCCTCCAGCAAGCAGCAGCGTGTAGGGATTTGTTGGTGTCAACTGCTCTTCCTCTATGAGTGGAGCTGTGTCTGGGGCTTGAGCTGTTGAATTTAATTTAACCACATTTGAAACCGTACGAGCATGAATCTCTGGAGCATACATGAGACTGGCTACAGCAGGTGGCGCGATAAATGTGCCACCAGCAATCACGCGAGCTCTATATGTGTAGGTACGCTCACCAGTCGGTACATATCGCATGGAAAGGACTATGCCGTTTTGGGTAATCTCTGTGCCACTTGTGCTGTATTTATCAAAATCATTTGTGACACTTTGTTGATCATATCTTGAATTTTTAAATTGCTCATTGATGGGCACCATGCCTGCGGGAAGCTCATCTGCGATCACACCAAAATTTCCTTCTGTTTGTAGACCACTAAGCGTGAGTTTTACAAGTACTGTGTCGCCTACTCCCAGACCATATTGACTGCCTCGAGCATTGGTATAAGACCGGCTGACATGCATACCAGATGAGAGCGCCGGTAGGTTTCTGTCTGTCCGGTACAGACTTGATACCAAGCTACTGTATACGTGACCATCCCCTGATTTTTTTATATCTACTTTACTACCCATTGCTCCTATTTTTTCTCTCGGAATTTGTATCTCTTTCGTCTCTGTACTTTTTGTGAAACTGCCGCTAGCAAGGATCGCACCATCAATTGAAACCGTATAGGACTCATGGGGTGTAAACTCTCCTGTCGCCTGTGTGTACTCAGCCAGCGCACGCACTACTTGAGAGGTGGCAAAAGTATTTGTCCAAAAAAATTGTTTGTTGTTTCGCGTCAGATAGCGAACGGCTTTGACCACTGTCCCACTCTTGTCCTCGGAAGCCAAGAGAGCTCGAATGGCCAGAGCAGTTGATGCATCGCGTGAGCCAAATTTGTCAGAGCCTGCTGCCTCCCAATACACCGCATCCCCTTGAGTCTTGGCAGCTTTCAACAACTGAAGCAATCCGTTTGTCTCGGGATTTTTATTGCCACTGAGTACGTTTGCAAGCACAGTGTACTGGAGCGTACCAATCATAACTTCGTTTGCAGGCACATCTGCTTGCTGAGGTTGTCCTAGGACACCGTATGTATACATGCGTACTGCATTTTCAAACGTATTTTCATTTTGTCCATGTGTGACAAAATCTTTCCCACGATTGTACATATCGCCGTCAACTGCTATTCCTAGTTTTTTGGCAGCAGTCAGATACTCCATGACATAGGCACTCACATATGGCTCGGACTTACCGGTAAACCACCAGGTCCACCCACCATCGGGCTGCTGGAGCGTTTTCAGTCGATCTAGCCCTTTTTGTATAATGACATTCAGATCTTTGTCTTTGAGACCATCGCCCACAACTGCAGGGTACATCTTTGCGATGAGCGCTGGCATGAGCCTACTGGTCGTCT
Source organism: uncultured Gammaproteobacteria bacterium (assembly GCA_964588145.1). Lineage (GTDB taxonomy): Bacteria > Patescibacteriota > Microgenomatia > UBA10105 > UBA927 > CAZPNL01. Next base: position 11,386 of record CAZPNL010000019.1, read on the forward strand.
GTTCTGTGCAGCCATATGGATAATCCACAAGGTATGTAAAGGCTTTTGGCAAAGCACCAAGCATAGTAGGAGCAAGTGAAAGAGTCACTGTAGAGTTTTGATTGCTGGCGTCGCTAGGAAGCGATATGGCATAGCTAAAGTTTCCTTCAGCTGCACTGCCTGTAGTTTCAAAAAATCCATAGGCAAGTACGGGTAGTATCATACGCACTTTGTCGCCCTGACTTTCATCACTTCGCACCTTGGCATCAAATACAGCAGCTGCACCGGCCTTTGCTGGTCCTGCTTTGACTTTGAATACCAACACCTTACTCTCCTTTGGTAGGAGTGTCACAGATTGTGGCTTGGTGTCGGTCACTTCTCCACCATCGTAGGTAAGTGTGACATCGAGAGTTTTTTGACTGCTGCTAAAGTTTTGTACCCGTGCTGGTAGCTCTGCTTCATCCCCTTCGTAGAGAATATTTGGCAGTGTGGGACGGATGGCGATAGCTTTTGAGACAGTCACCTCAGCCATAGTTTGTCCTACTTGCGTGTCAGCTGTAGACGCCACTGCAGAAAATACCCAGGTGGTGAGATTGTCGGGAAGCTTCACTTGGAGCACTGCCTTGCCGTCTGCACCAGTCCGCACTGAGGGATTCCAGTAGGCTGTGTCTTTAAAGATACTGCGCTCTCCACCCTTTTGATTGTGCACCCAGACGCCTCCTGCAAAATATGTATGTGTGCCTTGTACCTCGAGGTTATACACGACCTGAGGATCTGCAAGATACTCGACAGATGTCACTGAAACTTTATTACCATTGATACTCATGAGGCTGTCTCCAACCTGTATGCTGCCTGCCTCTTTCCACGTATTATTTACCCAAATCAGATGATTTGCGGTCACCTTAAGCTGGGTATTGATGATCATGTATCCAGATGCATGAGTCTGATGTACCCCCACAACTTTGGCGGGAGAGGCTGTGCTATTTTTTTCTGTTCGACTCATGACAATATCGCCTACCTGTATATCAGCAATATTTTTAGACCTCCCGCTGGCCATCAGTACTCCTGTGCCGCCTACAAAGCACCCGCCGCCTTCGGCTTGATTGACACTGATTCCCTCAAGCGATTGGGTAGTGACAGTACTGTTGTAGCGCTCTTTCCAAAACTCATCAAAGATACTCCCAAGCCTATTGTCTGAAAGTTCAAAAATCGCCTTGTCTACCGCCCACACTGCTACGTCTGCAGAGACTGGTTTTCCATCAGAAGCCAGGGTCTGGACCGTCACACCCATCGTCTCTCCAGGGCCAGTTGTGGTATCGACGGGAATAAGCTTTACGTCGAGTTTTTTAGCCTCGGTAGATACGGAAATCTGCGCAGTTGCCTCGTCTAACCAGTACGGGGAAAAGCTTGAGACATGTGCAAACACATTTGGAACGTCTGTGGTCTCCAGAGGAATCCGCACATCCGTACTTTTGCCGGTAAGTTTTACCACCTGATAGCGCTCGACACGTCCCCGCTCGATAGTCAGAAGCACATCTCGGTCAGGCACATCAGATACGATACTGAGCACTGCAGCATCGGTGGGTTCATAGCGTTTTTTGTCAGCTGCCACAGTCAAACTATTTTCCCCCTGATTGATGGCAATGGGTTGATCTTTTTCAGTCGCATATATATAGAGTTTTTTCTTTATGACATTGCCGCGTCTGTCTTTTGATAGAGTGGTAAGAATGTATGACCCAGTCTTTTCTGGAGTAAACGAAAGCGTGCCTTTGCCAGTATTATCAGTAGATATAGAAAGTGGTGAAAGCGCCTCTTCGCGTTTTTCATACTGTGGATATTTTTGTGTATCTTTTTTGACCTCTTCCCACCACTCGCGTGTGACATCTGCACTGACTGCCACTTTTCCAGGATTTGGTGCCGCCAGATTTGGCAAAAGCTCGAGAGAAAGTTGCACTGGAGTACTAATTCTGGTCGTGTAGCGCGTATCGGACCTATATATACCGTACTCTCCGGCATACACAAGTATATTTTTGGCAGCAAAAGCTTTTTCCTCTGCCCCGTCCTGGATCGTAGCTTGAATAACGTAAATTTTGGTCGTGCCATCTTTATTTTTCGTATCAAGGGAAATTTTTGCCTCACCGTTGTTGTCCAGAGTCACGGTGCCTTCCGCAACCTTATTATTTGCATATGCCCGGTACCAATCCGCTTCTGTTGCGTACTTTTGGTATGCACGCGCGTCAGTGGCAAATTGATACTCAAAAAAATCCGCCGTCGTTACGGAGTAGGTCACGGTCCTACCAGCTAGGGGCTCTCCGGAAAAATATGATCCTTTGACTGTAGCTGCCAGACTATCGCCTGCGATGATTTCTTTTTGCTCAGACTCTATGCCTATACTAAACTCTGGCTTGCGGTAGTGCTCGACTGCAAAAGAGACCGTGTTACTGGTCCAATCACTATTCCACATGCGCCCAGCGGCAACCTGATCTCCTACTGTCACCTTTAGCACAAAATATCCAGTCTTGTCATCTTTGGGCAGTTCGTATTTGCCCTCTATGGTGCCATCTGCAGAGATAGCTATTTTTTTGTCATACAGGATGTCTTGATCACTCCAATCTTTGGAAATCTTTACCGTTGCATCGCCTTTGGGCACACTATACCTGGCATCATCGTCATCCCGAATGATGGCTTTAAAGTATACTGTGTCACCAGGCTGATAGACGGGCCTATCGGTAAATATAAAGTATCGATTTATTCTGGACTTTGGAGCAAATGTCGTATAGTTGCGGCCGTAGCTTAGATACCGTAAGTTCAGCGGAACAACTGCTATCTCGCCACGAGCTTCGATGAGTCCTATATCTACCTGCGCGTTGATGGCAGCTGTGGCTATGCCATCAGAGTTAAATTTTGCACTGCCATAGTCTTTTTTTTGATCCAGGAGCCCCAGAAGCGTGATACTTGCATCAGAGACGCTCCGCTTGGAGCGAAAATCTTGTGCCCAAAATACAAACTGATTGTCTCCCTCTTTGGCCACTACTCCTATACTGGAGCGCACAAGCACTGCATCTGCCTTGCGATCTCCTATGGTGACTGTCACATACCATGTGCCATTGCCATTGATAGGAAGTGTGACACGTGCAGCACTGTCATCATTTGACGCAAATGTTTTGGAAGTTGTCCCAATCTGGCGAAGTGATGACGTATTGATGTCTTTAATGATTTGTTTGCCATCTTTGTCATGGAGAAGATACGAAAATACAAAGTCTTTATTTACCTCATAAATGACAATATTTGCGGTATTGTTGATGCCATAGGCATTGATGGTAATGGCGGGTTCGTCTTCAGATGATAAAGAGATCAACCCTCCTGCAGCATATTTGATATCTCCACCAGAGATATAGATACCTGCACCCTGATATCTGGATCTGGCTCCCAAAAACAAATTGCCCTGAGGAGTATTGCGGGCGAACTTCTTTGTAGGCAGGCGATGTGACTCTTTATACAGCACTCCAATAGTCAGAAACAAAAGCACGATGGCAGCACCAAAAGCGATACGCGTGTGGGTAAAGAAGGATTTCATAAATACGTACTGTCCTATATTTAGTATAGTCAACAGCCGAACGGTTGCAAGTGTGCCACTTTCAGCTCGTATTCAGCAATACATATATAATATGTAGACATGAGAATACTTATTGCCGAAGATGACCATCGTATCGCAACTGCTCTCAAAAAGGGCCTCGAGCAAGAAAACTACGCGGTGGACAATGCGTTTACGGGAACCGATGCCTATGACATGGCTGTCACTGAGGAATATGACCTGATACTGCTGGACATCATGCTTCCGGGTAAAGACGGCATAGAGATTACAAAGGATCTTCGTGCCAAACAAAATCATACTCCCATACTGCTTCTGACTGCCAAAGGCCAAACTGAGGACAAAGTCACAGGACTTGATAATGGGGCAGACGATTATCTAACTAAGCCCTTTTCCTTTGAAGAGCTTCTAGCGCGCATCAGAGCACTGCTTCGAAGGCCAAAAAGCTCCCTCTCCTCCGTGCTCTCCTATGAAGATCTTTCCCTTGATACCAAACTTTTTACTGTGACACGCGGTAGAGATCAGATCCGACTCTCTGGCAAAGAGTTTGCGTTTCTAGAATATCTCTTGCGAAATGCAAAAAAAATCCTTACCAAAGATCAGATCATCCAGCATGTATGGGATTATGACGCTGATATCCTCCCAAATACAGTGGAGGTGTATGTAAAGAAATTACGCGCTAAAATAGATCTACCATATCCACAGTCCAAGCCTCTCATCCATACGCTTCGCGGGTTTGGATACCGATTTGGCAACTAACGTATGTTTCAAACAGCGCGTATCAAACTTACTATCTCCTACCTCCTCATCCTCATGCTCATCAGTGCGTCTTTTAGTATCGTGATTTATAAAATGCTAGTCGATGAACTAGATAGATTTGTGAGCCGTCAGCGCTTTCGTATGGAAATGCGTATGCAGGACCCGACGTTTTTCCCACAAACCTTTCCTCCTCCCCAGGTACAACAGTTTCTCAAAGATCCAGAAATTGTTGATGAAACCAAGCAGCGCATCGTGTGGAATCTGCTGCTTCTCAATGGTGCAATCGCAGCCATATCTGGAGGCCTCAGCTATGTATTGGCAGGCAGAACGCTACGGCCCATCAAAACCATGCTTGATGAACAATATCGTTTCACCTCTGACGCCAGTCACGAACTCCGCACACCACTCACTGCTCTCAAAACCAATCTTGAAGTCAACCTCCGCGATAAAAACCTGACACTTGCTGATGCTAAATCGCTCTTGGTGCAGAGCGTGAGCGATGTGGATCAGCTACAATCTCTTACAGATAATTTGCTAGAACTTTCCCAGTATGAACACCATTCCCCTGGCAAAACGCAAAAATTTGATGTAGCTACATGCATTGGAAGCGTTGTTCCCAAGCTGAAGCCTCTGGCGAACAAGAAGCACATAACAATTGAGGTAGCGACAAAGCCTTCCTATATAGTAGGCAGCGCCGACAATATTTCTAGACTGCTTATGATACTGATAGACAATGCCATCAAATATTCACCGGAAAACTCGATCATACATATTGTCAGTGAAGTAGTAAAAAGCGAAGTGGTTCTTACAGTCCAAGATTTTGGCATAGGCATATCTGCCGCAGAGCAACACCATATATTTGACAGGTTTTATAGGGCAGATAGCGCGCGTGGCAAAAGTGACACACATGGGTACGGTTTAGGACTATCGATTGCCAAAAAAATCGTTGATACCCATCGCGCACGGATCTTCGTTCGGAGCACACTGTCCAAAGGCACTACTTTTATCATCAAATTTCAAAAAGCATGATGGAGAGGTCTATTCAGTAACGATTCAGAAATGACTTGTATTATACGAATATGAATTTATTTACATCACTTTTTTCGCTTCCCAAGCGTATACTATCTTGGTTTATGAAACGCTCCAAGGTCGTAAAAATTATCATCATTATAGTAGCTGCTGGAGGCGGATACTTTGGCTACAAAACACTCATTCAAAAATCAAATAGTGCTCCCCAATATCAGACCTCTACGGCGCAGCTGGGAACACTTGTGGTATCTGTCAATTCTTCAGGAACTGTCACATCTGGCAACAACACCCCTGCTACTACTTCAGTCTCAGGCGTGGTCAAAAATGTCTTTGTGCAAAATGATCAAATGGTTAAAGCTGGGGACAAAATCGCAGAGATAGATCTGGACACAGCCAGCAACCAAAAATATACCCAGGCCCTGGCTTCATACCAAAGTGCCAAAAACAATCTCGCAACAGCCAATACAAATATGCTCACACTCCAATCGACACTCCTGACCAAATGGCAAACATTTATGAACACTTCCCAAAATAGCACGTACCAAAATGCTGATGGCTCTCCCAATACATCAAATCGCAATTTACCACAGTTTTATACAGTCAATAATGACTGGCTGGCATCTGAGGCCACCTACAAAAATCAGCAAAATGTCATCGCCCAGGCTCAATCCTCTCTATCAAGCGCATGGCTGTCCCTCCAGCAAGCCAGTCCTACGATTTATGCTCCTATCTCTGGTACAGTTACTGGCCTCTCTCTACGCCCTGGGTCAGTTTTAGATATTTCCACTGACTCAACTGTCACGGGAAAGAAAATTGCCAATATCCAGACTGCCGGTAAACCCCAAGTCAGTGTCAACCTCACTCAGATAGATGTGCCAAAAATCAAAGTTGGACAAAAAGCAGTTGTGACTTTTGATGCATTTGCTGACAAGACGTTTACGGGCAAAGTCATCAGTATTGATACTGCAGGCGTTACAAGCTCTGGTGTCACGACATATCCTGCCAAAATCGAACTGGATGTTGAGGCAAATTACATATATCCCAATATGAGTGCGACTATCACAATCATCACAAATACCAAATCTGATGTTGTGATAGTGCCAAATGCAGCAGTTATCAAACAGGCAAGTGGGGCGATAGTACGAACACTAGTCAATAATACCCTCAAAGAAAACCCAGTTGAAATAGGTATAGCCTCTGATGCGGAAACAGAGGTCGTCAGCGGCATAAACGCAGGTGACACCATAGTCACCAGTATCACACAGAGTTCGTCATCACGCACACCCACCACAACATCTGTCTTTAGTCCTTTTGGCGGCAATGCATTTCGTGGCACTGCAGGAGGTGGAGCAGTCAGAATCCAAGGTAGATAATCTCTATGGGCAACAATCATGATTACCATTCAGCATATTTCCAAAATCTATAAAACCGGGTCAGTTGATACGGTTGCGCTTGCTGATATCTCATTTACGATAGACAAAGGGGAATTTGTAGCCATCATGGGGCCTTCTGGCTCTGGCAAATCCACCCTCATGCATATACTAGGAGCGCTTGATAAACCGACTGCTGGAGAATACATCTTGGATGGAACGAGTGTATCGGGTCGTACCGATGATGAGCTGGCTGATATCCGTAACCAAAAAATAGGATTTATTTTTCAAGCCTTCAATCTCCTTCCCCGCACCTCAGCTATCAAAAATGTCATGCTTCCTATGATGTATGCTGGTATCTCTAGGGATGAGCGTATCGCTCGAGCGACGAAATATCTTACGACGGTTGGTCTTGCTAATCGTATGGATCATGCGCCAAATCAACTCTCAGGAGGACAACAGCAACGCGTGGCTATCGCTCGCGGACTGGTCATGAACCCTGCCATACTACTAGCTGATGAGCCTACAGGAAATATCGCGACTAGCCAAGCTGATGAGATCATGCAAATATTTTCTACACTCAATAATGATGGTCATACTATTATCATGATTACGCATGAACCAGATATTGCAGCCTATGCCAAGCGCATCATCACAATTCGAGATGGCGCTCTCGTCAGCGATGTCAAAAACAAGTCGTATAAAACCAAACAACCTACTTCTAAAAAATAACTATGGAATTCTCAGAACTCATACTAGAAAGCGTACGCACTCTGACCATCAATAAGCTTCGGACAGCACTGGCCGCACTGGGTGTGGTCATCGGTATAGGAAGTGTGATTGCACTGATATCTCTAGGGCAAGGAAGCCAAAAAGCCATCGAAAATCAGATTCAGTCTCTGGGGTCCAATTTGCTTACCGTCATACCAGGGGGCATCCAGCAAGGGGGTGTGCGCGGTGCTGCCGGAGGTGGCACCACCCTGACTCTAGATGATGCTATTGCTATCCAAAAGTCACAAACGCTGACCAATATCAAAAATGTGTCCCCAGAATTTTCCAGACGCACGCAAGTTGTGGCAGGAGCCAATAATACCAATACACAAATCACTGGTGTCTACCCACAATATGCTGATATACGTAAAGTTAGTATCAATTCTGGGCGATTTATCCATGACACTGACATACCTAGTTTCGCAAAAGTAGCTGTTTTGGGGCCAACCACAAGCACGACACTTTTTGGTGAAGGAGTAGACCCTGTGGGCCAGACGGTGCGTATCAATGGTCAGATGTTTTCAGTGATTGGACTCACAGAGGCCAAAGGCGGCACGGGTTTTAATAATCCCGATGATGCTATCTATGTCCCACTCTCTACAGCACAAAAAATACTCTTTGGTGTCACCAATGTTTCGACTATCTCTGTAGAAGCAGTCAGTGCAGATACCATGACTGATGTCCAAAATCAAATCGGCTACTTTCTCCTCGAGCGCCACAAACTAAGCTCTCCGGCTGATGCTGATTTTCAGATCTTTTCTCAAAACGATATCCTCAATACTGCCTCTCAAGTGACGGGTACATTCACAACCCTACTTGGTGGAATAGCTGCAATTTCTCTCCTGGTTGGAGGAATAGGCATCATGAATATCATGCTTGTAAACGTGACTGAGCGTACTCGCGAGATTGGACTACGCAAAGCTTTGGGAGCAAAAAACAAGCTAATAACAACCCAGTTTTTGATCGAGTCTATATTGTTGACAACCTTTGGAGGTATTGTCGGCATGCTTTTGGGCATATTCGTCTCATATATGCTTTCAAAAGTGATGAATATTCCCTTTGCTGTCAGTGTCTCATCTATACTCGTTTCGGTACTCGTATCAGGTACCATAGGAGTCATTTTTGGATGGTATCCTGCAAAACGTGCTTCGAAACTGGAACCTATCGAAGCACTCAGATACGAATAACACTACAGCATATTTTCAGAAAATAATCATATTATAAGGAGGAACTATATGAAAAAAGGCATATCGTCACCAAAGGAGGAATCATCTATGAAAAATTTGTCACCTATGGTAGTTGGTCTAGTGGCACTTTTGGTAGGAGCTAGTGGAGGATTTTTTGGGGGCATGCAGTATCAAAAATCTCAAGCACCTACATTTAATAGAGGACAGTTTGGTGCCAGTACTGGATTTGGTGGAAATGGCACAAATGGTGGCATGATGAGTGGACGCGCTGGTGGGGTAGGTGGAGCTGGTGGACGAGGTAGTTTTCGACCAGTCAACGGCGAGATCATCTCTACAGATGACAAATCCATCACAGTCAAACTCACCGATGGTAGTAGCAAAATCGTGATGCTGTCAGATAAAACAAGTATCAACAAAGCAGATACGGTCTCCAAAGATCAACTCACGGTTGGTACCAAAGTCGCAGTGTTTGGATCAGAAGACACCGCAGGCACGGTGACTGCACAAAACATCCAAGTAAACCCTATGTTTCGCATGATGGGAGGAGATGGTCTCACAAGTCCTTCACCTGCACCTACCAAATAACATTGATTACAATACCATATTACATAATAAACGCGTCTCAGTAGAGGCGCGTTTTTTGTAGACAATTGGAGAATCTCCACGTGGCATGTAAATTTGTATCTGTCATTCTCGCGAAAGCGAGAATCGTTATATTAACTCTCTGGATCCTCGATCGAGTCGAGGATGACGAATATGAGAACACGTCGTAATGAAAAAACACATTACATTGTCATTTCGAACCCGCCCTGGCGGGAGAGAAATCCCGCAGGCGACTTGATGAACTAGATTTACAAAATACCCGACTAGATTTCACATTTACGCGTAATGACATGCCAGTCACAATTCAAACTACATTCTCAAGTCACAAGAATGTTTAAAGTTCTTGAAACACATTTGCTCACTATCAGTATAAATTCAGTTTGAAAACGTATTATCTCCTTATATAAATCATTTAACAGGAGGTACGGATATGAATATAAAAACTAAAATCGCCATCTTGTCGCTGGCACTTGTAGGGGCAGGGGCTGCAGCAGGCTACTCAAAAGTCTCAGCCTTTGGGCCATTTGGCACAAACGGTGACACGATGATCAAGTCGCTAGCTCAAAAACTCGGACTCTCTGAGGATAAAGTCAAAACTGCATTTGATCAGCTGCGCGATGAGCGACAAGCCACTATGCAAAAGACTATAGAGGATCGTCTCACCCAAGCTGTCAAAGATGGCAAACTCACTGAGGCTCAAAAGCAGCTCGTGCTTGCCAAACATAAAGAGCTCCAAGCCAAACATGAGGCAGATTTTGCTAATCAAAATCTCACTCCTACTGAACGCAGAGCTAAAATGGCCACAGAGCGTGCAGAGCTTGAAGCCTGGGCCAAGCAAAATAAAATAGACATATCATATATAGGATTTGGGTTGGGCAAGATGGGTGGCATGGGCGGAGGTCGCCACATGATGGGAAGATAAATTTCCCAAAACACTCGTCTCACAAGAAAACACTCGCCTGGTATGGTGAGTGTTTTTGGTACGTAGCCAAAACTATTTATTAATAAAAATATTTTAGTATACGTGATATTATTTACATATGGAACCAAATTCACAGACCAATCCTCTGCCGTCATCTCCCCTAGCAGCACAACCACAACCTGATGTACTAAATACCCAACCATCCGTCAATCCTCCTACACCTTCAAAATCTATGACTATTCCCTTCCTAATTATTTTGGGAAGCTTCACTATAATTGCCGCTGCTGTCGGTGGATACTGTATCGGAAAATCATCGCGAAACGCCCAAGATGCAAATGCAATCCCCACTTTGAAACAAGTGTCAACCGATATTACGGCAACTCCATTCCCCTCAGTCCTCCCAACTGCACTACCGACGGCTATGTCAAAAGCTATTGTGTTAAGCTACGCGCTACCAGCAGGTTGGCACGTACTCAAGGATCCAACCAATACTTTTGAAGTAGGCATAGATAGCACGAGTACCCAGATGCTTGAGGCAGGAGTCGAGGGACTCAACCTCACAAGAAAACAAAAAAATGCTGATGGTATAGGTTTTAAAAGCTATATGAGCTTCAAGCTCCTCCCATACGATGGAAGCTCTCGCAGACAGTTTATATTTGACCAGCTCAATAGTGGACAAGCACCACAAAAACAGGATATGAGCGACACGTATGCGGAAAAAGAATACACTTTTAGTGGCAAATCGTGTCTCTTTTTTGAAGGCATCTCTCTATCTCAATTTCCGAATGTCTGGGGTATGTGCGATGCAGGAGGCGGCAAGGCATTTTTGATTACCTC
>CAZPNL010000020.1:0-7893 GCA_964588145.1 uncultured Gammaproteobacteria bacterium
TGCTACATTTTGGCTTAATCCACAGGCGCTTGCAGTAGACAGGTCAATTCTATCAAAAAATAATGCCTCGCAACGGAGTTTTGCTATCGTTACCGATGCAGCAACCAGTAGTGAGATCCGTGTGCATATCGCAGCAAACACAAGCGAGGCTGCCAATACGACGTATTGTACGACCAGTGGACTGGGGCTTACTGCCAGTACATGGCAACATATAGCAGTTGTCTATGACGGCACAAATGCTAGTCCTCCCAATCGAGTGGCTGTTTATAAAAACGGAAAGGCAGTCAACTGTGTCATGACGGGCACGTTTCCGACTAGTATGACCAGTGGATCAACATCAAATCTCAAGATTGGGGATGATGACTCTGCGACGTATACAGGGTTAAATACATTTATTGATGAGGTGAAATTGTATAGTGTTACATTATCGGCAGCAGATGTCGCATTGGATGCGAATAATGGTAGCACAATGGCATTAGGTGGAGCACTGGCTAACACCAATAATTCCAATAGCAATACGACAAACAATGAGGGATTTGGGGGAGATGTACCACTGGGATATTGGAGTTTTGATGAAAATACAGGGTCTACTGCCAATGATCGTGCTGGAAGCAATACAGGTACTCTAACTGGTGGTCCAAAATGGGTAGTAGGAGCTGTTGGTTCAGCGTTAGAGTTTAATGGTGTCAGTACATATGTAATTGCTGGGTCTGCAACAAGCATAGATGATTTGTCCGCAATGACCATAACAGCTTGGGTACACCCCACAAATACTGTGAGCACCAATCGGATAATTTCTAAAAATAACGCAGCGGGATGGTATTTTCGAGTAAATGAATCTAATCAATTGTCTTTTGCTTCAGAGACTTCTGGTTTAGATGTAACATCTACAACATATTCAAACACAATATTTCCAAACGAGTGGCAACATGTGGTTATGACATGGACTCGTTCACATCTATATAGTAATATCAGCTACTATATAAATGGCGGGTTTGCATTGGTATCTGGAGGTCAAAATGGAACAGCACCAGTAACTTCAGATGCCACGAGCGATATAGTGATTGGGAGAGCTGGTACGACGAGCTTTTTTCGTGGATATATCGATGAGGTGAAAGTATATAATTATATTTTTACCCCAGCACAAGCGGCCTATGTATACAATCGTGGGCAGCCGATTGTATGGTATAAATTTGATGAATGTAGTGGTGCTACAGCGTATAATTCTATAAAATCAGCCAATAATAAGTCTGTTGGATACCACGGGAGTATAGTGCCAGGAGCTACTGGAAATACTGCTGTAGGAGCGTGTAATTCAGGAGTGGCTACGGAAATGTGGAATGATGGTAGTTTGGGTAAGCATAATAGTGCGATTGGTTTTGATGGTCTTACAGATTATGTATCTACGGCATTTGCTGATCTCATAGAGCAAGATGATGGATTGATAGCAGCATCATCATTTGCCGCCTGGTTTTATGCAAACAATGCAGGTGAAGGTGCTGGAGGTAGGATATTTACTAAAAATAACAATACTTGGTGCCGAGTAGATACACTTTCTGGAACAAATCTTGATGTGCAGTGTAGTATGGATTTGTCGACCGATGCGACACTCAATCTCAGTGGTGCAGTACAAACTGGCCGTTGGAATCATGTAGTTATGACTTGGACCGATGATAGTGATGATGAAATGAGTGTGTATATCAATGGAAAATTTGCAGGCGTATCAAGCGATGGTGTAGGTCCAACCTCTTCTGATTCGTATAACCTCATCGTAGGAAATGACTCATCTAGTGCCACTGCGACATTTAACGGTCTTATAGATGACTTTCAAATCTATCAATATGAGCTTAATGCTGCACAGATACAACGATTATATAACGAGGGTTCAGGCGTACGATTTGGGCCAGAAGTAGGAGCTCCGTAGGGGAGTATTGATTTATGAATTATGATTTAGGATTTATGAATCGGGGCAAGTTGTAGATGAATAAAAACGTTAGAACATGTTAAGTGTAGTAAAGAGAATGATGATCATTTTATTACAAAACGAAAGTAATTTGTAGAGTTTTTCTCAAACAGATTGTTAAATATTGATATAATTTGATATACTTCAAAGTATGTCAGATACTAAAAAAATTAAAAATTTTACTGATTTATATGCATGGCAACAAGGACATGCATTGGTGCTGCTTATTTATCGATACACAAAAAAATTTCCAAAAGAGGAAATATACGCGCTAACCTCACAAATACACCGTGCTGCGATATCTGTTACGAGTAATATTGCTGAGGGGTTTGGGAGACAGACTTGCAAGGAGAAAATCCAGTTTTACTATTTATCTCAGGGTTCTCTTACGGAAGTTAAAAATCAATTAATAATATCTCGCGATGTTGGCTATGTTGATCAAGATGCTTTTTTAGAATTAATGGCTCAGGCTGATGTAGCACATCAATTGCTCCAAGGTCTTATAACTAAAACTAAAACTTTTTTATAGTTTTTCAAAATGAGATTAAATGTGGTTTTTTGCGTTATTCATAAATCTTAAATCTTACATCTTAAATCTAAACATTTACTCTACACAATCCTAATATTACCAATTTTCACAGTTGTACCTTTGTATACTTTTGAACTAACGTCAATCGTATACCCATTACTCTCACAGATTTGATTGACCAGTGCCATCCCAAGTCCTGTGCCATCAGCTACTTTTTCAGCACCCAAGAGTCTAATGAACCGGTCAAAAATTTGGACCGCATCTGCTTGTTTAAATCCGCGGCCGCTATCTTTGACTTTTATGGCGCAGGTGGTTTCGAATTTGTCTACAACTACATCTATCATGCCATTGTCACGATTGTATTTGACTGCATTGCTAAAAATATTGCGGATAATGATATCCAGGTGATTGGGTTTGGCAAGTACGGTCGTGCCAGGTGGACAGGTCACTGTTACAGTGATGTGTTTGGCCTCAATATCTTTGGTATAGAGGTTTACGACTTTTTGTATGCACGTTTTGAGTGATACTTTGCGAGGCTCTTCATCTATATCTTGAATTTTTGCCATGGTGAGAAGTGATTGGACGACCTCACCCAGATGCATAGCCTCATCACGAGATTGCTTGATGAGCTTTTTGGCATGCGTGAGATTGTTATCTGTGATTTCATCTATACTCACATCAAGCGTACTGGCGATGCGCGCAAGGGGCGTATTGAGTTCATGAGATGTATTTGCTATGAAGTGTTTTTGCTTCGAGACTCCCTCTCGCATGCGGGTAGTAAGTGCTTCAAATGTGTCTGCCAGCTTGCCCACTTCATCATGGGTGTGTTTGGTAATCTTGGGAATTTCCGGTAAATAATTGGTAGACATCGTAGACATAATTTGTGTCAGTACCTCCAGAGGACGAAGCATGCGTTTGAGTACAATAAAACCTAGTACGGCAGATAAACCTATGCTAAACGGAAGGATAGTAAGTGTCATCGTGACATTATTACGTATTAGATCATTTATGATATTGGCTTGTTTGGCTACCTGGATGACTCCACGGACTGTTCCATCAAAGATAAGTGGCATGGAGTAGGTATCGTACAGGTCACCGGAAGAGTTGTTGATGTCTATATAGATAGGAGTATTATTTTTGACAATTTGTTTGACTTGGGCTTGGGACAAAAACATATCGCGATCTTTGATATTTCCAGCTGTTCGATAAAAACCAAATGATGCAAGATGGTTTCCTTCTGTATCAAAAAGTATGAGAGATATATCATAATCTCTTAGTTCTGCATTTATCGAATCTCCTTCGGGTCCATTTTGAAATTGGATAAGGTTGTCTCTATATATTATGTACTGATTTGGGAGGTTTTCAGCAGCACGTTTAAGAAAAATTTCTGCATCTTTTTCTGAAGAAGCATACAGACTAAACGTGAGGATAAATCCAGTGCCTATGAGGATAAAGGCAGAAACTGCAGCAAAGAGAAATGCGATCTTGGATGCAAGAGTTAGTCGCATAACATGTAGCCTTTACCTTTGACCGTCTGAAGAAGCTGCTTTTTGTGTCCATCGTCTATTTTTTTTCTGAGGTATCTCATGTGAACATCTATGGTATTGCTAAAAGGATCTGCCTGTTCATCCCAGACATGGGAGAGGATGGTTATGCGGTCGATGGCTTTGCCTTTGTGGCTTGCCAGATATTGGAGAAGTGAATATTCTTTCGGTGAAAGATTTATGGTCTTTCCTCCACGTGTGATTTCGTGAGTATTAGTATCAATCATCAGGTCATCAATCGTAAGTACCGGTGATTGGGGAGTGGTGTGCATGCGACGAAAAAGTGAGCGGATGCGCGCTAAAAGTATGTCTTTAGTAAAAGGCTTTGTGAGATAGTCATCGGCTCCTACATCAAGCCCTTTGACAGTGTCCTCGGTTTGACTGCGGGCTGTGAGCATAAGTATGGGGGCAGTGATGCCCTCCCCCCGTAGGTCCGCAATAATATTTGGGCCTTCGCCATCTGGGAGCATCCAGTCGATGACAAACAAGTCATATTGTTCATCTGACGCCTTTTGGATGCCAACTACTGCTGTACTTGCCACATCTACAGCATATGTGGCACGCGTGAGGATGCTTTTGAGGTTTTGAGATAGTATTTGGTCATCTTCGATAACGAGTATTCTCATGTGTTTGCTTGAATAAGAATATTATATTTGGTATTTTGCCATTTTGCGCAGAATACTGTTCCCATGTTGGCCCCAAAATATTGCACTCATATCAGCGCCACAGGTAAATACATCACCACCAGAGTGTGTAGAGCGTAAACTTGTGATCTCATAGGATACACCGTCTATACTGATGACGCAACCACTGGGGGGTGGGGCAGCAGCAGGGGTATCTGTGGGTGCAGGCGCTTGAGGTACATCCGTAGGGGCAGCAGCAGGAGGATCTGTAGGTGCTGCGGCAACAACTGGAGGATCTGCTTGCACAGATGTAGTGTTTTGGACTGGTGCGCTTTGCTGTGTATCAGGTGCTGCAACCTGTTGAGTATTTTGTTGGATAAGTTGTGCTTGAGTATTTTGCGTTTTGGTGACAGTACCAAAATTTGAAGTGGATGTGGTCGTGTTTGACTTTGTTTTTGAGGTTAAAGCTGCTGATTTTGTTGCTTCTTGAGCAGCAAACAGTGCTTG
Source organism: uncultured Gammaproteobacteria bacterium (assembly GCA_964588145.1). Classification (GTDB taxonomy): domain Bacteria; phylum Patescibacteriota; class Microgenomatia; order UBA10105; family UBA927; genus CAZPNL01. Next base: position 5,167 of record CAZPNL010000020.1, read on the forward strand.
TGCTGCCTGCTTTTGACTTTGTACATAGTCGCCAAATAGGACTACGCTACTGATGGTGAGCATATTTGCTAATGTGATTGCGATGACGATGCGTCGTGTGCTCATTTGAAATTAAAATCCTCAAAAATGATATTTTTTCGTGGTACCCCAAGCTTTGCCAAATGCTCGGTCAGGCCGTGCATCATGGGGGTGGGGCCACAGAGAAAAAATAAATGGTTTGTAATATCTGATACGTGTTCTTTGATTTTGTGAGCTGTGAGTCTGCCGTCGCGTTTACTGATGATTGCTTGATAGCTAAATTGGGGGTGCATTGCCATATCACGCTCAATCTCATCATGAAAAACCGCTTCTTCTGTAGTACTGCAGCAGTAGTAGAGTCGCGTGATGTTTTTAATCTCTCGCATCATGCCTAAAAATGGAGTGATGCCTATGCCACCACCTATAAATACTGCTGGTTTTTTACTTCGGAGAAGTCTATCTCCAAACGCTCCAAATGGCCCGTGGAGGATGACTTCAGCTCCCTCTCGTAGATCACGTAGTGTCAGGGTATAGTCACCAAGTATTTTGGTACAGATCCTGATGTCTTTGTCTTTTGATGATGATGCAATTGAAAACGGATGGTCTTCGTTATTTATGCCTTTTCCACGAAGCGTCATAAATACAAATTGACCCGACACAAAGCTCATGGATTTTCCCACAGGGGACATATATATATCGAGTATTTCGCCATTTCGAACTACTTTTTTTACAACATATAAAAATCTGGGACCAAAGGTAAAGTAGAGATATTTTTTGTATACATATGCAACTATTGCAAGTCCTAGAAACACGAGCATGTAGATGCGAAGCGGCATGAACCGAGAGATGTCACTATTGATCAGATACACATGTGCTAGGGTAAAGAGGAGCGCAACACCCATATATTCATGGAGTTTTTTCCAGATGTGATAGGGCATATTTACATATATAGTGAGTGTGACCAGTACCATATATATAGCCAGAGCGATGATACCCGTAGTGTAGGAAATGTCAGTAGAGGGAATAAAATACATTTTGACTAAGGTAAAGTTTGGGAGTGCATTGAGCATGAGGAATAGCGGGTGATGGAGGATTGCCAAAAATCCAATTTCTGAGGTCATAGTGTGCATCTTGTAGACTTTGTCGAGTCCTCCAAAGAGTTTTTCGATTCCTTTTGTGCGGCTGGCTAGGATATAAGACCAGGATAAAAGCATAGTACCTACAAGTGATATGACTTGGGTTGCTGCTATAAGCGGTTTGTCTGTGATGACAAGGGGATCAGATTTGGATAGATACCAGAGAAGAACTGGGATGATAAGAGAAATAAAAATGAATGGTTTTCCGAGGTGTTTCATGGATAGTGTTTATTATTTAAATTTATATTATTGCTAAATAATTGAAATGAACATGTAAATATGTTTTCTATAAGGCCATGCCTTGGGTACCCAAGGCATGGCCTTGGGGATCATACGTATTAATTTATGAGTGTTGCTATCACTTTGTATTTTTTTTGGATGATACTACCTCCTGCTATGTGAAGCATGGCAGATGCATCTGTGCCTGCGAGCATATGGTACGAACCAATTGGTTCGTAGTACTCACGTCCGGCTGACACATCGTATATTTTACCATCCATTGCCAAATAAATTGGCTTATTTGGATCTGTTCCATCAAATTCTTTCAGTTGCGAAAGAGTCATGGTAGGCAGTTGTGTCTCTGCTGTGGCGATAGCTGGTTTAGCAATGAGTGATTTTGTAAGAGTCCAGACCGAAAGGGCAACGCCTATTTGTAAAACGATGATACCAATGATAATTTTTCGTTTCATATATTATGTTTTAATTATCAATATTATAAGTTAGAATTTTGAAATATTTGTTCGGATTTAGTGTATTCGCGTATGTCATTCCCGCGAAAGCGGGAATCAGCCATAGTTACTCTGATTGATTCTCGATCGGGGCCCGCCTTGCCGGCGAGGCAGGTCGAGAATGACATATTTATGAATTTTGTCTTACTCGTTATTTTGTTTTTGAAATATCATTTTTGTTTTTGTGCTTTATCAATAGTGTAGCTTTACGAACTTTTATAACCCTTACCAAACACTGCCAAACTTAGTGTTTGGCAGCTTCAGCAGCTTTTTCTGCAGCTTCTTTGGCAGCTTCAGCAGCTTTTTCTGCAGCTTCTTTTTGCTGTTCTGCGAGCTTCTTTTGCGCTTCGCTCATCTCTGTGTCTTCTGATTTTTCAGCCTCTTTGGGAGCCACTGCTACAGTCGTAGGCTTTGGCGTAGTCACAGCAGTAGGTCGTGTTGTTGGAGCTGGCGTGGTGGTGGTTGCTGCTGCTGCAACTGTGCGAGTTGTCGTCACTGCTACGGGGGATCTTGTAGGAGCAACTGTAGGCTTGGGGGTAGTTTGGACAGCTGGTCGAGAATGTGTTGTTGCAACGATCTGCGTGACTGGTGTAGTTTGCTCTTGAGCCTGCACTTCAACTTCCTGTACTACTGTTGGTGTAGGCGTTGGCTCTGTAGCCTTTGAGTAGACTTTCCAACCAGCCACACCACTTGTAACCATGGAGCTTGTGACAAAAAATCCCAGAGCTATTTTTGGGAAAACTTTGGTTGTGATAAATGTTGCGATCATGTCCATATGTGCCTCCTTTTGCAATAGTTATAAGCAGATAATACAGATTATGAGATTAAGGGAAGATTAAAGGAAA
>CAZPNL010000020.1:7993-10970 GCA_964588145.1 uncultured Gammaproteobacteria bacterium
GTTTAGGGTTTAGAGAAGATTAGTAGCTTAGTTATTTAGTAGTTTAGTAAAAATGAGCTTCGGGCCTCGAGTTTCGGGCCTCGAGTTTCAGGCCTCGAGCGTCGAGATTCAGGTTTATTATTTGAGAATCGATATTTGTGCAGTTTCAAGGGGACCCCTTGCTGCTGCTTAATGTGACTGCAAGGGGTCCCCTTGAGGAAACTTGTTTTGACATTTTGGCTTTGACATTTGAATTTTGCTTGCGTGTTTTGTCATTTGAACGTTGGCATTTGGATTTTTCTTTTTGGACATTGAAAATCTCCCCACACTCCAGTATCGTATCTCCATATATGGACGGACCGTTTGTTTTTGTGATTTTTGGTGCAACTGGTGACCTGACGGCCAAAAAGCTCATGCCAGCAGTCTATCAACTGGTGGTCGATAAAAAGATTTCGCAGGAGGTTTTTATCATCGGCGTGGGGAGGCGTGTGATGCCTCTGGAGGAATTTGGGGCAGCTATGAAACGCGCGGTGCAAGCTGTGGCTTTGGAACAATTTAATGAAGAACTGTGGGACAAGCTTGCAAGTGGAATACATTATGAACAGGGATTTTTTGAAGAAGACGCTTTATACAAAAAGCTGGTGGATACTCTTACTATATATGATAAGAAGATAAACGCATGTATTCCACGCTTTTTTTATCTGGCCACACCTCCCGAGCATTACGAAACGATTCTGACGCATCTGTCTGATAGTAAGCTCTCTGAGGGTTGTGGGCATGGGACAAACTTACACACGCGACTCCTTATCGAGAAACCTTTTGGCAAAGATTTGGAAACTGCAAAGCATCTGGAAAAAGTGCTGTCAGAGCGCTTTGAAGAGCGACAGATTTACCGAATCGATCATTATCTAGGCAAAGAAACTGTGCAAAATCTCTTGGCATTTCGGTTTGCTAATGGTATGTTTGAGCCTACCTGGAACCGAGAGTTTATTGATCACATTCAGATTGTGCTTGGTGAGGATATTGGAGTAGGGACGCGGGGTGGGTTTTATGAGGGAGTAGGGGCTCTGAGGGACGTTGTCCAAAATCATATGCTGGCTATGCTTGCTATCACTGCTATGGATCAGCCCACTGCCTTTGATGCGCTTTCTATCCGTGATAGTCGGGTGGCTGCAATGCAGGCCATAGATGCCATTGAGCCTGTCAATGTTCCGGAGCGGGTAGTACGAGGCCAATATGCGAGCTACTTAAGTGAAAAACAAGTAGATCCAAACTCCAAAACCGAGACATTTGTGGCTATGCGGCTGACTGTGGATACCGCCAGGTGGCGTGGGGTGCCGTTTTACCTGCGTACCGGTAAAAAAATGCGAGAGAAAGTGACGGAAATATCCATTCATTACAAAAAACCCGTCGTCTGTACAGGCGATGTGTGTCTATTTCCAGAGCCAGAGGTTTTACGCAATGTCCTCACACTCAAGATTCAACCAAACGAGGGAATCACGCTGCGCCTGATGGCTAAGCAGCCTGGCTACGGGATGAATTTGGCTCCTACAGAGATGCATTTTTCTTATAAAGATAGTTTTCCCAGGTTTTCTTCGCCAGAGGCATATCAGAGGTTGCTACTGGATGCCATCCGAGGAGATCAAACACTTTTTGCTCGGAGTGACGAGATAGATGCGAGTTGGTCTATTATTACAAAGATTCTGGATGGGTGGCACAGATATGACCCTGCTGTGTACTCATATGATGATAACTCCATGGGTCCTTCACAGGCCAATGCGCTTATAGAGCGCGACGGCAGACATTGGTATATTGGGTGATAGCTATATCTATAGGATATTTTGTGGTATAATTTACTATCTTTTGGTTACAGAGAGATATTCCTACATGTTTGTGACGTGCGATAGTTTTAATATTACTTATTTAATATATTTGAGAGGAATTACGTTACGTTTGTGACCTAATAAGAGAATGTTATGGCATTTCCTGAGGGTTGCGAACCAATAGAAGGTACCAGGGCTGATAACGAAATATATACGGGGTGGGTACAAAAGATGCAGGAAGCAATTCCAGATTTTCAAAAATATTGGTTTGTGTTTCAGCCTATTGTACCCCTAGGAGCAGCTGTAAATGGTCCGTTTGATCGTTATGAAGGGTTGATACGATTTGGGGAAGAGGAATCTAGCGTTGCTGCAGGGTACAGGGTATTAATCGAATCTTCAGAAACGGTAAATGAAGCTACATTCTTAACATTGTCTCTTTTATCGGAAGCTATTCATAGATTGCCCCATGACACTACGGTGCATATTAATATTTCCCCCGAACAGTTGACACCTGAGCTTGCTAACATTATTCGTGTTTGGGTAAGAGTTAATGCTATTCCCAACAATAGAGTTCTTTTTGAATTAACGGAAGGTTACAAGGATAAAAAATATGATATTGCTGATTATAAAATGCGTGTTAATTGGTTGGTAAAAGCATTACCTGATTTTGTATTTGCGGTAGATGATATCCCACATGTATTAACCAGGCATGCTAATGAGGTGATACATATGTTGCCAAATTTTGGTATGGTAAAAACTTCTTCAGAAGATCTTGTTCATGATCCGGACTTATTGGATCACGTATTGCAACAAATGATACTTCATCACCACTTGGTATTAGTAGTTGAAAAAATTAATGATGTAGTGGAGTTAAGACGATTAATAAAAATATGTGATGACTATCCTTTGGACACAATGCGAATTTATTATCAGGGAGTTGTTGCAAATCATATAATATCTAGAAATAGTCCTGTCGTAGTCTAGTTTTCCAATTGGCAGCTAAATTTGTTATAATCCACTCATATGCAAAATTTTCATGAACACAAGGTCTGGCAGTCCTCATATAAGTCCCTGATGGATTTATATACAATCGTTGACGAAGTCGATCTGGAGGACAATGATACCAATGAAGAATTACTCTCAGAGCTTGTAGAGGCCGCAGGAGATGTGGCTGC
>CAZPNL010000020.1:11070-16571 GCA_964588145.1 uncultured Gammaproteobacteria bacterium
CTTGTAGCTTGTAGCTTGTAGCTTGTAGCTTGTAGCTTGGGACGCGTGACGCTTGATGCTACCCGGACCCTGGTCCCTGGTCTCTGGCCTCCGGTCTCTGGTTGCTAGCAGCTTGATGCCTGCCTGCCCGCCGGAGCTTTAGCGTAGGCGGGACGCATGACGCATGACACCTGACGCGTGACTCTTGTGTTTCTCATGACACATGACACTGCTGCTTTTTGATACTCCTGATACTTCTGACTCTTCTGACACTCCTGATACTCTTGACACTTTTCACCTGACACTTGATACTGTTTTTATGACAATTGGCTTTATTGGTCTTGGCAAGATGGGTTCACGGATCGTCAAAAAGTTAGTGGCAGATGGTCACACTGTACACGCGTGGAATCGTTCTGGTGAGGTGGTAGATGAACTTGTTAAACAAGGTGTACAGGTTGTAAAAGCAGATACTGTAGAGCAATTAGTGGGAGGACTGTCTGGTCAAAAAATAGTATGGGTGATGCTTCCTTCTGGGGAGGCGAGCGAGACCGTGCTTCAAGAAGTATCTTTAATGCTTAGCCCGGGTGACATCCTCATAGATGGTGCTAATTCTAAATATACGGATACGGAGCGAAGATACGTACAATTTCAAAAAGCTGGTTTGAAGTTTATAGGAATTGGTGTGAGTGGTGGTGTCATAGCTGCAACTGAGGGGTATCCGCTTATGGTTGGCGGTGATAAATCTGCATATGATGTGATCGTTCCGATTTTGGATACGTTAGCCAAACCCCATGGGAGTCATGCGTATTTTGGACCAGGAGGTGCTGGCCACTATGTAAAGATGGTGCATAACGGCATCGAGTACGGCATCATGCAGTCTCTGGCTGAAGGATTTGAGGTGCTTGAAAAAGCTGATTATAAGTATGATTTGGTACAGGTAGCGAAGCTCTATCAGCGAGGCACGCTTGTGTCTGGATTTATGATGGATAGACTAGTGGAGGCACTTGAAGCCAATCCTAAACTTGAGGGAATCGTGGGCAGTATTGATGCTACAGGTGAGGCCGAATGGACTGTAGAGGCTGGCCGTGCAAAGGGGGTGGAGGCGGAGATTATCGAAGCATCCCTAGACTATAGACGACGATCCAAAACAGATGAAAAGATACAGCAGTCTTTTACAGCTCGGATGGTGGCTGCTCTGCGAAATGCGTTTGGAGGACACGCGGTAAAGAAAATGGAAAAAGGGAAAGGGTAAAGGGAAGTCGAGTTTCGAGTATCACCTGCCGGCCGTAGCCTTGGCGAAGGCTGGGGCCTCGAGTTTCGTATATATTTATTCCCTGAGCCGAGTCCGACTCGGTCGAAGGGTAATGAGAGAGGCTTAGAGGTTTAGTTATTTAGATGCTTAGAAATGCGACAAGTGTACGGTAGAATGTGTTATACATTTGTGTTAAGCGTGAAGTGTCACGAAGAATATTTCATCAAGGGGACCCCTTGCTGCTGTTTTTTGTGACCGCAAGGGGTCCCCTTGCAAACAATTGGAAATTGGAAATTCTAAATTCTTTACGAACTTTATAGCTTTATAAACATTATGAACTTATCTTAGTCCTCGACTTCGCCACGTCAGACGTGGCTTGGCTCGGGCAATAAATATACTAACTTTAAAAACTATATAACTTTCAACTTTAAAACTTAGATATGCCACTAAAATTACTCACATGTGAATCAATTGAGAAGGCTACAAAAACAGCCGCAGATGCACTGAGTGATTTATTGAGCAGCGATGAGCCGGTGCTCTTCCTGAGCTCCGGAGGGTCAGCCTTAATGATTTTGGATCAGGTTGTATTGCCTTCAACAGTTAAAAATTGTACGTTGACTGTTCTAGATGAGCGATTTGCTCCAGCAGAGGCTTCAAACTATTTGGCTTTTTCCAATATGAAATTTTTTACAGATGCGATGGCTGTTGGGGCTTCCAGTATTGACCCACGACCACTTCATGGAGAAATGATAGGAGCCACAGCTGGGAGATTTGAGCGAGCGCTGCGCAGCTGGCGAGCGGAAAATGTAACGGGAAAAATAGTGGCTACTGTTGGAATCGGATCAGATGGGCATACATCTGGGATGCTTCCATTTAGGGATGAATTTCACAGAGTGGCACTATTTGAGAAGGGCTTAGGATGGGTTGTGGGATACGACTGTGGGGGGTACAATCCATATTCACAACGTATAACCACACGACACACGTTTATGCGAGAGATTGATCATGCGGTGGTGTTTGTGTGTGGTGATAAAAAGCCTGCGTTACAGAGAGTATTTGCTCACGAGGGGAGCCTAGCTGAGACCCCAGGCAGAATTGTCAAAGAAATGAAGGATGTGATATTTGTGACAGATGTGCAGGGGATTGGGTGAGAGACGAGTGTCGAGTTGCGAGCTTCGGGCCTCGGAAGGGAAACTGTTTTTTACAAGGGGACCCCTTGCTGCAGCTTATTGTGACCGCAAGGGGTCCCCTTGAACAATCAATACTATACCGACACTCCGCACTCACATTTTAAGCTTCTAATTAACTAAACCTCTAAACTTCTCCCTAAACTCTAAGCTCTAAACACTAAACTCTATCTTTACCCTTTACCATTTGCCCTTTGCCATTCTAATACCCTACACAACACACCATATCTCCTTTTTGGATTCTGCTATTTGTGAGTAGTGTGAGGATTTGGCCATCATGGTTAGCTAAAAGTTTTATCTTCTTGTTATTTTTTTCTAGTGAACCAATAGTGTTACCTTTTTTTATTTGCATTCCAGCATGAAGCACTGTTGACCATACGCCATCTGTTTGTGCGTAGTATTCATCTGGATGTGTGTAAATCGTATGCTTTTTATGAGAGAAGGTATGATTTGATGAGAAAAACGTCTCAACCATAGTTAATGTAAAATCAACGTGCGATTGGATTGCTTCAGTATCATTTTTTCCTCCATACCCTGATTCGTTTAAGACATACGTACAGCCATCATTTGCAATCTTTTTGGGTTTATCCCAATGCTCTGGAGGTATCAAAAGGATGGTTTCTGTTGGGCACGTAGATAATAGTTTTTTGGTAGTTTCCTGTACCAATTTATTTGCACTTTCGAAAAAATATGTATAGGGGATGATCTCTTCGTTGCTGGACCCACCGTGCAGATCGATCCAGAAAGAGGAATTTTTGACAAATTTTTGCGAAAGCCACCATATAAGCTTCTCACTGGCTGTTCCAAAAGGTGATCCGGGATAAATATATTTCGGATATTTATTGTCCGTCGGGTTTCTGCTGGTTTGAGCTTTGTATCCAACTGTATTTACGATTGGAATAATTGTGATTTGACCAGATGACTGAGGTTGTTTTTTAAAATGTTCAATAAGGTTTTTAGCAGCTTCTATACCTGCCAGTTCATCGCCATCTATGCCTGCTGTGATGAGAATGTTTTTGCCTGGAGTAGAAGTGCCGGTTTGCCACACCTCAATATCATTTTTTTGAATGACTAGAGGCGTAGGTTTATTGTGAAATAATGTAGAAAGGAGAGCCATAATATGAGATAAATCCTATCTATGTATTATAATACGAACATGCCAAATAATCAGTCTATCCTTGCAAAATCCACGGAGCAACTACACGCAGATTGTGACGAGATGGAAATCTTACTTGTTGATCTTCACCAAAAATTACAAATCCTGGAAAAACGAGTACAAAAAGTACAAAAGCTGTTTCCAGAGGGGGGAGCAGGCACATTTAGGAATCACTTTCAGCAAGTGCAAACAGATATAAAAGCGCTTCAGGATAATCTAAAAGCATTTGAAAAGAAATTGCATGACACTCGATTAACACAAGCAGATCCTGCAGGAATTATACGGGAAAAAAATACCTTGTGGCAGGGGATGCGGACAAATTTTAAAGTAATTGGATCTTTGGTAGCACTTCTTGATTGGCAGTCTCCTGTGTATGCTTTTAGTCAGCAGTCACTTGCGGGCATTCAGACTGGCTCTATCTATGAGTCTTCCAATGACTATAAACGGGATCAACATGCTGACTGTATGGCCTATGAGCAGGTATTTCTCAAAGAATATATAGATCATGTATTGCCAATATATATTCATGCGTATGCTACAAATTCAGGCATGGCTGCGTATAGCGTGATCATTGCGTATTTGTCTGCCGAGAAACACATGACGGACGGTGTGGTATTCATAGGAAAAAATGTGTATTTTGAGGTGCGGGATCACCTGCGAAAGCTTATGGGCGCGCAGTGTATAGAAGTTGACGAGACAAACATTGGGTATATCGTTGATCAAGTGAAAAAAGTACAGCCTGTTGCCATGTTTTTTGACACTGTGGGAAATACGCCTGACAATACTCTTTTAGATGCTGATGCTTTGCAGGCGGATTTGGCAAGGATTGGATATAAGGGTGTACTCGTACTAGATAATACCTGTGCCTCTGTCAGCTATCAACCGTTTCGAGATCGGAAGCCGTGGCATTCGTATCAGCTTGTCGTGTGGGAGTCTCTCAATAAGTTTCATCAGTTTGGGATGGATGCTGTCATGGGTGGAATCGTGCTGTCTCATGGAGGTGACGGCGTGAAGTTGTTTGACTACCGTGGGCACATGGGGGCGATGCTTTCAGATGCAGCAGTGAGTAGTTTGCCCTCGCCAAATCGAAGACTTCTAGAAAAAAGACTTGATAGACTCTCTGAAAATACAAAGTATATATCAGGAGAATTACAAAATCATATCATGTCGCACAATACGAAAATTGAACGCGTGGTCTCTCCTTTGTTGGATGATCATCGCTCGCATGCAATTCAAAATGAGAAGGAGTTTACAATGGCATTTTGCATGCTGCGAGCCAGAACAAAACATCAAACCAAACAAACATATAGAGATATTGTAAAAAGGGTTATGCATGAGGCAAAAAAGCAAAAAGTGGATCTGTATGCTGGCACAAGTTTTGGATTTAATTGGACGAGAGTGTATCCTACTGCCATGCGTTCAAAGTCTACCGTGCCATTTCTGCGGATTTCTCCAGGGACTCAGACTCAGTGGGAGCTTGCGAAAATTTTAGCATGTATACAGTCTGCTATTTGAGGTAAGGGGTTGGGTTTGGGGTTTGCAGGCCATCCCGTGTGATACACGTGCCCATGGGTTTATCACATATTTGAAAATCCGAGCCATTTGCATTCAGTGTATATAGATAAGGCATATTTGTATCGTTATCAGTGGGGATATCTTTTATATAATTTGGCGTCAGCTGTTGAAGTGAATTTGGATATATACCATTATGATCTGCAGCCCAAGATTTGGTTGCTAATTGGAGTGAGTAAAGGTTGGTTTTTGTTTGCGTCTGATGGGCTAAATCTATTTGTCTGGAAGGATTGATGGCGACGAGAGCAAACGCTGCAACATAGCCTAAAAAGATAAGTGTAGGTCCTACAAAGCCTAGAATCCCTAATGCCCAATATTTCCACATAGATTGTTCAGATTCTGGTTGGGTGGGCTT
>CAZPNL010000020.1:16671-19698 GCA_964588145.1 uncultured Gammaproteobacteria bacterium
GCTTTTTGCGCTGCAAGTTTTAGCCCTATTCGTTCTTTATGTCCACTGATGATAAATAATTGTACATATTGATTGAAGTATTGAACGATGCTGGCAAACACCATAGTGCCGTACATAGGGATCATAGAGGCGATCAGGATAAATAGAGAGGTTGGATTTGATTCAGGCTGAGGATTTGTCATACTCATGCCTTTGGATCCGAGGGAAGAAATGCCAAAAGCATTTTGAAATGAGCCCATCAGAATAAAGCTAAAAATTATAGGGATAAGCGTGGCCAGAAAGCTGATGATAAAGGAAAACAACAGTGGTTTTTGTTGAGCTTCAAGTATGCGAAAGCTTTGCTTTATATGGTTTTCTATAGACATGAGCTCACCTGCAGGTTGCGATGTGGGGTATTGTGGTGTTACTGGCGCCTGAGATGAAGTTTGGTTTTGTGCTTGTATTGTGTATGCTGATTCTGGCGATTGCGTGCTTGACGTGCTTGGTTGCGTGTGGGGTGATGGGGGCACTACCGGACGCATAGGATGCGTGTGTGATTCTTCGGGGAATTTTGCCATAGCTTCCATGATATCCTGGGGAAGCCAGCCTTGGGCAATAAGGGTTTCAACTATTTTTTCTCGCGATGTGCGGGCTAAAAGTTGATTTTCTATATAGGTATGTAATTCTGGGGTTACCATAAGGTGTCTTTGTCATACCCAAAAAACTTTGGTATATGAGTGGTTTATTGAGTATACATCCAACTAATCAATTTTGCTCATGTTTGAAATTCTTTATTAAATATAAATTTTGATCTGATCAAAATTGAGTAAGTTGGATTTATTATTTCAGTTTTGGAAGCGGTTTGGTGGTGGATGTTTCTGAGACACAGTCTTTGCCAGATGGGAGGCAGAGTCGGAAGTTTGAGCCCTCATCTAGCTGAGTATACATGTATGGTTTGTCCGTATTGGGATCAGTAATTGCATTGGGTATATATGTGGGGATGAGCAGCGATATGCTTGTCGGGTAGTACCCCACATCTTTGTAGTATGCGTTTAAACCCTCTTTGAGCGTCAAGACATTTGCTTGACTTGTCACATCACGGGCGTTATTAAATCTGCCATATTTGTCTGTGCCAATTTCCAAAAAGCCCGATAGGATAAAGAGGAATATAGATACTAGAAGTCCACAGATACTTACTGCTACATACACAAACGGTGAGCCAACAGTTTGAGGTGCTTCTGTCTGTTTGATATCGATCATATTTGTATAGATAGCGTAGGCGAAACATTCATAGATAGATAAGACAGCCAGGTACAGTATAAAAAGTAGCATAAAGAAAAAAAGGACGACCGTAGCATCAGTCTCTGAGGCTAATGAAATGAGACTCGCAATTAGGACGAGTGGTATGAGTGTCACGATCCAAAAAAGGATCAGTCTATTAAATATTTGCCAAAAATATCCCTGTACATAGGTTTTGCTTTTTTGAAGAGCAGCAATCCCATAGAGTTTTTCACCAGCTGCTACAAACGGGGTGAACACAAACCATGTGCTAAATACGATTCCAGGTATGACCAAGGCTAATGTGCTTCCAAGTTGAAAAAAGAGTTGCAGGGATTGGAGAATGGAGCTTGAAAAAAGGTATTTTGTTCCACGAAGTAGGACTGTTTTTACATCTGTGATTTCACTATCTCCACATACGGCATGTGCTAGGGTGCTTTGTCCCCAGTGCATGCCTAGGATTGCTAGCCCAATTAGTGTCAGATATGTCAGTATTGATCCAAGTGAAAGCGATGGTTCGGTAAATTTGATCGCTATGGGCGATAGGGTTGAAATATAAGAGAATACAAGGATAGGCAAGAGAGTCAAGCAAGTGCTGATAAAAATTGTGACATGGATTGGGATCAGGCGTCTTTTGTAGATGGCAAATGTGGTATTTAGGAGTCGTTTGAGTGGCCAAAATGATTCTGGTTGTTCTATGGGGACAGGTAAAACTTCACTAGCTTGCGGGTTTAGTGTGAGTGCTTCCAGCGCTTCATGCACATCGGTCTCAGTCCAACCGTTTTGGAGAAGAGATTTTGTGATGACATTTTCAGCCATATGACTGGCTCGGGCATTTTTGATAAAGGTGAGTATCTCCTGGGCAGGCATATATATAGTATGGATGGAGAAGGGGCAAGTGACAAGGGTTGAGGGAAAGTGGAGGATTGAAGGTGGTGGGTGGAATTTCTATCTTCTATCTTCTATATTCTATATTCAAATCATGCGTTCCTTCTTGTATCTGGTTGGGTACTCATGTACCCTTATAGGAGTATGCATTCTGCTCAGGCAAATGGTGTCCATATTGTGCATTGTATCGATAGCGCTGATGCAGCGCTTCGTGCAGGTGCATGTATAGCAGACCTACTCAAGCAATATAGAGATGCGCCCGTCATGCTTTTGTCATCAGGTGGCTCTTCGCTGTCTATTTTTGAACATATCCCTTCGGAGCTATCTACTGATAAATTGACCATTTCCGTCACAGACGAACGATGGGGAGAGCATGAGTCTTCTAATTTTCATGGACTGGCTCATACCGCGTGGTTTCAGGAGTCAGTGCGGCAGATGGCACGTGTCATAGATTCTCGTGTGTGGGATGAGCATTCACTTGATTTGTGCGCCATGCACTTTGGTGAGATTCTTCATATGTGGAAGGATTCCAATGAGTCAGGCAAGATTATAGCAGTCCTTGGAGTTCGAGAAGATGGTCAGATTGCCAGCATAGGACCCATGGCAGATAAACCAGATGAATTTACACAAAAGTTTATTGCCACACCTGCCTGGGCAGTAGGGTATGAAGCTCTTCCAAGCGAAAATTTTCCAAAGCGCATTACAGTGACCATTCCATTTTTACGATTGGTAGATCATGCGGTTGTATATGCGTGTGGCAATGAGAAGAAGGAAATACTCTATAGCGCGTTACGAACGGGTACAGAGCTTCACAAAGTTCCTGCAAGTATCATGATGGAAATGACTGATGTCCATCTTTTTTCAGATTGTACTTTGGAGTGA
>CAZPNL010000020.1:19798-22217 GCA_964588145.1 uncultured Gammaproteobacteria bacterium
TTTATATCGGTGCAGATCATAGAGGGTTTGAATTAAAAGAATCTATTAAAGTTTGGCTTCGCAGCATGGGTTGTGATGTAGAGGATTGTGGAAATACTGTGTATGACAAAGATGATGATTATCCGGATTTCGCGCTAGCAGTAGCTCATCATGTAGCTACGGATTTGCAGAGTATGCCAGCTCACCCAAAGGGCCTAGTAGATCCTGTGGCACTGGGTATTGTCATATGTGGGAGTGGGGGCGGAGTAACTATGGCTGCAAATAAAGTGCATGGTATACGTGCAGCTCAAGGGGTGTCAGTGGTGGATGTGGAGCACAATCGAGATCATAATGATATGAATGTGCTTACCGTAGGTTGTGACATATCCACGGAGGAACAAGTCAAAAAAATGATTGACGTGTATATTAAAACGCCTTTTGGTGCAGAGGAACGGTGTGTTCGTAGGATACAAAAAATAACAGATTTTGAAAGGAGACAGTCATGAGTGAATTTGCTATAGCTATTGCGACAAATGATGCGGCAGTACTGGCAGCTACGGTAGCTCAAGTATCAGCCCACCAAGAGTGGATACAGATAGATATCGCAGATGGCACACTCACTGACTACGAGACGGTCAAAGATGTCAAAGTGCTTGCACAGATCATTCGTGATAGTGGGAGATCTTTTGAGGCACATCTCCTCGTGTCTGAGCCACATAGATTTGTAAAGCCGCTTGTGGATGCTGGCTTTAGTAGGCTCATTGCGCATGTGGAGGCTAATGATCCACGGAGATTTATAGAGGAAGCGCAGTTGGAGAGTGTTGAGGCTGGTATAGCACTTCAGGCGACCAGTGAGCTTGATCAGGTAGAGCCATTTATAGAGGAGAGTGACTTTGTCGTGCTCATGACTGCAGAGATAGGCAGTACCGAGTCGCCATTTTTGCCAGAGACTATAGAAAAGGTCAAGACGATACGCATAAATGCCCCTGATGTCACGATTGTAGTTGAGGGAGGGCTCAATGTTGCTAATGCTCAACTTGTGCACGAGGCAGGAGCCAGTAGGCTGGTCGTATCATCTGAGATGTTTCTCCATCACAAGGAGAGTTTTCTCGAGCTTCTGGCAAAGTTTCGAGAAGTGTAGTCTGTCGTAGTTTGCTTTATACTCCAAATATACGCATTTATATGTGTGTTAGTGAATAATTTGTATCCAATACTCTCAATACGTTTCGATTGGTACAAAAACTCATTATCCCATATATAAAATTAGACTATCGTCCCCATTGGAGCTCTCCGCGTTTCAAGAGGGGATTTTTTGTAGGTAAAATTAATATTTTAAACTAAATAAGGTGTTTCTTCGGCAGTTTGTGCGATTGTATCTTCAGAAGGATAGCGAAAACCATGTAAAACGCAATGTAAAGATTCTCCGATCATATAAAAACCCATAGTTTGAGATCCACCAAAATTTATAATAGTCGAAGGATGCGTAATACCCCAAATTGGTGAGTGATTATCATTTTCAACAATTGAAAGTTTTCCAATTTTAATTGGAATAGCTTTTTGACTATTTGGAATTGATTTTAGTTCATGTTTATTACCATGACTATCATATACAGTGTTTGGCCAAGAGGCGCCATTGTAGTACGTTGTTGTGTCATAAGGGTGACGTAAATATACGCCAGTTGTAGTAGAAGAATCAACATACAATAAAGCGTGTGGTATTTTGTTAGCATCCACTGTGCCTGGTAATATAAGTGCGCCTGCATGGTGATGTGCAAGCCTATGGTCTGCATTGCGCTGTTGAGTAAATTTTTTTGATTTTGATAGTAAATCACCTAAACGTATACCTCCATCTAACTGTTGGGTTCGTTGATCATTTGTTGCATATGTTTTATTATCTAACACTGATAATAATTCTAAATCAACGTGCTTTAAGCCTGTTTCAGGTGTTTGCCTTCCAATTAATATTACTCTATTTTTATTGGCGTTAGGCTTATAAGGAACGGTTGAAATGCCAATATTATTTGAAAAAGGATAGTCCAGTTTGAAACTTCCAGTAACAACTGTTTCGCCATTATATTTAAATTGTAGTGGATATAATCCAGGGTATTTATGGAGAAACTCAACTGACTCACTTATTGTATCTATTATCTGTCGAACATAGCCAAAAGCTGGTGCTAATAATGCAGTTAGTGCGCCTTCACGTAATGCTTTAACTCCATACTGTAGCTCTAATTCTTTAAGATTCTCTGGACCTATGTTTTCAGTCCATCGATACGCTTGTTCTAGATTTATTATACGTAAAACTTCGGGTGGAAAACTCATAAAGCATAATTATACTATAAGTCATGATAGTTTGTCATGCGTTTTGATACGGAAAGTATTTAAAAAGGCGACGCCTTGGAGACTTTACTCAGAAGAAAGGACTGCCTGGCCACCTGCT
>CAZPNL010000021.1:0-20583 GCA_964588145.1 uncultured Gammaproteobacteria bacterium
TAATCATATCAAATTGACAAATAATTCGCATCAGGCATACAATTGAGCTACGTACAAACCTATTATCCCGCACTGATGCGGGATCATTATTGAAAGGGGTTTCTCCAGTCGCCAACTGGACACCATAGACTATGGCCAAAAAAATCACAAAAGCCGTGATCCCAGCAGCAGGATTTGGTACGCGATTTCTCCCGCAAACGAAAGCTATGCCCAAGGAGATGCTTCCGGTTGTGGATAAGCCTGTGATTCAGTATGTAGTGGAGGAGCTTATAGATGCAGGGATAGAAGATATCGTCATCGTCACTGGGTATCATAAGCGTACTATAGAGGATCATTTTGATCGTCCTAGTATGGAACTCATAGAGAACTTGCGAATGGGGGGAGCCAAAAAGTTACCACTTCTTCAAGAGATAGAGCGTATAAGCGAGATGGCAAACTTCATATATGTACGTCAAAAAGGGCCATATGGCAATGGGACGCCACTGCTTAATGTGCGAAAATTAATTGGTGATGAGCCATTTATATATACATGGAGTGATGATTTTATTAAAGCGCAACCAAAATCTCGTTTTCGTCAGCTGATAGAGGTGTATGAAAAGTATCACTGTTCAGTCCTAGCATCAATTCGAGCAACACGGGATGAAGATTATGATAGATACGGGTTTGCTGGAGGTAAGGAGTTGGCTGACGGCAACATCGATGTTAATGTGATTGTTGAGAAGCCTGGGAAAGCCAATGCTCCATCTGGTCTTGCCAATGTGAGTGGTTATATATTTACCCCAGATATATTTGAGTATCTAGATGAGGCAAAGAAAAACCTGAAAGAAGGGGAAGAGCTCTATTATAATGATGCTCTGAAGCTGATGCTTGGTGACAAAAAGCGGGTGATTGCAGCAGAGATAAAGGGTGGAAAGTATTATGACACAGGCAATAAGCTTGAATATCTCAAGACTGTCGTGGAGTTTGCGTTAGATCATAAAGATATTAATGGACACTTTAGAGCTTATCTCAAGGGCTTAGATTTGTAGATTTTTTGTGAATGGCGGCATTGGTAGTGATTCCAAATTGTATTGCGATAGCTAAAATGCCTAGCATAGATAATGTCATGCCTAGTACAAATGAGAAAGGCTTATAGATAATTGTAATATTTGATTCACCCTTGGGTACTTTTATAGCGCGAAATCCACCGTTTGAAATGTAAATATTTGTAGGCGTGTCATTTACATATGCATACCATCCCGGAAAATATGCATCTGTAACTTGAAAAATTGCAGGTTGATCTGTCTGTATTTTAAATGTTAATACATTATCTTTATACTTCGTGAGGAGTATAGTGCCATTTCCTGCTTCATCAATATGTAGATCAATGGGTAAGATAATTTTAGCGTTTAGATCTATCATGTTATTTGCGATGGCAGTTAAGGCATCATCTGGATTTGGGATAATTTTCTGATCGTAATACAGTTTCCATCTTGGAGAAACAGAGTTATTTTCGTATATATCTAGTTTTTCATCTGCGTGTACTTTGGTAAAAGATGCCTCATGTTGATTTGAAAAATACCAATATTTTGAAGGATTTTCATCTTTTGGTACGATGACGTACTTAACTCCTGTGGTGTCAAAAAGTTTTTTATTATGTATAGAGTTGGTTATCAAAAATTTATTTTGTTGTGGTTTGCTATCTGTCGAATCTTGGAAGGCTTTTAGTTGACGAGCTGTTTGTAGTGGATAGAGCGGATTGTATACACCAAGTGTTTGTGTTTGGAAGTATGTATCAATGTCCGGTTCAGTAAGACCTATAGATCTATAGCCATTTGTAGAATTTTGTTTTATATATTTGACGGTTTCTGTGATGGGATAGAGAAATTTTGAATTTGAAAACGTGAGGAACCTATAGCTTAATCGATATGCATCAAATAGTGTTAGGCATATAATTGTTACGGTGAATATATATCTAATTTTTGAGTTTTTTTGAACTAAGATATGCGTGAGAATAGAAAGAACAGTAAAGCTACCGAAAATGAATATTTGGAAGAGGTTGTTTCTGAGAAATTCTTGAGCATGTACGTTTATATGATCCAAGAGGCTCATGCAGTAGGAGATAAAGAGGAGAATAATAAATAATACAAGCTTTTGTACGGTTTTTCTCTCATGGATTTGATTTATGTATTGTTTTAAGCCAAATCCTGCAAGTATAGGGCCGACAAAGAGGATAAAGTAAAATAATCTTGAGCCGGAGCCGTTTGTAATAAGTGGTATTTTGAGCCAAAATAGGATGTGGCTCATTGATCTTAGTGAAACTATAAAGGTGATGATTGCTATTGTTGTACAAAATTGTACGAGTTTGTGGTGGCGCAAAGTAAACACTGCGTATAGAGCTAAAAAAAACGGAATAATGCCAAAATATCCGCTGGATTCGATATATCCAAGTGTGAGTGGACCTCTGGTGGGGTTACCAAAATAATCTGGGGAAAGCAGTCTCATCCAGTGTATAGGGGAGAGCATGTCATTGCCAAAAACATCATAGTTTGATAAGAGATTACGTGCTGAAAGCTGGTACATTTCAAGCGTGGGTATACTTTGGATACTGGATAAAAGAATTCCCATTGCGCCAGCTAAGGTGATATTTAAATAAAGGATGAATGGTTTACGATTTGAGAATGCTTGGTAGATCAAAAAAGATATAAGTATGATTGCTATATATCCTGCGTATTGAAATTGTCCTGCAAATATTACACAGCTAGTTGCTAAAGAAAGAAGAAGGAGGTAAAAATTTTTTTGTTTTTGTATATATTTGTGAATACACATGAGTAAAAGTGGTGCCCATAGGAGCACGTGACCTTCTGATCCAAACTGGAGTACCCCTATCATAAGCGAGCTGAATGAAAAGCTTATGCTGACAAAAACACTAATAGTGCGTGAAAGGTGTAAAGATCGGCAAAGCATGTAAGTAAATAGTAAGCTTAAATATATTTGTGAAGCTAAAAATATATTCCATCCGACTTTTTCACCAAGCAGGAAACAAATATTTAATGGATACCATATCATGGGTTTAAGGCTTGCTGCAAAAGGCAGACCTGTAAATTGGTATGGATTCCAGAGTGGTAGGGTATGCTGAAAAATTTGTCTCAGAGCTGCAATTTTCCATGGATACATTTGTATGATGCTGTCTTGCATGTAGGGGTTTTTGATAAGTATAGTTGCTGCTTGATGCCATGGGGAATATCGGGTTATGAGTAAATCTAGTGGTAATAATATGAGGCCTAGTAGAGTTGGATAAACTATAAGTATACAAATAAATAAAAATAATATTTGTGGTAGTAGATTTTTTATGAAAGAAGATTGTGTGAGCATAGTAATTTTTTATAAAATATTAGGATTAATTATAGGAGAATATATTGCAGAATTTACATAATGAGATACCAGTGAATAGCCTTTTCATACAATTAAAACGAAGCATATATAAGTAAGGTGCTATTTGTGATTTTTGTATCAGCTTGAATTTGGTTTTTTATTTGAATGCTATATTTTTTTTCTCCAACAGGTAGTGCAAAGCGATTGGTTGATAAAAATTGTTCTCCGCCACCATCAAATCGTATGGTACTTCCAAATATTGGATACTTGTCGGTTTCATTGTAAAGTCTCATGTCTGAGAACATATTTCCGTTTGGTATTAATACAGTTGCGTATAATTTGGCAACAATTGATCCTGGGTAATTATTTGAATTGATAATTTGAGTTGTGCTTGTGAGTGAATGCCAAGTTGTTTCTGTGCTCGCGCCAGATCCCATATGTATATGATATTCACGAATTTTTGTTGTTGTTGTTTCACCAAGCACATCAGAATCCTTTTTAAGGAGAATCAATGCTCCTAAAAATATTATTAATCCGATAATGAAAAATACTCTAAATGTATAGTGGGTTTGTTTTACTTTCATTTTTGTATGTGTATATTTATGAAGTTATCAAAGTTTTCTCATGCTCTTTGCGATACTTATCATACCATTTTTGATCTGTGAATATTGAGTAGGGGATGCTGTACGATTTATGGAGTATGCTTGTATAGTATATTTTTCTCGCCCCACGCTTACTAGTAGATTTGTGCCACACCAATAGGTATTGCTAAAGCATTCTGTAGCAGTATAGTCGTCAATAAGCGTCTCTGAAATTCTTTCTGTTGAGTCAATTGTGTTTAATTTTTGACAATCTGTATTTTGGCATAGTGCATCAAAATAATTTACATTAATTTTGATGTCATCGCTATATGCTTCAAATCTTTTTTCGATTTTTTCTACATGTTGCCAATGCTCTGGATAGGATAGCCATATACCTAGTGAAGGGATTTCTGCAATTTTTCGAAAATTTCTTGATTGATATTGGGATGTAAAAGGCAAATAGAATTGGATAAAATGTGGGTCTGATTGTTTATGTGTGCGCAAATTTAGAAGTATATCTGGTGTGACTGGTGATTGGGTGAGGTGGGTGTAGAGCATGTATCTTTCAGGGCTTTTGTAAGCTGATTGTATGGCTTTATTCCATAGCTGATCTTCTGCTGTAGTAAGGAATTGTTTCCCATATAGCATAGTGGCCATAGGGTAGGTGCCATTAAATGCCTCCATGGGAATATGTAGTAGTAGTGCATCTTCTTCTTGAAAATGAGAATCAGGTTTATATCCTGTGCGAATGGTATCTCCATACTCACCTGCTAGTGAGCCCTTTGTATTGATATATGAAAGAAACGTGTATGTTTGGTATACAGCTACAAATACTATGAGTGCCGATAGGGCTACGCCTAGATATTTATGTATTTTTGTGTATATCAAATATAGCGTGTAGGCAGTGCTAAAACACAGTATTGGTATATACGGAATAAAATAGTGAATATGGCTTGGGATAGGAAGCACGAGTGTTAAAAAAAATCCCAATAACCAAGAGGCGTAAATGAGATGAAATTTTGTGTCTTTAAGTGTGAGGATTAATCCAAGTGGAGCAAGTATATACTGGAGGTATAATATAACACGTGTTTGATATGTAAAATGATATTTATTTACATACGCTATATAGTCTGTGCCAAAAAGAGCAGAAAATCCTCCCTGACTGATGATTTGCCCCATTCTTTGAAATGGTCCGTACCAAGGCTCTAGTCCGGGTGGAAGTGCAAATGTTTTGACGATCCCTCCGGATGCGATATAGCTCATAAATGGCAATAGCGGAAGGAGTCCTGCCATACATGGCCATATAAGTTTTTTTAAGTCTTTCGGTTTATGTCGAATAAAAAGCAAGACACAGAGTGGTCCTAAAACAAGAAGAGAAAGTAAATACAATTGAGCAGCAAGAAGTGTGAATAATATTAGGAGTGTCCAAGACTTGGGGGTATTTTTTTGAATGATCTCATGGGCGAAAATAATACACAGATATATAAATGGTAATATGAGGTCTTGCGTCCAGATTTTTCGACTAAATAGCACAGACCAAGGGAGTACTGCCAGGAGCAAACCTGTAGTATGTGCGATAAAATTTGGATAGAACTTTTTGAGTTTTTGGGTAAACCACCCTATGGCTAGTGCATTTGTGATGGCGATTATGGCCGTTATGAACGCTGGATGACGACTTATGAATGTAAATGGTGCAAGCAGATAAATGAATAATGGTGGATTGAGAATGCCTATACTACTTGTAGTTGATCCAGGTGGAAGTGCATGGCCAAAATATAGCCTACTGGCTAAAAAAAGAGAAATTGCTTCGTCTGCTTTAAATTCGTAAATATCAGGATAGACGAGGCGAAAAAAGAGCGCAACAATAGTAATAAGTACTGACACAAACATTTAATATACGATAGCACGTTTTACGATAGGAGCAAGAGAGGGAAAAACTATTAGAAAGATGATATTTTTAGATAATAGATTTGAAAAAAGAGAAATTAGATTACTGTCTATCCCGTTTAATTTTGCGAAGAGATAGCAAGAGATATAATCAGGCGATTGATATATATGGTGAAGAGATACGCTTGTGACAGCTTTTGCTAAATACATTGAAAATGTGTTGTAAAGTGTTTTAGTCCTATGTACTAAAGCCTCAATTGCTACTGTTTTGGAGTCACTCCATAAATAATAACTTTTGTCCCTGGATTGTCTGGCTTGGCCAAAGTAGACCATGCCTTGGTATTTGTAACCACTGGTGTGGCCCATTCATATAGAGTTTTTGCATCTTCTATACGCATATTGACACATCCGTGGCTCATAGGGTGACCCCAATTTTCGTGCCAATAGGCTCCGTGAAAGCTAAAACCAGTGGCTTTAGCCACCTTATTATTGTAGAAAAACATGACATAAGGAACATTTGGAAGATAATAGTATGTTCCTTTAGACTTGCTCCCACCAGACATTTTTTGACTTCGTACTTTGATCCAGATGGTAAATTCACCCGTCGGAGTGGGATAATATTTACCTGTGGAGACGAGAAATTCATGTATTTTTTTATCACCTTCAAATGTATAAACTTTTTGGTTTGTAAGATCTACCTCAATTCGTTTAGAAGAGCCTGTGGATTGACCCAGGACGTGTGGTGAAAGACTAAGATTTACAAGTGAGGGAGATATGAGAGAAATTCCCTCAAATTCTCCGAGTTGCATGTCTGCATCTGGTGAGACGTCGAGACCATTTTGGAGATTTATCAGAGCTTGAGGATCTACTTGTTGGGGAAGTGGCACAGGAGAGCTCGTAAAATAAAATAGCAAGAGACTTATTAAGATGGGAATAATTGATACAAATACTTTTGAGAGCTTCATGATACTTTTTTATTGTCCTTTTATACTATGACAAACAGATCACACCTCTGTCAAAGGGTATAATAGATACTTATAGGTGGATTTTGTTCAATCAGATACCTTTTGGGTGCACACTCTAGACCTCATAATTCTTGATCTGTAGTGTTTCATAGCCTACTATATACATATGCGGAAAAGTGTGGCGCGAATAAAAGGTATAGGATTTATGTTGTGGCACGGCAAGCATGAGCTCATTCATGTATTATTAGGCCTGTTGTGGGCATGGGTACTGCGAGAGTTGTGGGGAGAGTTTAATCTGCGATGGATTTTTTGGAGCGTATTTGCCTCATTATTACCAGATTTGGATCATTTTATCTATTGGGTAGTATATGGAAGGAAAGATCCATATAGTAGACAAGTGCTTAGGCTTTTAAAGGAGCGTCAATGGCGAAATGTGTTTGTATTTGTAGAACAGGGACATAAAAATCAAACGAATCTATTTACACACAATTATTTTGTAACCACAGCACTTGTCATAATTTGTTTTACTGCATGGGTATTTGATTGGGAGGTAGGAGTCATACTTTTTGGGGCGATGTGTATCCACTATGTGTTTGATATTGTTGATGATTTACTTATGCTTGGGCATGTAAATCCAAATTGGAAAAGACTTGGGAGACCTAAACAAATCATACACTCCACGCAACCAACATATGAATGATGAGAAAATGGATTTTTCTTTTGTCAAAGAGCCGCTTACACTTTATGTAACGCTCGTGCGATTTGTTGCAGCACTTTGGATACTTTATGAACCGCTTCCTGGGGTCATAGGGTCGATTTGTTTAGATGGTATCTGCTACATCGTCATGAAGAGGGTGGGAAATCTTACTCCTAAACAACTCGAATTTTGGGATAAAAATGTTGATTGGCTTTCATATGCGGCTGAAATCACGGTAGCTGCGCAATTTGGACTTTTTATGCCCTTTATGGTGCTCCTGTTTTACCGATTTATGGGACATTTTATGTTTTTACGTCTTTCTAGTTCATCGTATTATTTATTGTTTCCAAATCTGTTTGAAGCAGCTTTTGTCTGGCTTGTGATCTTTTTTCGAGACCCTGAGCATGTGAATTTATATGCAAATTCTCAAACTTGGATATGGTTGGCTGCGATACTGATCATGAAAATCTTTCAAGAATACCTCTTGCATACGGTATGGCCAGTATATGGCAGGAGATATGATGAATGGGAAAAAAATATTACCACAAAGATTTCTTCGGTATTTATGTTTAGAAGATAAGTAGATTCTAAGATCAATATTGCTGTTAGTGGATCCTCTCCAAGGACATATATATGTTTTAAGACAGCGAAACGTTATTTTATCGTACTATCAGTTTGCGAGCACAGGACCTTTGGGAGAAGATGGAGGAGTTTGATTTTCCTTATATTTTTTGTACGCATAGATGATGAGGGTTAAGCCTAAAAAGCCAAGGATGGTAAATACGACAAGCTCTGGGAGTGGAAAGCTTTTAGCTTTTGCAGGTGACACGCCGGCATCATCTCTCTGAAATTCTAAGGGCGTTGGTGAAACCTTTGTAAATGACACAGTTTGTGCTGTGGGGCGTGGGTTTGTGGTGGGACTGGGTGATTGTGAAACTTTTTTTGTAGGTGTAGGTGTGCGAGCGGTCGTTTTTTTGGTAGGGGTAGCTTGGGCGGCCGCCTGACTGATGCTTACTACTCTTTTGCAATCGCCTGGGACACCTGACCATGCGCCATCGTTATCGCGCACCCTGCAGGAAACACCAAATGTGCCAACGTAATTGTATTTGTGAGTTGTGCTTATGGTGCCAGGGCTCCCTACATTTTTTTCCACTACTTGTTTTTGATTGTCTCCAAAATCAAATTCTACGGCATTAATGTACCCACCATAATCAGTGCCCATACAATCTATGGAAAATGTATCAGCGGTTGAGCCTGATGTTGGAGATAATTGAATTTTGGCACATACAGGTGGGGTGTTTGCTGTGGTGGTACCGCCTGTTAGGGTAGGTGTTAGGGTTGGTGTAAGTGTTGAGGTGGGTGTTGGGGTACTTGTGTTATTTGTGCCACCAGAGCTTGGTATTGTGAGTGTGAATGTATTTGTGTTTGCACAATTAAGAAGATTTTGTGTGCCACTAGCATTGTAAATAATAGTATCCGACTCATTTGTATTGGTACATACAAATGAAAGTGTATGTGCCCCACTGCTGGCGATGGCTTTAAGTGTAAAGGAACCCAATGTGCCTGTGCCAGACCTAGAATCAGTAAAAGATCCTGTGTAGCCTGAGAGGACAACTTTATTACCACCAGTTACTCTATGTACAAATGTAGGATAGAAGCCACCAGTTGCTGCAGATACAAATTCAAATTTGCTACTGTCAAAAGTAATTGCTGCATACGTACCATATGTGGGTTGATTTGATGTATCTACGGATACGGTAATAACAGTTGTACTATTTTGTGGGATTTGCTGGGCACTGGCAGACATAGATATGGAAGCAGCAGATGCATTTTGAGTGGGAAAGGCAGCAGCAGAAGCTGTCAGGAGAAACAGAATACATATTTTTTGGGCAGTTTTGTACATATTGCTATTTTTTAATCATCATATCTGACGGAAAGTGACTGTAAAAGAAGTATCGTATCTGACAGTCTGACTTTGCCATCGTAGTTTAGATCCATGGCTTTGCAGGTATTTATTTCTGCGGTTGAAAGTGATATGTCGTCACAATCAAGACCTACCTGGCTGAAAACTCGTCCAAGGTCACTGCTTGCGCCTGATGTGTCTACGCGTCCATCCTGTGGGTATACATCTCCTGGTTCAAGTGGCATGCCAGTAAAGTCAAAAGTTTGAACATCTGTGGTATCTGCGATGGTAATTGATTGATTTGAGGCACAAGCAGTGGTTTGTTTTGATTGACCAGCATCTGGTTTTATGCAGAATTTTTTGGATAATTGTTTGGTGCCTTTAATATACACAAGATATCCGGTCCCGGGTGGAAGATTTTCTCCTGATGCAGTAAAAAATATTTTAAAAATGCCACTAGAAATTGGTGTCATTGTCACAGTATTTGAGGTTACATCTGTATTGGTTGCTTGGTTTACAAATCTTACTACAGCTTCAGGTGCATATGCAGAAGTAGTAACACCAGTTAATTTAGTTCTTATATCAAAGGTATATGTTTTTTTGGGTGGGTCTGTTACGGTAACAGTAAATGTTGCTGATGCAATTTTTGTGGTACCTTTAAATGCTGTTATAGTGATGGTAGATGATCCAACTGCAAACGGGTACAGCGTAATATCAGCGCTTATGCATGAGTTTGGCGAGTTTATGCAAGCATCAGGAACTCGCACTATGTTTGGATTGCTTGAATTAAATTCTATAGAAATGTCATCTGTATTTGAAAGTGTTTGATTGTCTTTTTTGAGAGTATACCCGACTTTTTTTCCATTTGTTTCTGCGGTGGTGAGGGAAATTGTTGCGGATTGTGAGAGGTTGATTGTGTGGCCTGTTAATGTCTCTACTACAGTAGTGGTTGTGTCTGCAGTTGAGGTTTTTGTTGCAGAATTTGCTGTGGTGGTAATTTTGTAATCACCAGCGGTTGCACTAATGGGTGGCATGACTGTGAGAGTAAATATTGCAGATGCGTTATTTGCCAGGGAAAAATTTGTATTGTCGGCCGAAACACTCCAGTCTGCGTTTGGTTTTGTAAAAGTTAGCGTAATATTTTCATTTGCTGAGCAATCACTTGAGTTTTTATTTGTAACCTTGCCATTAAACGTTACTGCTGTACCATGGGATGAGTTTGAGATGGAATCAAAAGTAATCTCTGGTGCATTTTTGACACACGGTATAGGAGCTGTACCTACGTCTGAGCAACCATTGGGGAGAGGCATTTTGGTACATGAGAAATTTGCTTCTAACGTTCCACAAGCGGTAGGTATAGTATCTGGGGGGCATGTAGAGTCAACCCACATGTTGAACGATTTTACTTCATCGCAGGTTGCATTTGATAACACTGCTGAGCATTCTATGTCTGTAGGTGTTTTGGCGCAAGGACTAGGCCATGTGGCAGTGCCATTGTAGTTATGCATTTTATTCCAACAATAATTATTTGAGGTTTGGGCTCTTTGCCTGGTATCAAATTGTTGTGAGAGAAGACCAAGCACGATGAGCATGAGTGAAAGAAAAAGCACCACGGGAATCCAAAGCTGTGAGAGTACTTTTAGCGATAGGGTATTTGATTGAAAATTATTTCTTTTTGCAGACTGCCTCATTAGTATCATCGTACGGCTATGTGAGTGGTGTCGTCAAGAGAGAATTGGAGTTTAGAAGCTTAGTTATTTAGGAGCTAAGTATATTTCGTTTGTCGTTGGTCGTTTGGGGTTTGTTGAGAAGGCAAAGGGGGTTCGGGATTTGTTATTTGGTTCGTACGTTGGTAGATCGCCTTATTGAATATTGTGGTTGTTTGTTTTGACATTTGACCTTTGGATTTTGACATTACGATATTATTCTGGCCCCTCCCATATCTTGATACTCGAATTCATGCGTGTGATGGATAGATCCTACCAGAATGCGATTGGTGCGAACGTGGAGCTCTTTAGAGATTTCCTTTATGGCATCTGGTCCAAACGGTGATTTTTTATACATAAATGAAATAGTAAAATCTCGAAATGCTCCTGCCTTTTGCAAATGTTTAATAAGAGTCTCCATCTCTGTTTTGTGTTTAGATTCTTCATCATTTAAAGCAGCATCATGGCAATGGACGATCGTAACATTTGTGCCGGTTTCATTGCGTCTAATGTATTCGAGGGCTGGATAGAGCCGGTTTGATTCGTGTATAAACACCACAAACTTTCCTTTGATGAGGTCACCAAATCTATCGTTTAGGAGTTGATTAATGTGTGGGAAATACTTTGTAACTCTGAGTAGAAATTTTAATAAATAATCTTCATATATGACTGCAGTCACTATGAGGATGGCTGGAAAGAAATAGTAGCTAAAATACACGAGGTTTTGTTTGTCTATAAAAGAGTTGCCTATGATGCCTCCAAGAGTAGCTAGTAGTGCTATAAGTACGTAGCGAATTGGTGCCTCGTATGTACGCTTGAGTTCGCCCCGGGATTCTTTGAGTATGAGGTTACCAAAAGCAAATAGACTCATTACTCCCAAGAATGCGATAGTGTAGACGCCAGCCAGAGATAAAAGGTTTCCACCAGTCAAAATTAATATAGAACTACACAGGAGAAAAAAGAGGAGGATGATGCGTGGATAACTTCCCCGTTTATTTTTTTGTGATAGCCATTCTGGAAGGCAAGCATCGACAGTCATGCGCTGCAGAAGACCGCTCACACCTACGTATGATGTTAGGACTGCGCCGGAGAGCACCATAAAGGCATTGATGACAACTGCATATTGCCCAAGTGGTCCACCCAAAGCGAGTGCAACGTCAGCCAAGAGAAAATCTTTGGCTTGCGCTATCTCATTGATGTGTAGATTTCCTAGGGCTACAAGCGCTATAAGGGGATTAATAATGGCTACGCCAATGAGCATGTTGCGAAGGGTTTTGCGAAATACACCAGGTTCTTGTTCCTCGACAAAGTTTGCACTACTTTCAAAGCCAGATACACCAAGGAGAGAGGCAGAAAATGCAAAAAATAAGGTTTTGAGTAGATTGCCATGGGAGCTGATGATGCCTGCGGTTTGGGCTATGTTTTCATACAGTATTGTTGTATTGGAGAGCAGATTGAATGTTCCGATTGCTATAATTACTGCCATGGTGATGATGTGAACAATGAAAATGAATAGAGCCACACGAGCTGAGTCTTTAATGCCAGTGATCACCAGTAACGCAAAGGCAAAAAGGAGACCAATGGTGACTGGGATAACAGGAATAGGATAAATCGTTGCAAGATACTCAACAGCAACTTTTGCGGATATGACAGCTGTAGCTATATAGGAAAGTGTAGTCATTACGCCTGCGATTGCAGCCACAATCTTACTTGTGCCATTGAGCAGACCATTGTAGGCGCCACCATTGATAGGTAATGCTTCAACAACCTCAGTGTATACAGCTTTATAAAAATATAAGACAGCAGCTACTGCCAAAAGCACTAGGGGAGCGTATATGCCAGCAAAAAATACAGCTATGCCTGAGACATACAGCGCAGAGCTGAGGATGTCATTGCCGCAGAGGGCAGTGGCATAGAGCTCATTTAATTTTGTGTGTTTTTTGTGGCTAGCCATGGGCAGTAATTATAAGAACTATGAACTAGGAACCAAGAACATAGAACAGAACTCAGAACTCCGGCCGTCACTAAAACTTTGTCCGGCAGGCAATGACCAGAACTCAAATAACATAAAAAATTATGGAATCAGAACAAAGAACGTCTAGATATTTATTATGACTGGATCTAAAAGTATGGGTCAAGGGGGAGCCAGAGGGGGTTTCGAGTTTCGAGCCTCGAGATGCGGGGGGGCAATTATTCCCTGAGCGATCCCGTTAAGGCGGGGGGGCGTCGAAGAGTAATAAGCTAGGCTTAGAAGCATAGTTCATAAAAAGTTTAGAAAATATGATTGGTGTTAAGTGGAATGTGTTAAATATTTGCGTTAAGTGCGAAGTGTCATGAAGAATATTTCATCAAGGGGACCCCTTGCTGCAGTTTTTTGTGACCGCAAGGGGTCCCCTTGCAAATAATTCGTAAAAATATTCACAATCATTATTGTAAATTTGAAATTGGGATTTGAAATATTAAATACTTTATAAACTTTATAAATTTGTAACTTAATACCAGTTACTCATTTGTATCAAAATGCTTATTAAAATCTACAAGACCTGGATCAAGTGGATCCTGACAGTCTGGAAAAAAGTTGTAGTTAATGGTAATTTCCTCTTCTTGAGCGATATCTTTGATAGTTTTAAATACCAGTAATTTATTTCGATAATCCTGGATGTATTTGGCGTTAGGAGTATATGAATGGTTAAAGAGGCTTCCGTAGCCAAGTGCTATAGCAGTATATTGGGCGGTCCATTCGAAGTAATACTTGTGAACAACTGTTTTCTGGAGAAACTCGTCTTGTTCCATGGGGACTAGGAGGAGTGGACACTTGTGAATTGTGGTTCCACTACGGATATTTTTGCTTGCTAATATGCCTCGTATGCCAAGAGTTGGTGAGTTGCCAATATAAAATGGAAGGATGGTGGATTTGTCTTTGGCCATATTTTTTAGAAGAAACGAAATATGATTCTTAGTTTTATTTTGAAATAATTATAAATTATACAAAAAAGAATATACCTAACGAGAGGCAGAGTGAATATGAGACAAAAGCAGAGCTACGTTTATTTCTTTTTGTTTGCTTTTGGCTTTTTCTTTTCTTTGCGTTGGGAAAAATTTCCTTTTGCCATATATATTTAGTATAAACAACTTGGGGAAAAAATCTAGGGGGTGGTCAAATAAGGATTGTTGGGTCGAAGTGTTCTGACAGGACGACGGTGTTTTTGCTCTGTTCAAAATTGAATTCGATGTAGTTGTTATATATCTTTGAGGAAATATTTACCAATACCATCATTTTAATATAGGATAGTAACCTTTTCCTATGTTGCCACAAATTTCTCGAAAGGATTTTCCTGGTGGTACATAGTCACACATGTAAAATGCGCATTTTAAGCCAGTACTTTGCTCACAAAGCTCTTGCGATGAAAATGCAGTATTTTCTGATTGTTTTTTTGAAGTAAAGTATTGAAAGGCTATAAGGGATAAAAGTGTCAAGATAGTGAAAATTAACAAAGATAAATTGGTTTAATTTTCTTATTATAATTTTTTTATATCAGCTTCATTGTGGTTATGCAAAGTGTTTTTTTACAGGGCTTGAGGGAACTCGCCTTCGCCGGATACTTCGGCGGGCAAGTCGAACCATAAAATTCCTTTTGCAGGCTCGGAGTGAATCGAACACTCATTGGAGGTTTTGTCCCAGAAGTATCTGGCAGGTCCGGAGGGAGTTGAACCCCCAATAGAGGTTTTGGAGACCTCTGTTATACCGTTTAACTACGGACCTAAAAATGTGAAAGACCTTCATAGAACTTCGGGATCCCGTACTGTAAGCCAAATGTAATCATTTGGCAACAGTACTGGGAGAGACCTCTGTCCTACCGTTGAACGACGAGCCTAATATATTTCAATTTTACGGGACTCGAGACCTCCGTTATGCCGTTTTACCCAAAAAGCCTTATTGAGCAGATAGTTTTTGGGCATACATACCTATTTTTTGTAGCAATAATTAAAATTTTAGTATTAACTACAGCCCTAGGGTGATAATTATAGCATTTGAAGAGGGGGTTCAAACAGATGGAGATCACAAAATAGATCACGCGGCATTAGTTGATAAACTCAATAGAGCTTCGGATCTCTTCGAGCGCACCGTCGCTGCCAGCTATAAAGATATCTAGATTTTTGGTGGGGTGGCGGAAAAATATTTTTTTAACCTTCGTGCTAGTTGTACTCTCTGTATCCTTATAAAGAGTAGCACTTACGGTGCCAATAGCGGTGGTTTCAATTTGATCTTTGGTTAATTTGGGTCTTTCAAGTGCCTTATCACAGCTGATGGCGAGATTTTTCTTGGGGTTAGTGTTGTCAGAGATAAAAGCTCCACCTGTTGTGCTATCTATAGCACTGTAGGTATTGGCATAGTGAAAGCGAATGCCACATTTGTTGTCCTGGTACACTTGAAATGCCGGGGTGGGTGAGGGAGAAGAAGATGGGGCTTGAGGCGCTTCTGGTTTGCGACTGACATTTATCCCAACGACTATGGCTGCCAGGATAGCCAGGAAGATGGTGAGGATGAGGGTGTTGCGATGCATATAGATGTTTAGAGGCTTAGTAGCTTAGAAGCTTAGAGAAAATCATTTTCTTCCAGTGACGATCTGAAACTACTGAGCATCTTACAGAGTTCTACTAATTCATTATAAAGCGTTTCGTAGGTTTCGTTAGTGAGTAGATTTTCAGTAAGTGCCATTGATAGTAGGGGTATACATTCAAAACATGATCCACGAGATATGATCAGAAAATGTCGAAAATCTTTTTTAGTTCTACTGCTCCCCTCTGCAATATTTAGAGGAATAGATAAGCTTGCACGCCTAATTTGACTCGTCACGCTAAATAAATAGTCCTTAGGCCAGGATTTAGAAATGCTATAGATAGTTTGACTAAATTTTAAAGACTTTTGGTATACAGTGAGATTTTCGAAGTTAAAATGTGCTATTGCCATGTTAAGGAGAATTTGTGCTTACTTTATTACTAAGCATCTAAATATCTAACCCTCTAAGCTGCTATTTTAATCTAACTTCGCAGTTTCTTTGTGCTCGGTGTGTTTGCGGCACGTGGGGCAAAATTTGTTGAGTTTGATTTTTTCAGGAGTGTTGAGCTTACTGCGTGAGGTGATGTAGTTTGTAGACTTACATACAGTGCAGACCATTCCAAGCATGATGCGTTGTTCTTTTTTTGCCATAATAAATTAAAGAAGTTTAGAGGTATAGATATTTAGAAGCTTAGTTTTGCTAATTTCTGAACAATCTCTTCGTCTAAACGTATAGATATTATACCTTATTTTGCCTAGTTACTCAAGAACCCCTTCACGGATGATTGTTTGGGCTACAATATTTGCAAAAAAAGCTCGTCCTGCGTCGCTATAGTGGATGTGATCTCCAGGATTGATGTATTCCAGTCTGCCATTTCCATTGGGAAGCCTGCTGGGGGTGTAGGCGTCTGCTAGTGGTATGTGCTCACCTGTGGCAAATTTGATCGTGCTATCAAGGTATTTTTGTATAACAGCTACACGCTGTGCTTTGTCATGGAGACTAAATGATAAGCCTGCCGCACCATCTCCAAAGACCTGGTTATTGGGGGCAATTGTGACTGCAATAATGATTTTTGCATTTGGAATACTGGCCCTAACAGTATCGACTAGTTTGGCTAAAGCAAGCCAATGCCTGGTGACACCATCATCTAGGGGATCTGGAAAAGGGTTGTAGCTAAAAGATTCTATGACAACAATATCAGGGGACTGGGATTTCATAGATTTTACCGGATTTCCCAGATAAGTATAGTCTGCTGTGATGCGGTGTGGTCCATCCTCAGCATTTGTGCCGCCTGCACCGAAGTTGAGGATTTTAAACGATGCACCTGACGTAAGCTCTTTGAGTCTTCCCGAGAGGTGTGGGGCTTCTGGGCCTAATGTATCGATCATCGAATCTCCTATGAGGGCAATCGTGTACTGATTTTTTTTGAGAGATTTTTTAGGAGGTGTAGGATCCGGCAAGATAGTGGGTGTAGGTGTCGGTAATTGTGTAGGCGGTAGTGATGTAGGTTTTGGATTTATTGTATATGGGGTTGGGGATGGTATTGGAGTGGGTGAAACTTTAGATGAACCTAGTAGCGATCCGAAGCCACTTGTTTGCTGTATTGATTTGGTAGATTTTGGAGTGGAATGTATAAATTGAGATGTTTCAGTCGATGGAAGTGGAGAAATGATAGCTTCAGCAGCATATACAGCAGAAATAAATATTCTCCAAAAAGAGTCCATGTATATATAGTAGCACGGAGAGAGTGTAGGGTTTAGAGATGAGAGTTTAGAGTTTAGAGAGATGTTTAGAGGCTTAGTTATTTAGAAGTTTAGTAATGCGAGTTTCGAGTATCGAGTATCGGAGGTTATTATTCCCTGAGCTTGTCGAAGGGTGTATGAAGATTTCTAAATCGTTTGTGCCAGTCTCAAGCCTTCGATTCCCTCAGGCAATAATTGCTTCATAAACTTTATAACTTTATAAAATTATATAAATTCTTCTCGTTCTTGATCCTTAGTTCAAAGTTCATTGTTGCCACGCTAGAGCCCAGGGTGGGAATCGGACCCACGACCTTTTTCTTACCAAGAAAATGTTCTACCACTGAACTACCTGGGCGAAAATACAAAACTGTTCAACTGTTAAATTGTTAAATTGCAATATTGTTCCAATGTTAAGCGATATACTCAATGAAGATTGAGAAATTAAATTATAGCAAAAGGCAAGATGAACAAACAGATGTAATTTATGGGAGCAAGCGAGAGTTTAGATTATTAAAATTCGCTTTGATTGCAGGAGTGTTTGTGGGGGTTGGGGTGGGGACTGGTGTGTTTATAATTGATTTTATAGTTTGAATAGCTGTTGGTTTGATCAGAGGGGGCTGTGTAGGGGTAGGTGAATTTATAACAGTTGTACTACCTGATTTTACAGAGGTTGACCCAGATAGATTTGTTGAGGTTGCAGTGGTTGGAGTTGGGGCAAGTGTGGTAAGAAGCTTTGTAGTGTTTAGTGTAGAATCTACCTTTAGTGTAGCAATTGTGGGGGTGGGTGTAGGGGTGGCTGCAAGCAGTTTGTTGCCTAGCTTTGTGTCGTTTAGGATAGTTGATGATTTTGTATCAGGCTTTGTGGCAGGGGAAAGTGGGGCATTTGGATCTGTTGGAGAGAGAGCTGGAAGTGGGAGTCCTGCGTCTACACGGAGCTGCTGTACCGCTTGTAGTCTGGTGTTTTTGTCAGAAGTTAGAAGGTCTTGTTTGATTTTTTCAATGAATGGTTCAATTTTGGTATCTTCTTCAAGGTTTTTAATCATCCACTGGGGCCTATTTGCTTTGGGTATTTTTTTGGGAATAGTGTGAGCAAGTGCTTTTTTTATATCTTTTTTGAGTTTTTTAGCTTCTTTTGCATCTGTTACGTCTTTTTTATCAAATTTTGTCGTCTCCAGGGCTTGGACTGGGAAATCTAATAGTGATTCGGTGGTCGAGACATCTGTATCAACAAGTTTTGCAGTCACAGTGCCCTCGGCTACATCTACCTGGGCAGAATCATCACTCACATCTACTGAAAATGCCGTGCCACGAACAGTAGCTACTGTGGTGGAGGTTTCTATTTCGTATTTAGACACACCTGCAAGCTTTTGCACACGGTTCCAGGTGGTTCCAGCAAACTGTTTAAGTCTAATTTCCCAGGTATTTTCGGTTTTGGTATAGGTAGAAAGTTGTATGGATGTGTTTTCGTTGAGCCGTACAACTGATCCATCGCCAAGCAGGAGTGAGGCAGTACTTCGTGGGCCTGTTTTGATAGCATCTGATTGGATGAGAGTGGTATTTGGTACTAGTGCAAAAGTATTTGCGTCTCTAGTGAAGGAAGCCTCTCCAGTGACAGTGAGTGTAGTAGCAAATTGTCCTTTATAATCTTGGGGAGCTTCTACTTCTGCAGGAACGAGTGTCTGAGAGGGTTTTGTGATAGCAATATTTGGCTGTTGGAGCTTGAAGAGAAAATATATTCCCAAAAGCATAGAGAGAGCAAGTCCACCAAGGAAAATTTTTGCAGCTGTACTTTGAAAAAGTGATGTTTTGGAAGTGGGCATACAACGGTACCTATACCTATTATAATAGATGTATGGGAAAAATATTCAAGCGTATATGCCTCGTACTCGTGGGTTTTTTGCTTGGGTTTATATTCTGTTTCGGAGTGAAAAATTTTCATCGTGACGATCCAAATCTCACGCCACTTTCAAAATTTCCCTCGCAAGTGCCAAGAATGCTAGATAAATATAGCATAGAGTCATTATCCTATCGTACCCCTGTGGCAGGACCTATAGTTCTTGAGCAAATAATAGCTACCGAGTCTGCTTATACTGTGCACAGATATACATTTACATCCGAAGGTAAACGAGTATCTGGCTTGGCACATATTCCTAAGAGTTCATCGAGAAATGAAAAATTTCCGGTGATTGTCCAAATACGCGGCTATGTGGATCGTGAGATCTATACTTCTGGAATTGGGACAAAACGTAGTAGCGCTGTCTATGCTACGCGTGGATATATCACACTTGCCCCCGATTTTTTGGGGTATGCAAACTCAGATGGCGCAGATCAAGATGTGTTGGTAGAACGATTTCAGACATATACAGTTGCCTTGGATATGCTTGATGTTCTAAAGAGTTTGCCACAGGCAGATTCTGAGCGAATTGCACTGTGGGGACATAGTAATGGTGGGCATATTGCATTGACTCTGCTGGCAGTCACGAAAAAAGTGTACCCTACAGTACTCTGGGCTCCTGTGAGTAAACGGTTTCCATACTCAGTACTTTATTTTACTGATGAATTGCCAGATAAGGGGAAGTATTTGCGTAAACAAATCGCTGACTTTGAAGAGCTGTATGATCCTGAAAAATATTCGTTTATAAACTTCGTGTCAGATATAAACGGACCTATACAGCTGCATCAGGGAACAGCAGATGATGCAGTGCCTATCGCATGGAGTAATGAGTTTGTAGGAGTTTTAAAGAAAGAGAAAAAAGATGTGACATATTTTACGTATGCAGGGGCAGATCACAATATGACTAATTCTGAGAATGCGTGGGGAAATGTGGTGGCAAGAGATATAGAGTTTTTTGATAAGAAGTTGGGGAGAGTAAAGTAGTCAAGTGGGTGGTAGCCGGGTGGTAGGGGTAGGTTGTGGTAAACGCTCCGTGTGTTAAGAGTCAAAAGTATCAATAGTTTCAAAAGTGTCAGGAGGAAGTGACATATGACCGGTGACCTGAGGCCAGGAAAATTATTCCCTGAGCGAACCCAGTCAGACTGGGTGAGTCGAAGGGTGAGCTAACTTAAAACTGAGAACCATGAACTTAGAATGTCTGGCTCAAGTAATTGAGATCTTCGAATTAAGAGTCAAGAATTTGAAGAAATAAAAATATGCCTCAAAGTAACTTCTTGAGTATTTAACTACAA
>CAZPNL010000022.1:0-10731 GCA_964588145.1 uncultured Gammaproteobacteria bacterium
TAATTTTTATGTCTGAGAAATGCTGGAATATCCAACACATCCTCTTCTTCAACTGAAGGGTCCTTTATGGGTGGAAAAGGATTTGTGTTTTGTTGAAATATGGGCTGCTGTTTTATATTTGTGGTTTGTACTGGTTTTTGATTGGCATATACCTGGCTGGTATTTGTCTGTTGTACTTGTGGTTGACCGTAAGAGGGACGCCCTGTCAGATCACGAAGTCTCTTTTTGGTTTCATCAAATCCTGTGGCGATAACGGTAATTTTTACTTGATCCACCAAGTGTTCGTCAATGGTTGCACCAAATATAATGTTTGCGTCTGTATCAACTGCAGATGAAATTTGTTTGGCTGCCTCATCTACCTCTGCCATTGTCAGATCTGGTCCACCTGTGATATTGAAAAGCACTCCTTTGGCACCTTCAATTGATATCTCTAACAAGGGTGAGGCAATGGCGGTACGAGCAGCAGTTGACGCTCTATTTTCGCCTACACCTGTACCGATTCCCATGAGAGAGGAACCAGCATTGGTCATAATAGTCCGAACATCAGCAAAGTCCACATTGATGAGTCCTGGCATAGTGATGAGGTCAGATATACCCTGTACACCTTGGCCAAGTACGGAATCAGTAACGCGAAATGCCTCAAGCAGTGTCATTTTCTTATCGATAACATCCAGTAGTCGTTGATTTGGAATCACAATGAGCGTGTCTACTTTATCTTTTAGATTTTCTATTCCTTCTTCTGCTTGTACCATACGGCGTGCACCTTCAAATTGAAATGGCTTTGTGACAACTGCCACCGTGAGGGCGCCAAGCTCCTTGGCGATCTGGGCAATAACGGGTGTTGCACCAGTGCCTGTGCCACCACCCTCGCCACAGGTAAGAAATACCATGTCTGTATCAGCTAAATAATCGCGAATCTTATCTCGTGACTCCTCGGCAGCTTTTGCTCCAATCTCGGGATTTCCACCTGCACCAAGACCACGTGTAATGGCATCACCAATCTGTATCTTTGTTGGAGCAAGGTTGGTCAGTAGTGCCTGTGCATCCGTATTTACAGACAGAAAATCCACGCCATTGATCTGATTGACACTAATCATGGAGTTGATGGCATTTGTCCCACCGCCACCAATACCTACTACTTTTATTTTTGCGAATCGCGATATTTCCGGTTTGATGAGCATATGTGTTCAAAAAGTTTAATTTACACTATCAAATATAGCAGGAATTAGTTCAAAATCAAAAGGCACTTTCAAATACGTGCTTCGGGGACAGTCGAAGTTTACATAATTTCTTAGGGCAAGAGTGACTTTACCAGATCCATGAGCTTTCCTGCAACACCCTTTACTTGCAGCTTGCTTCCAGATTTACCAAAACTAAAGCCACCCTCATGAACATCAGATTTTTTCTGCTGTGCAGCATAGAGAAGCAATCCACAGCTTGCTGAATATGATGGTGTGAGAATCTCATCGACTAAGCCTTTCACATGGAGGGGTGTCCCTATATGAACTGGCATCGCAAGATTTCTTTTGGCTGATTCGGTACACCCAACCGTTAAGGCTCCCCCACCTGTCACTACAACTCCTGATGGTGTAAGGCCGCCAAATCCACTTCGTTTAATTTCAAGTCCAACCATTGTAAATATTTCATTTAAGCGTGGTTTAATAATACCTTCAACTAGGGTTTTTCGTGAAACGCTGCGCATTTCCTCTGGTAAATTGAGGCCTCTGAGATCTATATCATCAGTGTTTTCTTTTGCTTTTCCATGCTCTGGCGACAAAACTTCAACATTTGCAACAGATTTAGGAACTTCACCTAGGTGAAGTTTAATCTTTTCAGCACTTTCCAGTGATATTCGTAGTCCGGCAGCAAGATCTTTGGTAATGTTTATTGCACCTATGGGTAAAACTATCGAATAAGACAGTGCCCCGTCTACAAAAATAGCCACATCTGTTGTGCCGCCACCAATATCTACGAGGACGACACCAAGTTCTTTTTCGGTTTCGGTAATACTTGAGACTGCTGCAGAATACCCACCAAAAACTACACCCCCAACCTCAACACCAAGTTCTTCTACGCATTTATATAGATTTCGCACTGCGGTAGAGCCACCAGTCACAAGATGTGTATCCACCTCAAGTCTGACTCCTGTCATACCGACAGGGTCAACAATGCCTTCTTGACCATCGACTACATACCCACGAGGAAGAACATGCAAAATATCACGTGACTGTGGAAGTTGGACTGCCTTGGCAGCTTCTATGACTCTGCGAATATCTGCTTGGGAAATTTCTCTCTCAGGTTCTGCTACAGCTACAACCCCATGTGAATTGATAGAGGCGATATGACTTCCCCCTATAGATACGTAGGCTTTTGTGACGCTTGCACCTGCCATCCGCTCTGCTGCCTCAAGTGATTGGGAAATTGCTGCTGTTGCATCTTCGATATTTACTACCTGACCTTTTCTGAGACCACGACTAGGGACTGTTGAGACGCCTATGATTTGAATATCAGGATGATCGTCTGAAACTGTACCAATAAGTGTTGTGATTTTAGAAGTACCTATATCGATTCCTGATACAATGTTATCTTTAGCCATATAAGATTGTGTGTATTTAAGCTTTACTGTAAGTATACAGCATTGTGACTGAACAAAATATATGATCAATATACTACAACTGGTTTTTCAAAACGCAAATCAACCCTGATGGGCATGCTGCCTTTTATTCTAAAGCTACTGATCAGTGCTTGTAAAGTATCAGTGACAACCTTGGGGTCATCAGTTGATCGGAGAAGTATAGATGTGTTATCAAAACGCAAAGCTACAGAATCGTCTTCATTTTTTTGTACTTCAGCTACTTGCACATACCCTTGTAGATTTTTAAGGACCGTTACGATAAATAGCATCCAGGGTTCTTTGACTGTTGCACCATCAGCATACACATCGGGACTTGAACTTGATATGAGAGGAAGCTGAGATGAACCTGTTCCTTTTGCATATAAGATGCCCCCACCTGATATATATAACTCTTGTGCGGGGGTACGAAACCTTGCGACTGCTGGGCTTTCCATGAGCTCTATCCGAAGTGTGTGGGGATAAATTTTTGAAACACGTACATGCTCGATTTGTGGATATGAACCTGCTATAGATTGCTCGAGATCCTTTTCCTGCAGTGTCAAGAGATTTTGACCAAGATATGCTGGATTAATTTCAATTTGCACATGCTCTGCCACAACTTGAACTTGCTCTAGAGAAAAAAATATACGCATCACCTCATATAGAAAGATCGTGCCGAAAACTAAGACAGCAATCCAAAGAAAAAATATTTTGTATATTCTGAGAAACGATGTCAATCTCCAGGTAGGAATATGGATATGCAATGTGTGCATATTTTATGGGTGTATAACGATTTTGGCTATTTCTTCGCACATACGCCGTGCTCCAGAGCGTACTTGTGACTGTGCAAATCTGGCAGCAGAAGCCTTCCTCTTTGCATATGATTGCTCTACTGTTTTAATAGTTGTTATAAGAGTATCGCTCGTCAATATTTTTTGATCGAGAATATATCCAGACCCTATATCTACGAGCCGTTTGGCATTTGCATACTGCTCACCAGCAGCTGATATAGGAAGTGGTATAAAAATCCCCACAACCCCCAAAGCCATACACTCTGCCGTGGTATTTGCTCCAGATCTGCCAATTAATATGTGTCCGTGATTCAGGAGCCAGCTATAATCAGCAGCTGGAATATATTCAGCACATACATATGAAGATACGACATCTTTTGCCAATGCCTCCTTAACTTTTTGCGCCTCTTGATAAGACACTGGCCCTACCTGGTGAATAACGACATATTTTTTCAGAAGCTCGGGGAGCGCCTGCAGCACGACTGTATTTATTCGCATAGATCCAGTAGATCCACCAGTAATAATCAAAATTGGCTTCCCTGAAGGAATGGTAAAGCTTGGCTTTTGGGGTGAGGCAAAAAGCTCCTTTCGTAGTGGAAGCCCTACGACTAGACTTTGATCATCTGATATCCCTATGGTATTTGGATATGTTACTAATATTTTTGCTGCAATTTTACTTATGAGCCTGTTTGCTAAACCCATGACGCTGGTTTGTTCATGTAGGACAACTGGGATATTGAGCACTTTGGCAGCCATAGCCACTGGTACTCCAATATACCCTCCAAATGTTACAACAATATTTGGCTTAATATGTAATAAATAATGTATAGATTGATAAATCGCGCCTGGAACTTTAAAAAGTGATAAAAGTGTTTGTAGTGAAAAATCTCTCGTGAGCCTACCAGTACGAACAGGATAAAATTCTACGCCCTTCTCTTCTGCTACAGATTTTTCAATACTGGCAAATTTTGACCCTTCCATTGCTTCTTCTCGTCCAAAAAGCACTACCTTCCACGTTGGATATGTTTTGTGAAGTTCATCAATAAGCGCCATAGCTGGCGTAATATGTCCCCCTGTAATAGCAACAGTTATTGTTTCCATTGTTTACTAATATTTAATAATATTCCCATCGAAGACAAGAGCACGACGAGACTCGAACTCCCAAAAGATATAAATGGCAATGGGACGCCGGTAAAAGGTAGCAGAGCCACCAGTGCACCTATATTTATTATAGATTGTACTCCAACCCAGGTTGTAATGCCCCCAGCTAGGAGCTTACCAAACATATCTGGCGCATGACGTGAGATACGAAGTCCTCTCCACATGAGAAACATATAAAGTCCTAGTACACAAACGGCGCCAATAAAACCAAGTTCTTCACCAACTATAGCAAAAATTGCATCTGTATTGGCCTCCGGCAAATATTGATATTTTTGTCGGGATTGCCCTACTCCCGTACCAAACCAGCCTCCGGAGCCTAGAGCCAAAAGAGCTTGTCTCACTTGGTATGATGAGCCTAATGGGTCATAATCGGGATTCAGAAATGTCGTAACTCGAGCCATGCGATAAGGCGCTGCAACAATCACCACGGTGAGAATTACAACCAATATTGGAATCAACAATGCAAATTGCTTGATTGGAGCACCTGAATAAAAGTAAATAGATAGAGCAATGCCCAAAATAATGAGCGCTGTTCCCATATCCGGTTGTATAGCTACCAGACCCACTATACTACCAGTAAGTATCAGAAATGCTGTAAGTCGGCCTTTTTCTTTTGTGGAAAACCAAGCTGACAGATAGAGTACGATTGAAATTTTGGCAAATTCTGAGGGCTGGAGATTAATAAAACCCAGATTGATCCATCGATTTGCTCCATACGCACGCACGCCGATTCCTGGTAAAAACACGGCAAAAAGGAGCACCAGTACCCCAAACATAGCAAAAATTGCGAGCGGATAGAGCTTGTGATAATCCAATTTCCACAGCACACCAAGCGCGATAAGCCCCAGAATAAATCCCTGCGCTTGTTCTTTCACATAATGAAGCGCATCACTGAACTGATTTGTCCCGATGGCTCCCGATGAGTCGAAAACCATGAGGATCCCCAGAAGCGAGAGAAGGATAACGGAAAATACGAGCCACCTGTCGGCTTGATGCTCTGATATACGCGTACTTTGCGTATATTTACTCAATTGCCTTTGTAATGCTTTACTGTGTAAGTTGGGCAACTTCATACATGAACTGTGCTCCACGCTCTTTGTAGTTTTTAAACATTCCAAATGAGGCACATGCAGGTGACATGAGTACCACATAGCCTGCCTTTGCCTTTACTGCCGCAGTAGTTACCACTTCATGCATAGTGGTGCAGGTGTCAATGATGTCCCCCTGGTATCCTGCCCGTAGGGCAGCATCTCTGATACGTCCAGTCATGGCACCGATAAGAATAAGTACTGGCACATCACGCTTGGCAATTTCACGCCCAAGTTCTGTAAAATCGGAACCTTTTTCACTGCCACCAGCTATAAGAATAACTGGCTCGCTAAACGCCTGTAGGGCAGCGATAGCAGTTTCAGGAACGGTTGAGAATGAATCATTAAAATAACTTATACCACCTGGTGTACCAGCAAGCTCAAGCCTGTGATGAAGACCACTAAACTCCCTTGATGCTTGCATAATAGACTCGACACTGGCACCAGCTGAGAGTGCAGCTAGGGTGGCTGCTGCGATATTTTCTAAGTTATGTCTCCCGCGCAATTTTATAGTTGAATGTGAGCAAATTTCGTGTTGTTCACCGCCGACGAGGGCATACACGGAATCGTTTTTGACATACGCATCTACAGATTTTCCTGACACACTAAATTTCTTTATATGCCCTTTGGACAATTGTGCAAATGAGCTACTGGTTTGATCGTCTGCATTTACGATGAGTATATCCGTTTTCTTTTGATATCTGGCTATGGAAGTTTTTGCATTGACGTAATCTTCCCTTGTCGGGTGAAAGTTTGATGCGAGGGCATCATAGTTTGCCAAGTGATCTTGGGTAATCCGTAGGACAACTGCAATTGTTGGAGCGATAGTAACATCTTCAAGTTGAAATGAGGATAGTTCAAGGACGACCCAATCATTTGGCGTGATGGCGTCTACATGGGACAATAGTGGCACACCTACATTGCCACCCAGATACACAGTACGGCCGTCTGCTTCAAGCATTTTTGATATAAGAGTACTTGTGGTGCCTTTGCCTTTTGTCCCCGTAACACCAATAATTTTTGCCCGGCACTCTTCTAAAAAAACTTGTGTTTGACTTGTGACAACTCCACCTTGTTTTCTAACAAATTCAAAAACCGTCTCTCGGGGTGACACACCTGGAGATCGCACTACAACGTCATATTCAGGAAGACTTGAAAGATACTCTACTCCTCCAATAAAAAGTGCGCCTTCGTGTAGTAACATTTGAGCTGCATCACCCAGCTCCGCCAGAGGTCGTCTATCAAATAGAGTCACTTTTGCACCTCGACTCAAAAAAAATTTTGCCGAATCAATACCCTCGACAGAAACTCCAACGATAGCTACTTTTTTGTGGTTATAGGCATTCATATTGAATCTTGATAGTATGTTGTAGTAGTGAACTTGCAATATTTTGTTGTGATACAGACTGTTCTGTAGTATACACTTCCAGCGCACTGCTCCCGTGACTTCTTAATAATTTATTTGCCACCA
Source organism: uncultured Gammaproteobacteria bacterium (assembly GCA_964588145.1). Lineage (GTDB taxonomy): Bacteria > Patescibacteriota > Microgenomatia > UBA10105 > UBA927 > CAZPNL01. The sequence goes on from CAZPNL010000022.1 coordinate 7,126, forward strand.
AAACCCTCTGTACTTGTCTGGCTACTGCATCTCCACTGTCTAGTATAACAACTTTTGACCCTACAATCGAGGCAAGTACAGGACGGAGAAATGGATAATGGGTGCACCCTAATGCTAGGACATCTATAGATGAACGCACTTCTGGAGTCAAATGTGTACATACAATGCGTTGTACATGCTTCAAATCGTTGACACCCGCTTCCACTGCATGTACCAAATCAGGACACCCTATATTGTAAACCTTGCATGCTGGAGCATATAAGTTGATCAATTTTTTTTGATACTGGCTTGCTGCAGTAAATGGTGTAGATAGCACTGCAAATGATTTCTTTTTTGATACTTCAGCAGCAAGTTTTACTACCGGAACTACCCCAATTATTGGCACTCCTGGAAACAATGCTCTGTACTCAGATATTCCAGCAACAGTACCACTATTACACGCAACAATCACAAGCTTCACGTGTTTATTCATAACTAGCCACCTAATCATTGTTACAATCCGTGAGCGAATTTGACCGGCTTTACGATCCCCATATGGTAGGTACGCATGGTCTCCGATATATACGTAATTCTCCTCTGGGAGAAGTTTTACTACAGATTGATACACAGAAAGACCACCCCATCCAGAGTCGCAGAGTCCAATAGGAGCATCTTTTGGGTCTCTCATTATAAATACGAGGAGTTGAGCAGTGCTAAGAATAATCCTATTATGGCAAGCACCATTGTCAGAATCCAGAACCGCATAACGATTTTTGACTCCGCCCATCCTTTGTACTGTAAAAGCAAATGAAGCGGAGCTGCTGTAAAAACTTTTCGTCCTACATATTTTTTGGAGAGTAGCTGCACCAGAGACGTTGTCACTTCGGCTACTATGATTCCACCTATGACTACAAGAGCCATCACTTTACCCAATATTAATGCTATAACTGCCAGTGTTGCGCCAAAAGAAAGTGAACCTACATCTCCCAAAAATAATCTAGCTGGATGCACGTTGAAATACAAAAATGCTATAAGTGCTCCAATCCACAAAACGATAAATACAGATAGTGGTGTATCCAATATTGACGCTGATAAAAACCAAAATGCAATGAGGGCAATGAGTAAAATTCCAGAAGCTAAGCCATCTAAGCCATCTGTAATATTGAACGCATTTGCAAACGCAACAATGACAAAAGCGGCAAAGGGCATGAACAAGTAGCCAATATTTACAACACCCCAAAAAGGTACGTAAAGAATAGTAATTTTTAAATCAAATAACAACCAATAACTTATGATCGTTGCTAAAATAATTTCTAAAATCAGTTTTTGACGCAACCTGAGTCCAAATACTTTTGAATTTGCCCACAGAAATGTTTTTTTCATATCATCTAAAAGTCCTAGTATGCCAAAAGATATGAAGGTAAACATGAGCACTGTAATCTCCATACTCATCGGGTACACAGAAGTCACAGGAATCCAAAAATATTTCATCATCAAAAGCGTTAATGGAAACATAATGCTTACGACTACAATGATGAGCAGCCCTCCCCCAACTGGAGTACCTGCTTTTTTTTGATGAAATTTATCAAAAATTGGCGTACGCTTGTTGAAAGCATCCACAGTCTTTTGATTGAGACGCTGGAATTTCCAAGTATATAAAAGTCGTATAAATGGAATAAAGAGCAGACTGGTACAAAACCACGTAAATAAAAGTAATCCCAAAAGTACTACCATATATTTATTATTGATTAAAAGAGATGATATGAGGGATAAATATGATTGCTGCAATAATACTCGTCCCTATAGCAACCACAAGCATCATACCTGCAGCAACATCTTTCGCATGTTTGGCATCTACTCGCCATTCTTTGGTCACCAAATCCACCACACACTCTAAGGCTGTGTTCGCCATTTCTGTGGCAAATCCTAACACGATACAAAATACTAACAAGAGCAACTCAACTGTTGAAATTGAAAAAAAATAGCCCGCTAAGAGCACTATAAGTGAAATTCCGAAATGGATACGAAAATTTGGATGGTTTGTGAATGCCCAAACAATTCCTTCTACTGCATGTGAAAAAGATATATGATGTTTTTTCAGTATTTCTTTCATATTGAGGCTATATAAGTATAGCGTTCCGACGAGCAAAACTCAAATATGTATCTAGTATCCTTTTTTCCAGGCTCGAATTTTTTCTACTGCATGAGGAACTATATATAAAGGGGATAAAGGCAGGTCATGAGCATGTATAAACTCACTTCTTTCTCCACCAAAACCTGTTTTAAATGTTGTAATCCCTTGCCATGGGTGATTTTTGGCTCCTTCTGGAGCTATCCCCCAAAAGTTGTAGTATGTGAGTCCCTTATCCCGGGCGTCGCAGATAGCCTGCCACTGAAGCAAATGTGTGAGTGGAAGCGTGGTTTTATCAGATGCACTATGGTGATAAATGGCTTGGTTGCCGCAATAGAGGATAATAGTTGCAGCCAGCGTGACCCCGTTATGCTCTGCAAAATACAGCTGCGCCTTGCCTTCTTTTGAAAATATCTCAAACTCCTCAGTTATCCCGTGATGCTCTACAAATCCGTGACGAGAGGCAGTAGCCTTGTACAACCGGAAAAAGTCACCAAGTGCTCCCAGATCTGTAGTTTTTCGTATAGTTATACCCAGTTTTTCTGCTCGCTTTATATCGTAGCGAGTAGACTTTCGCATCCCAGAGAGCATGTGCTCATCTGAATCCAGCCTGAGTACCCAGCAGAGCTCTGCATCCATCGCATGGATGGCAGAGGAGCGAAAATGAGATTTCTGTAGATCTATTTCGAAAGCCTTTGCTATAAGTGGATTTACTCGTAAAAAAAGTGGTCTCTCCACTGCAAATTGTGCCGTTATTAGCTTTGTAAAATATGTAAATATTTTTTGATCCCACCTCTTCAATATTGGCCCATGTCGAACCTGGATAAACGACCCCCTTTTAGCTTTAACAAAATGCGTTTGAGCTATAGCAACTACTTCATTCCCGTCAAAAAGTCCGAAACGTAGAACCTTTATGCCTTGTCTCCGCAGAACTTCTCCCCAAAGCCATGACTGAAAGAGCCCACCGCTTCCGTATGTTTCCTGAAACTGCGTCCATGTTTTTTGATTTTCAATACATTTAATTTTCATACTGAACTTTGGTTTATCCACATTTCTAACTGAAATGTATCACCATGTCCTGGATTGATGGTGGTTATAGATGGCAAAGACCTAATAACATCGAGAGATTCTGCAAGCTTGAGGGGACTTGCATAGGAAAAATCTGTTCTGCCAACGCCCCCTTCGTTAAAAACCACATCTCCAGAAAAAAGCATGCGTTCATCTGGCAAATAATAGCCGACACTTCCGGGAGTATGACCCGGGAGCAATAAAAGCTCAAACGAAAATGATCCTATATTGAACACTTTTTGTGTACAATCAAGATGAGTACATATTGGTCTCAATGTCATGACTTCATGCTGCAGGAAGTGCTTGGCTGTATCGGCAATTCTATCCAGTAAAAATTCATCTTTGTCGCTTATAAAACAAGGAACTCCGTATATTTGTTGTACTTCAAATGCCGCCATGCAGTGATCGAAATGTCCATGTGTCAGGAG
>CAZPNL010000022.1:10831-20213 GCA_964588145.1 uncultured Gammaproteobacteria bacterium
CTCTGCATGTGGACAAGATCCACTCATGTATCCTATATCTGAAAGACGCACATCTGAGGGGTCTATGAGATGTCTATACCAATTTCCTAGCACTATCCCCTGCTTTTTGGCATTTTGTAATATTTTTTCGGAATTATCTACAAATATTGTGTAGCGTAGCCCAGACACATCTCCACGTATCTCTTGGTGTTTTATGTGTTTCGGAAGGAGAGCAGAATATAAATTACAATTTTGATGACGGTTTTTTGTGAATTTCTCTAGTTTATGCAGTTGATGTATGGCAAGTCTGGCAAGGGGCGCTGAATACTGTTTGGGAAATTGCGACACCTTCTCTCCCCTTTTTTCACCATCATATATGACAGGGGATAAAAATTTGGAAAATTTTGCTAGTGCGATTATTGCTTTACCCACACCAGCTTTATAAAGCGGAAGAGCAAGTGCAAAGATGACCGGATGAAGAAGTTGTCTCGTAATCCACTTTTCATCTGGCGCGGGCAGACTCTCCTGTATTTCTTGTAGCTTTTGGATGCTCTGTTTGTGCTTATCAGCCACAATCGCATATCCTCCAAAGACACTTGAAACCACCTTGTCACGACCAAAACTAAAAAACGCTCCATCCCCAAAGCTACCCACAGCTTTGCCATCAAGCTTTGCGCCGAGACTATGTGCGCAATCTTCAAAAAGTAATACCTTGTGCTTTTTTGCTATCGCAACAATTGTATGCATTTCTGCTGGCACACCAAATGTATGTTGAACTACTATAGCTTTGGTGCGCTTTGATATACGTGACTCAAGAGATAAAGGGTCAATATTTAGAGTTGCATCAATATCTGCATATACAGGACGAGCGCCAGTTGCCAGCACAGCACCTGGTACTGCTACACATGTAAATGCTTGGACAATGACATCATCCCCTTCCCCTATGCCAAAGCTTTGCAGAAGACAGCTGAGGGCACCCCTGCCGCTATTAAAAGCACATCCAGTAAACCCTGGATACGCATGCGAAAACCATGTATTTAGTTTCTCAAGAGGTTTAGAATCTTGCCAGGTTTGTGGGGATAAAAGTTGTCTCAGTGCCAACAATACATCATCAATCTCTGCATTTGGAGACAGACTACACGAGATAGGTTTTTGAAAAATATTCATGTCAGTATTTGACACTATACAAGCAGATTAAACACGCGCTCTGCTTCTTTGCCTTTAAAAAGGATTATGTCATCTTTTTTTACACTCTCACGTATATGCTGGGCAGCCTGCTCTGGCGCCATCACAGTACAGTGCACAGTTCTTTTGATACTCTGTACACCCAGGAGAAAGGGCTCGTTAAAGTTTGTATTTGTCAGAATGATATCGTCACAAATCGATGCCGCTGTAGCTCCGACTTCCATGTGACTTGTGTCAGCAAAACTGCCCAGCTCAATCATCGGTTGAAACACAAGTATTTTACGCCCCTTATGTACCTTGGACATAAACCTGATGGCTGCCATAGCAGCATCAGGATTGTTGTTAAACGTGTCGTTAATGAATAGTGCTTGCTTGAGCCCAAGCACGGGCTTCATCGTTTTTGTGTAGGATTGTACCTGAGCACATCCAGCTGCTGCATCAGAAAGCTTCATACCTGCTGCTATGGCACCAGAGATTGCTGCTGTTAGATTTGTGGCTTGATGATCTCCCAAAACATTTGCTCTAACGTTGGCTTTGGCATGTCCATCAGATATGGTAAACGACGTACCCTTTAGATCACCAACAATATCAAAATAATACAGATGAGCTTTGGACTCAAGATGAGATTTTTTATCTCGTGAAAATTCCCATACAATACAGCCATCCCTCTTGGCCCACGATCCCATTTCGACTGTATGTGGATTGTCACCATTTACGATTGCAATTTTCTCCCCAGATAGAGACTCTAATAGTTCGTACTTAGCCTCCTTGGTCGTCTCAATTGATTTAAAAAGATCCTGATGCTGGGCGTTTACTGCTGTAACTATGCCGATTTGTGGCTGCACAAGCGCACACATTGCCGCAATCTCTCCTTTTTTGTAGGCTCCCATCTCAACGACAAATACTTCATGCTCGTCTTTCAGGTCTTTTAGTACGAGTTCAGCTATCCCTATGGGAGAGTTTTTGCTGGCTTCGGTTTTGAGCACTTTGTACTGTGTACTTAAAATAGTTGATAGATATTCTTTTGTTGATGTTTTACCGTAGCTACCCGTAATACCTATGACTTTCATGGGTTTATGAGCACGCAGCTTGACTCGTGCTTTGTTTATAAGAAATGCATGGTAAAGTTTGGTCGGAATTTGAAGGAGCGCCACACAACAGGCAGTAAAAGGAAAAAGCAACAAAAATGCTAATAACATACGGAAAAACAGGGAGCCAGGAAAGTAAAGAATCATAGTAGCCATAAATAACAATTGTGTGATTACTAGTACAATCGATTTTATGTTTTTAGGTGGAATTCTAAACGGTGGCCATAAAATCTGTTTCCCTTGAGGCGTTTTCAGATGAATAAGCATACGATCTATGCGATATTCTTTTACATACCATAAGTTGGTGTACGTCAATATATTATGGAGCACTAAAACAAACCAAATTAATAATAATAAATAATAAACTAGGATCATAACGAGTGTAAATATGAATTGACACCTTGTGCAAACTCTTTTGGAAATTTATAGGGTACACTGTGCTCTGCGTCTATTATATCCGAATAAGTACAGTCCTTGATGACTGATGCCATCCTGTAAGCAACAGCTCGTGGCACCATGGTGTCATTTGCACCCCAGAGAAGCAGTGTGGGTATGCTAATTTGTTTCATGTATGGCACGAGCGACTCAGACACGATGCTTTTAAACGTTTGCTTCATGACGCCTGTGGCGCTCGCGAATTCTTTGACACCAATGATTTTGTAATAAATATCACGTATCGGTTTTCGTACGAAATAGATAGGAGGAATGTATGAAAGCACACCTAGTATGCGCGTACACACTTCAATATATTTCCGTAGTCCTCTCCTCTCGGATCTATACCCAGGTACACCAGTTAGTATAAGTGCCTTAACTAGGTCTGGATGATCTGCTGCAAGCTTGAGAGCAACTCTGCCGCCAAAAGAGTGACCAATTATCACAACCTGCTTGAGCTTGTAACTCTCAATATAGGACAATATAAAGTCCGCATAATCACCAAGCGTCATAGGATTTTCTGGAAGAGAACTACTGCCAAAACCTGGCAGATCAGGAGCATAGACAGCACAACCAAGGTTTTTTAATTCGGATACAAGTGGTGCGTACTTTGATCCCGACAGATTCCACCCGTGGAGTATGAGAATAGGATACTGGGTGTATTTCATACACAGTTTATTTCAATTTATTACGAAATTCCTGGCGGGAATTGGCATGTACTGATGCAGTATTTTTCGTAATTTGCTGCACCTGGCTCGCCATACAAAAACTGTTATCCTCAAGGTCTTTTCCTAGGAGCACTCCAGCTCCCACAAAGGATCCTGCGCCTATTTTGACACCTGGCATGAGCGTCGTGTTACTTCCAATACGAACATTGTTTCCTATGACACTCCCAAGCTTTGACCTGCCACTTGAGATAACACTCCCTTTTACTGCACTTTTGATGTGTTTTTCGTCTAATCTAACGTTTGCCGTGACTGTACCAGCACCCATGCTGACATTATCCCCAAGTACACTGTCTCCGACATAATTACTATGAAACCAACAGTTGTCCCCTATATAGGACCTAGTAATATCACTGTTAAAGCCAACGACAGAATTTTGACCTATATGTGCGTGACGAATCATGACATTGTTGCCTACTATCGTGCCACAGCCGATAAAGCATGGTCCTACGATTTTGGTAAATTCATTGATTATGACGTTATCTCCTATCACAACAGGACCTTCCAGCACTACATTTGATTTGATTTCAACATTTTTACCCATCACCGGTTTTGTAATGGTGGCAAACAATTGATCCATCACCGAGAGTATGTGCCACGGATACTTGATGGGCGACCACGGACCATCATAGGCATACACGTGCACATCATTTGCATCTGTATATACCTGAAGTGCAACCTCATAGACATCATCATTCTCTGTTTTTACTGTGGTCAACAGCTTCAGAAATGTGTCAGCAAGTGGAAAATAATGAAAAACCAGATTGATAATATTACTTGGTTCATTTCCAGCTCCCGGCTTTTCAAATATGCGTACGAGCTTGCCATCTTTTACATCTAAATATCCCACATCTAAATATTGGGTAACTGTTTTTCCGACAATAAAGGCCTGATGCTCCTCGAGACATTTGGCAACAGTTTCATACAACTCTTGCTCCACAACATCTGCCGCGTTCATAACAAATATTGGCTTACCCATGATGAGATCCTTAGCCGACAGTAGTGCGTCAGCCATACCGCTTGGTTTGTCCTGAACAACGACCCGTATGCGCAATCCGGAAACTGCTAGAGACTGGATATTTGCTACATTATCTTCAGCTGTAACGACAATCACGTCTTTTATACCAGTACGTTTCAGCAATTCTAAGTTGTGATGGAGCAGTGGAGCTCCGAGAAAAGGAACCCAATATTTATACGTAGAAAGTGGCCAAAATCGTTTGCCTATACCTGCGGCTAAAATCACGGCTACTACATCTGATTTCATACCACATCCTTTCTGACCCGTTTGATATGGGCCCCAAGTGCGCACAGGCGATCCTCGATATGTTCGTATCCACGATCTATTTGACCAATATTGTGTATGTAACTCTCACCGCTGGCTGCAAGAGCGGCTAACACAAGAGTTGCTCCAGCACGCAAATCACTCATCTCTAGTACAGCATTATGCAGAGGAGTTGGTCCCTCTATGATAATTCCCTGATATGCGCCGTCGATGCGATCTTCCCAATTGAAGTTATAAAACTGTATAGGATCAGACACCTGCGGATGATAAAAACTAATGTTTGCCCCCATTTTATGCAACTGTGAGACATAGGAAAATCTACTTTCAAATACTGTTTCATGAAGGGTAGATGTGCCCGTGGCTGCAGTCATCAGCACTGCCCACGGCGCTTGCCAGTCTGTCATAAAGCCCGGGTGAATACCGGTTGTCACATCGGTGGCTACTAGAGGACTATTCCGAAAGTATCTGGTGGTCGACTCATCTACAGCCTCCCACCCGCCACCAGCTGCTTCAAATGGCGTGAGAAACTGTGCTAAATGCTCGCGCTGGGAAGCGTGCACAAATATCTCTCCATCGGTGAGGGCTGCTGCAATAGCAAATGTCACCTCTTCATTTCGGTCGGGCATAATAGTAACAGTGGCTCCATGGAGGGTTTGCACTCCCTCGATAGCAATCTCACGATTTGCACTGCGCGTAATATTTGCACCCATGGCATTTAGACAATATATCAAGCCATCGATTTCTATTTCTTCGGCAGCGTTTTTGAGCACCGTCGTGCCCTGAGCAAGCACACTTGCCAGAAGGAGGGCCTCTGTCCCTGTATGTGTATTTTTGGCAAACTCTACTGTTGCACCAACAAGCTGATCACACGAAGCATGAAAATATCCATCCTCTGAGTGATATGAGACGTCAGCACCTAAGAGTTTAAGCGCATCTATATGTCTGTCAATTGGCCTAGCCCCTAGCCTACAGCCACCGGGGTTTGGAATCATGGCTGTCCCAGAGCGCGCCAGAAGTGGGCCAATCACAAGTGATGAAACTCGTATGCGTGCGCCAATCTCAAGTGGTACACAGGTTTTCCCTTTGTGAATATGATGCAGTGTAAGTGTATGCTCCTCTGTCCAATTGCTTTCGACTCCAAGTGTTGCTAAAAGCTCCAAAAGTGCATGCACATCACTAATATCTGGAACGTTTGTGAGAACCAGTGGCTCGTCCGTGAGCAGTGATGCCACGATAAGCTTGAGCGCAACGTTTTTGGCGCCACCAAGAGTAATGTGTCCCCGCAAAGGGTGACCACCTGAAACCACAAATGTATCCATATGAGAGTTTAATCTTACTTTGTTTACCCAAATTGCACAATATAAATTGCTGGCTAGAATTCTCCGACGCGCACAATTTCTTCTTTGAGTTCAATATTGTACTTTTGGAGTACTGCAGCTTTTGCTTGATCGATTAAGGCTACAACATCACACGCTGTGGCTTTTCCAGTATTTACGATAAAATTTGCGTGCACGGGTGAGACTTGTGCCCCACCCACCTGCTTCCCCTTGAGTCCTGCGTGATCAATGAGAAAGCCTGCTGATGTCGTAAGATTTGGTGTAGAGGCTATCGTAGCAGCGGCTTTTGAGATGTTTTGAAACGTGCATCCCATGCTAAATATGCCTTGTGGTTGCGACTGTTTTCTGTAATTCATACTATCTGCCGCGTTTGCTTTGAGGGTCTCTGGATCTGATTGTGTGAGAGAAAAGATAACTCGTACCACCGTTTCTCTCGTTTTCTGCAATATACTAGTGTCGTAAGCGAAACGAAAATACGACTTTTGCTCTGTACGTACCACACTGTCTGCACCCAGGATATCTGCCTGATACACACAGTCTCCCACATAACTTTCAGGGACTGTCCATTTCGAGTTCATATAGATGGCGCCACCCACACTCCCAGGAAGCCCTTGGTGCATCTGGAGCCCTGCAAGTCCATGCTCAATACACCACCGGACTAATACATTGAGAGCCACCCCACTATCAACTTGGACATACACTTTTTTACTTTCAACACCAGCAGTCGTACCACCTTTCATAGCTTTAATATTAATAGCATTACTTAAATTTCGTATGACCAAGCCTCGTATACCACGATCACCTATTAAAATATTTGTGCCCCCTCCCAAAATAAAATATGGCGTGTTATGTTCTTTGGCAATTTTGACAGCATCGATGAGTTCATCAGATGTTTTGGCTTCAAAAAAAATATCAGCTGGGCCACCGATTTTAATCGTTGTAAAAGGGGCAAGCGGGACATGTGTGCGGATACGGCTTGGAAATAGTTTTTCTAACTCTTCGAGAGTATTCATGAACATGCCTCCAGTATCTGTGGTCCCCAACTAAAAATGTCTCCTGCTCCAAGGCACATGAGAACCGTATTTTTTTGATATATTCCACTGAGTGCCTCCAAAACATCAGTAATGTTTGGCATATAAGAAACATCTGTATGATGCCTGGCAATTTCTGCCACTAACAATTGACTCGTGATACTTTCATCTTTTTGCTCTCGAGCGCTGGCATATATATTTGCAATCCACACAGTACTTGCATCAGCAAAAGCTTCACCAAATTCAGTAAAAAGCGCTTTGGTACGACTATACGTATGCGGTTGAAACACTGCGATGATGCGTTTGTCTGCATACCAATCTCTGGCTGCTGCAAGTGTGGCTCGTATCTCAGAGGGGTGATGGGCATAATCGTCATAGATTTTCATACCAAGCTTTGTCGTGCCAATTTCTTCAAATCTTCGTTTGGCTCCGCCAAACTGGCGCAAACCCGATACTATCTCAATATTTTTGATGCCTACCTCAAGTGAAGCAGCTGCAGCCATGGCAGCGTTCTGGACATTGTGTTTGCCTGGGACATGTAGCTCTAGATTGAGCGCAGCATCATTAAACATGAGTTGAAAACGTGTTTCTCCTGGGGAATGAATAATATGCGATATTTGATATGTTGCGTGAGGGTCACTGCCTACTGTCACTATATTTGGATAGAGAGTACGCAATACTGCACTTTTTGGGTCGTCTGCATTGAGAATAAGCACTCCGTCAGGAGGTAATTTGTTAATAAGTTTTTTGTACGCTTCCACAATTTCATCTAAATCGTTGTATTGATCAGGGTGATCAAAATCAACATTTGTAATGACTAGTATTTTAGGTGACAACCAGAGAAATCTAGGCGTTTTATCATGCTTGGGATCAGTGACATATTCGTCGCCTTCGGCGACAAAATACGGCCCTTGGCCAAAATGGCCGCTGAGCCCTACCCCTCGAACTTTACCACTCCCTATTGCAAAACTAGGGTCTGTAGAAACTGAGAGAATACTGCTGATCATTCCCGTTGTGGTTGTTTTACCATGACAACCCGCAACAACTATTTGTTTTTTATCTGCAGCAAAAAACCCAAGCGCCTGCGCGTGAGACCAAGTTGGTATTCCTCGTATTTCAGCCGCAATGACTTCAGGATTTTCCTGGCCACTATGGGCACCAGTGTATATGACGACATCGGGCAGTGTTTGTTCTATATGTCCTGCGTGAAACCCCACAAATGGCACAATGTCAACACTGGCGAGCTCCTCGTCTGTTGGAAAAATATCGCCCACATCTGAACCAGTCACTTCTATTCCCCGTTCTTTGACAAGTATTGCTAAGGCGGTCATGGCAACACCTTTGATGCCAACAAAATGTACTTTTTGAATATCAGAAATATTAAGCTTTTTCATATCCTATAAATGCCATATTGTGTCCACATCCTGTGCCTTCATTGCGATAGGAAAAAAATCTATCCCCCTCGTGCTTGGTGCACCCGGCGACTGAAACGATCGAGCCTTCACATATACCAGCAATACCAAGCTGCGTCCGTACACAGAGCTCAAGATGGATATACGATTTTCTGCCTGCATCTTGAATTATATAGGGATTTGCAAACTTTTTCCTAAAAAGTTCTGCCACATCACTGTCAACTTCAAAACATGTGCTACATATATGTGGCCCAATGGCTACCCGTAGATCATCTTCAGACGATCCGAGCTCCACAAATATAGCCACAGCCTGTGTCACTATGCCTGAGAGCACCCCACGCCATCCAGCATGCACTGCTGCCACTCGCCTCACTGCGGGGTCGACAATAAGTAGCGTCATACAGTCTGCACCATATGCTTCAAGAACTAACCCTTGTGAAAAGCTTGAAATTATGCCGTCTGCTCTAGTTTTTTGGCTCTCTTGATCTGTATCTACATTATATATATATGTGCCATGGACCTGCGTAACGCGGAACTCACTGGGCATGTACCCAAATGACTCCAGTAGCACTTTTTGCCGTTTGGGCTGTTTTGTCATGTCGCCAGATGCTTTCGTCGTAAACCCATGCATGAGCCCTGGTATGTGCCTAAGATTGGATGCGTGGAGGATGTGTGAAGTTCCCATGATTTTAATGGGTGGAGAGAAGTTTTTTAACCTCATCTTGATCACTCCAGGGGTATTCGACACTGCCGCGGCACAGGCTTTGTTCATGACCTTTGCCCGTGATTACTATCGCGTCTCCTGGTTTTGCTTGTGACAGGGCAAAAACAAGTGCGTCATGTCGATTTGGATATCTATACACGGGAACTTTTTTGGTGATACCAGTCGTAATCTGATCCATAATTTGCTC
>CAZPNL010000023.1:0-20089 GCA_964588145.1 uncultured Gammaproteobacteria bacterium
AAAACCTATAGTATATTGACCAATCGGAAAGAGTATGCTATAATAAATATATAGGAGATCAGATCTCCTGAATTGACAACAGCTATATCCCGTATCCTCCTAAAGAGAGTCCTGGAAACTAAAGTTTTGTACTAACCTTCAGATTCTTTCTTTTTGTTAGAGCTAGTTTGAAAAAGTAAAAATATACTTTTTCGACAATACGCTCTTATGGGGTTGTTTTGTAACGATTGAAACAACCTTTTAGGTAATTCCAGGGCATACTCATGTACCGCTTTTCAGGGGTTTTATAATTTTTATGTACACACAACACCGTACGGCACGTTCAGGGTCTGCAAATCGAGCTCACTCTTTTGGGGCAAATCGCAGGCGTGGCAATATCCAACCAGTATTTAATCCCTCAGTATTAGTGCGTGATGCTAAGCCCGCGGAGCCAATTAAATATGTAAATACCCATACGTTTCCTGATTTTAAACTCAGTGAAAAGCTTCTGGAAAACATTTATTACAGAGGGTACAAAACACCCACGCCTATACAAGATCAAGCTATAAAGCCTATCTTGGAGGGGCGAGATATATTGGGTATTGCACAGACTGGAACTGGTAAAACAGCAGCATTTTTATTGCCAATATTGCATCAAATGATGACTGATTCTACAAAGATCGCCCTTGTCATAGTACCAACCAGAGAGTTGGCTGTGCAGATCGAGACTGAATTTCGAGCATTTGCTAAGGGTCTAGGTATTTATGCTGCAGTCATCATAGGCGGTGTATCTATGCAAAAACAAATATATGATCTGCGCAGTAACCCGCGTATCGTCATTGGCACTCCGGGTCGCCTGAAAGACATGGAACAGCAAGGGGCTATCAGGTTTGGGAAATGCTCAGCAGTCGTTCTAGATGAGGTGGATCGCATGATGGATATGGGATTTATAGATGACGTGCGAGGTATTATCGGTAAACTACCAGAGCACCGTCAGAGTATGTTTTTTTCAGCGACGATTCCGCCAGAGTTGCGGGGGTTGATGGATACATTCCTCAAAGATCCAGTCAGAATTGAAATATATTCTCAGAAGCCAGCGGATCTGGTCAAACAAGATATCGTCAAGCTTGCTGGCCGTACAAAAATAGATGTTCTCCATGACCTCTTGGTGCAAGAGGAGTTTCAGCGAGTGCTCCTATTTGGACGCACCAAACACGGGATAGACAAGCTTGGAAAAAATCTCGACGAGCGAGGCTTTAAGATAGCCGTTATTCATGGTAATAAACGCCAGACCCAGCGACAAAAAGCTCTCGATGCCTTTAAAAAGGGATATGTCCAAGTGCTTTTGGCTACAGACGTCGCATCTCGTGGTATCGACGTATCAGGAGTGACACATGTCATAAATTATGACATGCCCACAACCTATGAGGATTATATCCATCGTATAGGCCGCACGGGACGAGCCGATCGCACAGGTGTAGCACTTACGTTTGTGGATTAATAATTAATTAAAATTACGAAATGATTGAGGATAAAGTCGTAAACATGTCATTCTCGACCTGCCTCGCCGGCTCGCCTCGCTGAAGCATTGGCGAAGTGGGGCAAGGCGAGCCTTGAGCGAGAATCAGTCAGAGCGACTTTAGCTAGATTGACCTAAATCAATATACCCTATTTCGTAATTCAAAATAAATAGTAATATCATTACCAAATATTGGCGCGATGTAGTGTTGATGCTTGAGTAGTAAAAGTGAGTAAGCCTCAAAAGAAAACTAGCGAGTTTTGTTACCCTCACGGATCGCACGGATGACGCGTTCACCAATTGTGATATCGTGGCGAGTTTGTGAGGAGAGTTTGTATTTACCCAGTTTTGCTATAGGAATCCATTTTGCTTTGCATCCTGAGGGTAAGGATTCTACTTCTATCATGTGGTCGACATCACAATAATGCACATGAATATTGTTGGCATCTTCGGAATTTTCGTATTCGTAAATAGGTCTAATTTTATCAAGTGGAACTTTGATCCCCAGAGATTTTTCAATAGCTTTTTGGAGTGCTGTGGCAGAGTCCTCGTCGGTTTTACCAGTGGCAGAAAACAGACACATATGAGAATCAGATTGATCAGAATCAATAGCCAGAAGCACTTGCTGAGTAGGAGCGTGATAGAGAAAACCTTTTGAATGAACTGTTGATTGCATCTTTGTTAAGTATACACGTTTTGAGGTGAAAAAGCTAGTGGTTAGCTGTAAATAAGCTTAAAAAATATACGGATGAATTTGTAGAAATGAGATGATACAATAAAAGCCTGGTAGGACAATCTGCCCCCATCGTCTAGCGGCCTAGGACGACACGTTCTCAACGTGTAGATCGCCGGTTCGAATCCGGCTGGGGGTACCGCGTGCCATTCGGCACACGGCAGGCTTAAATTGCCATTAGTCTGTCGTGATAAAAAAGTTTTATTTATCTGTGAGCGAGGGATGCACAGGCTGGGGGTACCGCGTGCCATTCGGCACACGGCAGGCTTAAATTGCCATAAGTCTGTCGTGATAAAAAAGTTTTATTTATCTGTGAGCGAGGGATGCACCGCACGGTGCGTCCCTATTTTGTATATGGCGTTTTATTATGTATACGTATTGTTACGCCTCAAAGTAAATTGGATGTATGTAGGATATACTCGTAACCTAAAGAAGAGATTTTCAGATCACAATAAAGGTAAAAATGCCTCTACAAAAAAGTATATGC
Organism: uncultured Gammaproteobacteria bacterium; assembly: GCA_964588145.1. Lineage (GTDB taxonomy): Bacteria > Patescibacteriota > Microgenomatia > UBA10105 > UBA927 > CAZPNL01. The sequence continues at coordinate 2,719 of CAZPNL010000023.1, forward strand.
CATTTGAACTCATACATTATGAAGCATATAGGAATTCTAGTGATGCTCTTAGACGCGAAAAGTATCTAAAAACTACAAAAGGCAAAACCCTCACTTCGGACGATGCTCAAGGATTTTTTGGCTACTAAGAAATAATATATCTTTACAAAGGTATAATCGAATATATTGCTAAAATTAATCTAGATAAAATAATCCCTGATCGTATTATTGAAAAAAGTAAACATACAGAAAATCGTAGTATGAATATCTATAAAAAAATCCTATTTCTCCAGTCATTTTTCAAACTGTTTTTTCATGATATTTCAATAGTGCTTGTGGCTCCATTTCAAATTTTCTATGCAGTATTATCTTTAAATTTGAGAGACGTAATACCTTTTATGGTGCAAACGATGCGAGCCAAAATGTCAGAGCTTCGCAAATATTCACTTACAGTCCATGTACGATTCCGAGACGGAGCGTGGGAATGGGCAGTGGAGGATTACTATAAGGAAATGTTTAGAATACAAAATCTGCTCAATACAATAGATTGGAAAGGAATGAGCAATTTTTTTACTCATATATTTGCTCATGACCATCATTATAGATATTTACGAATAGATGTAGATGCTCGTGGTACATATACTCTGACGCTAGACAAGGGATCTGGAAATTTCGTGCTGATTATGCCGTTTAGCAAAGCAAACGAAAATGCTAGATTTAGTCATCGTTTGATCAAATATTTACAGACACACGGTTTTACACAGGAAAAAAGTGGTTCAGTTATCCTTCATATGCATAAGTATCAGCTTATTTGGGATGATCAGATCAGTTTGCTTGCAATACAGTGTGGGAATGATCGGAAAACTGCAGTAAAAATATGCCATGATGTATGGAAAAACATGTGGCGCACAAACCAGAGGCCTGTATTGAGGCTATGGTAAAAATATTATTTACTCGTGAGTACATCAATATACGTATGCATAGAGGCTTGTCGGAGTTGGTGTAGTTGGATACGTAAATATTTATAAATACCTTCTTGGGAAATTATATATTCGAGTGATCGATCTTCTGTGGTTTTGATAGTAATATCTTTAGCTGTTATGTGTAAGTTGCGAGAAATTTCACTTGTAGTTTCTTTAAAAGGTGGCATAAATCCATATGGCACATTCCACAAAAAGTGTATGCCGTCGGTATCTTGCGATGTGCTCACAAATCGTGCTGCATACCAGGTATTAAGGACTGTATGAATAGTCTTTGCCATGTTCATCCGCTCGGTGTGGGAAAGAGTAAAATCGTTTATTTGGGAAGGATGAGAGATTATCCGCGTGAGTAAAAGTCTAAACAGCGCCACTGGCCACAAATATGCCAGTAAAAGTGTATGTGTAAAACCATATTTGTGGGAAGTATAACTAAACCACAATGCAAAGAGTGATGCGGGTAATATAGCCAGAAATGTGGATTGATTCGATAAAAATATTGTTATAAACCACACAGTGCAAGTATATCCATATATAAACGATACAAGGCTAATAGTGAGATACTTTATTATTTTCATACATAATACAAACTACTGAATACTTCACCTTGAATGCATGATAGCACCAATTGTGCCTTATGAGATTTTATTAGTTTCAAGCGTTTTTATATACGGAATTAATACTATTTTAAATTCAAAAGTATTCGTTTTCAGTAGCAAAGCCTTATGTTGGTGCTGTTGATTATAGGAAAGCTAGAAAATAGAATTACGTATATGTTTGACTTAGCACGTTTGCTACGTGATCCCAGTATAGATCCGCTGCAGTTGGAATTCCAATCTATTTTTTAAATTCTCTCCATGGATTCCAACTATTGGTAGCATCATCTGTCAGTCCCATGACAACGTCTATAACAGCATCAGGGGACATATGATATTGCGCTATCCCTATGGCGCCAGCTTCCAGGCCTTCCACTGTGACTTTGACGGGAACGCGTGCTGTATAAAATAACTCTGGACGTAGTTTTGACATAAGTGAAGTTAAATCGTGTATAGGGGGTCCTGCAAATGTGCGTGGTACATATGGTTTTTGTTGAGTAAAGCGATCACCAGTGCCTTTTGTGTAAAATTCAAAATAGGTAGATCCTGGTCCAGTCAGTTTTTCTATAAATGTAGCAATGTCATGTGCTCCTCTCTCATGGAGAGTATGTAATAATTTGTTGCATCTTTGAGGAGTAAATTCCAGATCCTTATGGTGTGTTATATCAAGCGGAACAAGTGTTATGGGGATGTGGTATTCTTTTGCGATATGGAGTATTTTTTGCAAAGCGATAGGGTCATGCCTCAAATTAGCCTCTAGATGTGGCTCTACATTTCCAGGCTCCTTGATAGCTCCGCCCATGATTGTCACGTGGCCTACCTTTTGGCGTAATGCAGGTTCATTTAATACTGTGAAAAGTTCCGTGAGTGCGCCAAATGAGAACACATGTATACCAGTCTCTTTTTGTATTTTTACTTTTTCATAGATGATCCCCGAACGCTGATCCGGAGAGATTTCCACTGTGGTGTGCCCCATGCCCTCCATAACGCCCTCTCCGTGAATGAAGTCCAGGTTGCCATGATACTTTACCTCAAGACCAAAATTCTTCCCCGATAGTGGCCCTTCTGCTCCAGCAAATATTTGAAATGGATATTTACCTGGCTGACGTCTGTGCTTCTCAGCAAAATGGGAAAGGGCTTCTAGATTTGCAAATGTTCTACTGGTTGCATCATTTCCATACGTTGCAATCATGACATGATTTCTAAGAGATGCTCCTACCAGGAGTGCAAACGCATCATCTATTCCTGGATCGGTTATTGTTATATTTTGTACAATTTCATTATCTAGACTTCCCGGAGTGAGTGTTTCGACATGAGTTGGTAACATACAGCCGAGATCGTATCATATTTTGTATAAAGTGCAATTACTGTATAGGGTTACAAGAATTTTAATCATCATTGATTGATAGGCTATGTAGTTTGTGAAGTTGAATGCGAGTTATATAGCACAGTCCAAAGCAGCATGAGAAAGATCCTATCCATGTGGATATCACGGCAGGTGAGAAAATATTGGCAAAAGACGTCAATCGCCCGTTTCTGGCTAAAACGTGGACGAATAGATTAGTTTTTGACGCTCTCTATTGTCTGAATTTGCCCCTCAGTGAGCTTGAGTGCGTCACCAAATGCTTTATAAAACTTCTTTGCGTGTTCCCGGCTCATACCAACTCTGGCAACAATCCGCACCTGATTTGTGGGTCCCAGTTTTTGCATAAAGTCAAACACTACGCCATCTGTGTTTGATGCTATGGAAATGTGATCTGTATAGAGAATGGGTGTGGTATCCAGATTGACGTTGATACTGACCGCTGGCTGCTGGGGTGTAGGTGATTGTGTCATATGCCTCCTTTTTCGATATAGGGGTATTATACATGGAGAGAGATATACATTTCATAAAGAAGTTAACAATGGAACATATAACAATGGCGCAATTAACAATTTAACAGTTTACCTGCGAAACTCGAGGCCTGAGACTCGAAACTCGAAACCCTTTTTACTAAGCTTCTAAATAACTAAGCCTCTAAGCTTCTCTCTAAACCATAAACTCTAAACCCTAACCTCTAAACCCTAAACCCTAAACTCTATGCCCTAAACTCTCCCCACCTGATACATTGACAGAAAAGTGAGGGTTCTGTACACTTGACCATTGAACGCTTGAGAAGTATCAAGCGACTACCTCACCAAAAGCCCGTTTGGCGAGGATTTTTTTGAGGGTAAAGGATGCAATTATGGATCAACTGCACAACATGATATTGACAAAAGAAGGCCTTGAGGAGCTCAAACGCGAGCTTGAGGAGCTTGTGAGTGTCAAGCGTCCTGATGCAGTCGTACGGCTTTCCGCAGCTCGAGACCTGGGAGACCTATCTGAAAATAGTGAGTACACAGCAGCCAAACAAGATCTGGCATTTATCGATGGGCGTATAGCAGAACTAGAGGAAATCATCCACGCTGCAAAAGTCGTGACAAATCATAGCAAAAAGCATATAGACGTTGGCTGCAAAGTCACGCTCCATCTTGGAAACAAAAAAGAGATGTTTACAGTGGTAGGTGAGTGGGAAGCTGACCCCAAGGAAAAAAAGATAAGTCACAGCTCTCCACTGGGCAAAGCGCTTTTAGGTAAAAAAGTTGGAGAGCAAGTAGAGGTAGATGCTCCAGCGGGACGAATCTACTACAAAGTAGTCTCCATAGAATAGAAAAAAGAGAGACTACAGTATACAACCCCGCAAAAAGCGGGGTTTTTGGTATAGATCCCAACTTACTCAGTTTTTACTAAGTGCATAAATAGGAAAACTGATTAGTTGGGTCTATACCCAAAAAATACGCAAAACTCATTTTTTGGGTATAATAGGAGGTATATGCCAACATTTGAAGAACTAAAACTCGTACGAGAACAAAAAGTACAAAGGTTATTAAGTATGGGGCTTGACCCATATCCAGCTGATGTGGCTCGTACGCATGCGATTCAAGTTGCGAGAGAACAGAAAACAGATGCTCCAGTAGTCGTCTGCGGGCGCGTAATGGCCATGCGCGGACAAGGAAAGATCTCATTTGTAGATCTCCGTGATGGGACAGGACAGGTGCAGGTGGTGGTCAAAAAGGATTTGATAGATGCCAAAAGTTTAGAAATTTATGGACTTGTGGATGTAGGGGACTTTATAGAGGTTGGTGGAGCCATGGGGCAGACTCAGAGCGGGGAAATTTCGGTATTTGCAACCGCACTGCGGATTGTGACAAAGTCAGTGCGTCCACTTCCTGACACGTGGCATGGCCTGAAGGACATCGAGGAACGTTATCGGCAACGATATGTGGATCTTGTGGTCAACCCTGGGGTGCGTGACATATTTTTACTCCGTACAAAAGTCATCAAGTTCATTCGTAAATTCCTAGACGATCATGACTTTGTGGAGGTAGAGACTCCAGCCCTTCAGCCTATCTATGGCGGCGCAAGTGCGATGCCATTTGAAACCCATCATAATGCGCTGGATACTCAGATGTTTTTGCGAATCTCAGATGAATTGTATCTGAAACGGTTGATTGTGGGTGGATTTGATAGGGTGTATGAGATTTCCAAGGATTTTCGAAACGAGGGAGTAGACCGCCAGCACAATCCAGAGTTTACGATGCTTGAGTACTACTGGGCATATGCAAACTACGATCAACTCATGCACTTTACCGAAGATATGATTTCGCAACTTGTAGTCCAGGTCTGTGGGTCCACAAAAATTACCTATCAAGGGCAAGAAATAGATTTTAAAGCTCCGTGGCCACGCAAAAGTTATCGAGAGGTTGTATTAGTGTATGCAGGAATTGATATTGACAAAGCCAGAGATGAATCAGCGCTCCTTTCTGCTATTGCAGAAAAAAAAATAAAGATTGATCTGGCAGGAGTGCTCGGGTACGGAGCAATACTGGATACTCTATATAAAGCCACCGCTAGACCACATCTGGTTGGCCCTATGTTTCTCACAGATAGACCAACTGCATTTGTGACACTGGCAAAGAGATTACCAAATGATCCAGACAAGACTGCATCTTTTCAACTATTGGTAGCTGGTAAAGAAGTAATAAATGCGTATAACGAGCTCAATGATCCAGCAGACCAGGCTCGTCGCTGGCGTCAGAGTGAGGAGCTTGGAGAAAAAGGCCAAGAGGAACACGAGGCATTTGATCATGATTATATACGCGCCCTTGAGTACGGGATGCCGCCAACAGCTGGATTTGGTATGGGTATAGACAGGCTTGTAAGTTTACTTACAGATCAGCCAAATATTAAGGATGTGATCCTATTTCCGACGCTCAAACCAGAGTTTGCACCGATTAAGACGCAGAAAAAGAGTAGTCAAGAAGTTGAGGTGCCACTCTCACAAATGGTGTCTGTGGAAAAAGCCCGCGAGCTCGTAGATGAGCATATTACAAATGTAAACTTGCGCAGACACTGCTATGCTGTGGGGTATGCCATGCGGGCACTGGCCGTTGAGCTGGGAGGAAATCCTACAGTGTGGCATGCGCTGGGGACACTTCACGATGCAGATTGGGAAGAGTGTAAAGACACGCCCGAGGAACACACCAAAAAGACGCTCTCCTGGTTGGTAAATGATGGTGTGGTGGATGGGCCGATTGTCCGAGCTCTCAAATCGCACAATAGAAAGCATACAAATCTGGCAGAAATTGAAGGTGTGATGGAATGGGCACTTGAGACGTGTGATGAGCTTACGGGCTTTATCGTAGCAGTAGCACTCATCCGGCCAGAAAAGTCATTGGCATCAGTTACAGTGGAGGCAGTTTTGAAAAAGTTTAAAGCCAAAGAGTTTGCAAAGGCAGTAGACCGAGAGCAAATTGCTCAGTGTCATGAAAAACTTGGCATTGAATTAGAAAAGTTTGTTGGTATAGTCTTGTCAGCCATGCAGGGAGAGGCACAAGATTTGGGATTATAAAATTGATTTGACAAAACTAAAAACAAGTTTACAATAAGACTAGTTTGACAAAAGCGAAAGCTCAACATTAGCTGAGCATACGACAGCCCTTCCAAGCTGTCGAACTAATTATTTAGTACGCTGATTGGAGGATATGTAGCGTTACATAAAAACCAATCCAGTATCGTCTGTACAAAACGAGTAATAAAGTACGAGTTATGGGTGGCACCTCCGAGTCTGACTCGGCCCTAACACGCAAGATTCTTGCGTGTTTTTTTATGGAAATTTTTATGATCTGATGAAAGAGAAAAAAATCTCATAAGTTAGATCAAAAGGAGGCACTATGCTTGACATTCAATTCATCAAAGACAATCTAAAGGCCTGTCAGGAGGCTGCAGTCAACAAAAACAGAGTCGTCAACTGGGATGAACTTTTAGCCTCAGATGAAAAACGCCGACTACTCATCGGAAAAGTCGAAACACTGAGAGCTGAACGGAATAGTTTGTCTGCGCTAGGTGCCAAAGCCGATCGAACCCGAGCAAAAGAAGTGAAAGAAGAGCTGAAGACTCTAGAGGAAGAACAACGAATTGTTGAAGAAAATTTTGAAGCGCTCATGCTTACAGTGCCAAATGTGCCAGACAAAACAGTGCCAATTGGCAAAGACAGTACCGGAAATGTAGAAGTAAAAAAATGGGGTGAGCCACGAAAATTTGATTTCACTCCTCTTGATCATATTGAGCTTGCAAAACGCCATGACTTGATCGATTTTGAACGTGGGGCAAAAATTTCAGGCTCCCGGGCCTATTTTTTGAAAAAAGATGCTGCAATGCTTGAGTTTGCAGTGCTTTTTTATGCATTACAAAAGCTCTCAGCACGAGGGTATACCCCTATCATGGCTCCAGCGCTTGTCAAAAAGTTTACCCTCTACGGTTCTGGTCACTTTCCTTGGGGAGGGGATGATGTATATCACTTACCAAAAGATGAACAATATTTGTCTGCAACAGCAGAGATTCCTGTCACGGCATACTATGCAGATGAAATATTAAAAGAAGAAGATCTTCCCAAAAAGTTTGTCGCCTTTTCTCCATGCTTCCGTCGCGAAGCCGGGAGCTACGGGAGAGATACGAAAGGGGCTTACAGAGTGCACCAATTTAACAAAATTGAACAAGTAATTATTGCACCAAATGATATGAACAATTCTCTTACTCTTCATGAAGAGTTACTCAAAAACTCTGAGGAACTCTTGCAAGATTTGGGACTACCGTATCATGTACTGTTGATGTGTACAGGTGACATGGGTGAGCCACAAGTAAAGAAATATGACATTGAAACATGGATGCCAAGTAGAAACGGTTATGGAGAGACCATGTCAAATTCTGTGATGGGAGATTTTCAAACCAGGAGACTGAAGGTACGGTACCGAACATCCGGTGGTGAGATAAAGTATTGCCACTCACTTAATAATACAGCGATAGCATCGCCCAGACTGCTTATACCGATCCTCGAAAATTATCAGATGAAGGATGGTACTATAGAGATTCCAAAGGTGCTCCAATCACTGATTGGCAAGAAAAAGATCGGGTAAGACCTAGTATGATTACTTGACAAGGGGGGCTACTATTTTGCACTCTATTTATAGAGAGCGAAATTTCTCTGCAAAAAGCCTACCCGAATCCTCAAGATATGTGTGATGAAAAGTCACCATACATATTTTGAGGGTTTTTTGTTGCAATAAACATAGAATTTATAGGTTGCTGATGGTACAATATGATCCATGTTGGGATTTTTAGGTAAATTTTTTGATAATAACGAAAAAGAGGTCAAACGTCTTCAGATGCTCGTTTCTCAAGTGGGCTCCTACGAGGACGGCATGCGCAAACTCAAAGATCCAGCATTTGCCAAAAAAACCGTAGAACTTAAAAATAAAATAGCAGAAGGCTCCACCCTGGATGAATTGTTACCAGAGGCATTTGCACTGGTACGCGAAGCCGCACGTCGGACTCTGGACATGCGACACTTTGATGTACAGCTCATAGCCGCAGCAGCACTGCACAAAGGCAAAGTTGCTGAGCAAAAAACTGGAGAGGGAAAGACGCTTTCTGCTTCCCCTGCTATTTACCTAAATGCACTGACTGGCCGTGGTGTGCATCTTGTCACTGTCAACGACTACTTGGCTCGTCGTGACGCGGGGTGGATGGCGCCAATATATCATCTTCTTGGTCTGAGTGTATCGGCTATCATCAGTGATCAATCATTTATCTATGACCCAAACTTTGTTGACGAGACTGCTGTAGATTGGCGCTTGCGCCACTTGAAACCAATTAGTAGGCCAGAGGCGTATCGAGCTGATATCACCTACGGTGTCAACTCTGAGTTTGGTTTTGACTATTTGCGTGACAACATGGTCTCTGAGCCCGAGCGCATGAGTCAGCGAGAGTTTCATTATGCCATCGTTGACGAAGTGGACTCAGTGCTCATCGACGAGGCCCGTACACCACACATTATTTCTGCTCCAGATACTGAGCCAACGAGTAGATATAGTGAGATTGCCAGAATCGTAGAAAAGCTTTCCAAAGACACTGATTTTAATATCGATGAAAAACTTCGTATCGTTCATCTCACCGATCACGGTATCGTGAAGGTTGAAAAAATGTTGGGATTGGGAAATATCTATGAGACGAGTTTTGAAACCGTGCATTTAATCGAAGCCGCTCTCAAAGCCCGAGCACTGTTTCACAGAGAAAAACAGTATATCGTCAAAGATGGTCAAGTAATAATTGTTGATGAATTTACCGGCAGACTCCTCAACGGCCGCAGGTTTAGCGAAGGCATACATCAGGCTATCGAAGCAAAAGAAGGGGTGCAGATCCAGCAAGAAAGTAAGACACTCGCCACAGTATCGCTCCAAAACTATTTCCGTATGTATGAAAAGCTAGCAGGTATGACTGGCACGGCAGCTACTGAGGCAGAAGAATTTCACAAGATTTATAAGCTTGATGTCGTCATTATCCCTACGCACCGCAAGATGGTCCGGAGTGACTTTACAGACAGTGTCTACAAGACTCCAAGAGCCAAATATGCTGCTATAGTTCAAGAGATAATTGATATCCACAAAACCGGCAGACCCGTGCTTGTGGGTACAACGTCAATTGATAAAAATGAAATTATTAGTGAATATTTGCGTAGAAGAGGGGTTCCCCACAATGTACTCAATGCCAAAAATCATCTACAGGAGGCTATGATCATCTCCGATGCTGGTAAAAAGGGTGCTGTCACGGTAGCGACCAACATGGCAGGCCGAGGGGTAGACATTATACTAGGCGGAGCAAAGCGTGAAGCCTGGGAATTTGAAAAACCGTCTGATTTTGAAAAAGAGATGCTGGGGTGGCAATCGCATCATGACGAGGTCATAGAGCTAGGAGGGCTTCATGTCATAGGCACTGAGCGCCATGAGAGTAGACGCATCGACAATCAGCTCCGTGGTCGTGCAGGACGCCAAGGGGATCCTGGGTCTACCAGATTTTTTGTGTCTCTCGAGGATGAGATTATGCGGCTATTTGGCGGTGAGCAAGTGGCTAAGCTTATGAGTGCATTTAATCTCCCCGAGGATGTGCCCCTCGAGCACCCTATGGTATCTCGTGCTATCGAGCAGGCGCAAATAAAGGTAGAAGGGTTTCACTTTGACTCACGCAAGCACTTAGTGGAGTACGATGATGTACTCAACAAGCAGAGAGAAATAGTCTATGGCCGGAGAAAATCAGCGCTTCTGATGGAAAGTCAAAAAGAAAAGATTTTGGAAAAAATTGCTCGCGAAGTACAGATGATTGTCGTCTCTCATGTGGATGAAAAAGACAATCTCATGGATTATGAAGCAATTGCCCAGGCTCTGGGTGGCATCATCCCATTTGATCCAGCGTCGCTTGAGCAACTCAAAAAGCAGCTCATGCAGCTGCATAGCACAGATGAAGCCACAGAGTTTTTGACCAAACTTACCCGCGATCTCTATGAGGCCCGCGAAAAACAAGATGGACCAGAGCTTATGCGTCAGATTGAGCGTTGGGTGACACTTTCTGTCATAGACAATCTATGGATGGATCACCTGGATGCGATTGATGATTTGCGCGAGGGAATTGGCCTACGAGGGTATGGGCAGCGCGATCCCCTCGTGGAGTATAAAAACGAAGCATTCTCGATGTTCGAGCGCCTGACAGCTGGAATTGATACAGAGATTGTAAATAGAATTTATAAAATTCAGGTGTCTGTGAGTGGGCAAAACACAAGAGACCAGTTGCCGGGAACCGGGGACCAGGGGAAACAAATTCAGAACTCCCGCCTACGCCAAGGCTCCGGCGGGCAAGCAGAACTCAAATCCCAGAACTCAAAAAATAAACATGGGTCATCTACAAAAGGATTGGTGTTGCCGCAATCACCCAAGCGAAAGATGGTGACAAATGACTCCAATGCCCCCAAAAAGTCAGAACAAGTGGTGGTGGAGATCAAGCTTGGCAGAAACGATCCCTGTCCTTGCGGGTCAGGCAAAAAGTGGAAAAAATGCCATTATCCACAGATGCCGTAGTGTGTATGAAAACAATCATCCTAAACTCTTCAAATAGCCAGCAGGAAATGCTGAAGTATGGCTCCGATTTATTGTGTTTATTGAAAAGCACATGTGAAGTGTTAATTTATGACCAGGTAAGTCAAGATTTTACAAATATTAAAGAACTATATGATATAGATGATAAAATCGTACTTTTCAATCAATTTTCCGTCAAGGGAAACTGGGAAACATTTACCGCGCATTTGAATTCATTCAAAAATATTAAATATTTATTATCTCCATATGCTTCTTACAAGGGATTGGATCTAGAGCTAGTCAAGAAATTAGGAATACGATATCGAAATAATGCAGGTGCAAATGCTGAATCTGTAGCTCAACATGCCGTTATGTGTATGTTTATGTTGCTAGGGGAATATCCCCAATTGGGAAATCTAGGCTCTATTCCTGATGGGAAAATATTGGGAGAACAATTGCAGGGTAAAACTGCTGGAATCATAGGCATGGGACACGTTGGGAATAAGTTAGCAGCAATGCTGCAGGGCTTGGGGTTAGAGGTAGTTTTTTACAATCGAACTGCAAAGGAAATTGGTGCAAAACAAGTACCTTTTGACCAAATTTTTAAAAAGGATATTATCTTTATTACTATTGCAACAAATCCAGACACAGAGAAATTATTTGCAAATATTTCAGCACTTGTACAAAAACACAATTACATAGTCGACATTTCAGCACTTGATGAATTGTATAATAAAAAGGAAATGGCGACATTGCTAGACAAAAATAGGTTGAAAGGATACGCATTTGAGACTAACTTTCCAGAAAAATATCGAAATACTTCAAATGGAAATTTACTTGTAACCCCACATATGGCCTGGTGCACAATCAATGCTGAAAAAGCGACAGTGCAAAATTATTTAGGTAGAGCCATACAAATAGTAAAAGGAAATGCATCTGAGGTAGATTTTATTGTGTAGTGGTAAGACTTCATTTATATTCTTTGACCTCGGTGGAGTAGTTATCAAAGACTTCAGTGGCACGAGTCTGTGGGATAGTATGCTCACTGACATTGGGCTTAATCTTACAGATAAGGAAACATTTCAAAAAGAATGGAAACTCCACGAGCAAGAGTTTTGTATAGATTATCCCTGTGACAATGTTGTCGAAACATTAAAAAAACAGGGGATACACGTACATGTTCAACAATCGTTACTATACAAATTTGTATGTCGATTAGAAACAAATAGTTCGATCTGGCAGATTGTTCGTGCTGTAAAAACTGTGTAAAATAGGGCATCTTTCAAATATGTACGTGGGTATTTTTGATGAGATACAAAGGGCTCATTTACTTCCGAATATAGAATGGGATGTCATCATCGATTCGTCAGTCGTCAAAATGTAAAAGCCAAATCGGGACATATTTGAATATGCACAGAGACAAGCACACGTGAGACCAGAAGAAATACTTTTTATAGAAAATACCAAAAGCCACCTGGTGGTGCCTGAGCAGCTAGGGTGGAAAACATTTCATTATGAAGCACCTGCATATGAACAGTCTTCAACAAAATTATTACAATATCTCCGCTCATTAAATTTGGGTTGGTGATTTAATTTTTTATAAGCCAATCTATTGTGTAAGAAAGGTATATAATAATCCTATATGATCAACTGGAACACAGACGAGCAAGCGCTAAAGCAATATCATCCAGAAGAGTATAAAATCTGGAGGGTGACACAACTCATCAACTACGGGTTGGAGGGGGAGAAACTTGATAAAAAATTTCTTATAGACAACTGGGAAAAGATAAAAACAAGAATAGATATGAACAAACGAAAAACTTTAGAGTGGATTTTATGGAGCATACCTTACAAGAGCCAGTTGGGTTAACCCAATTTCAACAAAATTTTCTCTCTCATATAGTAGCGGAGCAGTATTTCTGTAAAACATTTTATCTGAGTGGTGGCACTGCCCTTTCTTCGTGGTATATCAATCACCGAGAATCTTACGATTTGGATTTTTTTTCTGAAAAACCATTCGACTATGATCTGATAATGCATTGGTTTCATCAAAACTCTACTACCCTTGGATACAAGAGCGTGAGATTTGATCAGGATTTTGGATTCCTCCATTGTTACATATCATATAAGAACAACGGTACATTACGAGTGGACTTCCATAACTATGGAGCTTTGAGAATGCATAAATCTCATCTTTGGAAGGGTCTATCAATTGATAGTTTTTATGATATAGCCGTAAATAAACTTCGTACTATCGCAACCTATCCTAGGGCTCGTGATTATGTAGATTATTACTGCTTGCAGCAAAAGAATTCGATTCAAATTGCAATGATACTAGATGCTGTTAAACAAAAATTTCACGAGGATATAGATATGTTGCAGCTGGCAAGAAATTTTTTGCGAGTATCAGAGTTTGTTGATATGCCCATCATGAGAATACCATTCAATACCCAGGAGATGATTGAGTACTTCAATGCACGAGCAAAAGAACTTGAGGTTGAAATAATGCTCTAGATGAAAAATATTCTCTTCAGTTTTATAAGCATAGTAATTGGTTTTGTATGTGCATGTGTAGCTATCTATGGTATTGCTGTGGCGCCAATACAATTTCCACAAGTGGTTTACAAGACTCTCGGCATCAAAAAGCCGGAGATCGTAGGGTTTCTGCCGTACTGGCTTGTCGACAAAGCCACTAGCCCATATGAAAAGTTTCTCACCAGTGTTTCATATTACGGTTTAGAGGTATCAGGCGATGGGAGTGTACAGTTTTTAGCAAAACCAGGCGAGGAGGAGCCAGGGTGGGCTATGCAGCGCAGTGACAAACTATATAATTTCATGAGTAAACTTGAAAAAGGGAATGTATCGCGATCACTGCTCGTCCAAACTGTAGATGCTGATACGATTGAAGCCATCATGAGCTCACCTGCAGTGCATGCTGCAAATCTGGTGCGTGATGTCGTGCCAGTTATGAAAAAGTATGGGTATACGGATCTGAATGTCGACATAGAAAGCTTTGATAGTGCATCAATATCAGCCCAGCAGGCATATACTGACTTTATAAAAACCGTCAAAAGCGAGTTAAATAAGCTACATGCTGCGACTGTGACTGTCGATATTCCAGTCAAAAGTTTGTATTGGCCACTCCGAGAGGACCCTGTGGAGCTTGGGAAAATTGCTGACAGGATAGTGCTCATGGCTTATGATTATAGTTATCTAGGTTCATATGTGTCTGGTCCCGTGGCGCCAATAGGGGGTGCGCCAGAGGTGCGAGAGATGGACGTACGAAATACTCTCAAAACTGCAATCGCGCAGATTCCCAAAGAAAAAATCCTACTAGGAATTCCACTTTATGGGTATGCGTGGGAAACGATATCTGATAAACCTCAGTCTCCCACCATTCCTCGTGGGGGATCCACAGCCAGCACAAGTAGAGTAATAGATATACTCAAATCGTGCATAAATTGTACTCAATTTATTGATTCTGTGGCTGAAGAGCCATATGTGGTGCAAGCTGAGGGTGCATATTTCAAGCAAATATTTTATGAAGATAGTCGTTCTCTTTCCAAAAAAGTAGAGCTAGCCCGCGAGTTTGATATAGCAGGTGTGGCACTCTGGGCAATAGGGTATGAACCTGACGGAATGCTTGAGAGTCTAGCTGACTACAAAAAATCATTTCGTTTCGCGTGGTAATTCTGTAGCAGTTGTCACTATAGTCGCATTTGTGTCATCAGTCGTAGCTGTATCCCCATCAGTGAGTTGCCAAACATGCGTGTCATTTCTGCTATCAACCATAGCCAGCCTAGCTGTGCCTGCCGATAGTATGCCGATTTTTGGAGATTGAGTCGTAATGGTTATCATTCCATCGGAAAGTGTAATGAGTATATGCAATGACCGAATGGAGATTTCTTGTGGGGCTGTAGTTTCATACGAAATACTTCCCTCTTTTTGTCTCAGTAGTATATGAGATGGTTGTAGGCTACTCAGGTCAACTTCTGCCTGATCGATAAGTCTTATGGTTATAGTATCACCTAGTAGAAAAGATGAATTGCTATTAGTTGTTATGGCAATCGTTTCTCCCTCTACGATTGTTGTGTCAGGAATATATGGTGTAAATTCACTATCCGCTCTCCTCAGAATTTTGAGTTCTCCAGAATATGTTGCCACTTTAACTTCTATGGAATTTGTAGGTACACCTGTTTCTTTGCGAGTAGACGGCATAAATTGCCGATTATTGAGAAGATATACTTGAACAATTCTTGCCAACATGAACACTGAAAATCCAACCACAAATGCCACGATGATTTTACCCTTCATGCTAGGTATACTACCATAGTTGGATGAGCAATATTCTTATTTTATTAATATGAATTGGTTGACTGACCGGATGGCAATATTATTATTGATACTGACGGGGCTTCTCGTGTGGGGAAATACCATATTTAATCCATTTATTATCATTGATGATGAAGAACAAATCATCAATCAACCACAGATACGTGATCTAGGAAACATTCCTCACTTTTTTGTAGAAAGTACATACTTTAGATCTGAAAGTCAGTCTCACTACGGAGGAAATTATCGTCCTCTCATGCAGGTCGCATACACGCTGCTTTATGCCATGCATGGACCAGATCCGCTTGTATTTCATCTATTTCAGTTGTTGATAATAATTTGCAATGCTGTATTATTTTTTATTTTTTTAAAAAAATGTTGTTCACTGGCAATAGCGTTTGTCTTAGCGACAATATTTTTAATCCATCCTATTTCATCCGAGGTGGTTTTGCATGCAGCTAATTTGCAGGATGCGTTGAATTTCTTTTTTGGAATAGTCTCGCTTTTATTTGTATCAAATGTCAGAGTTAAAAAAAGCTGGTCTCACTTAGTAGTGCTTACAGCGTTATTGTCGCTCTCTCTGTTCAGCAAAGAATCTGGTGTTATATTTGTCGGCTTAACTATTGTATATGCATATACTTATGTCAAAAACAAATTTGGCTTCGTACTAGCATCTTCAAGCATTGCAAGTCTGATATATATATTTACAAGAGTGATAATTGCTAAAATTTCGTATGATCCAAAAATATCTATAGCACTTATTGCTCATTTGCCATTATCTGAAAGAGCGCTTGCTATACCCAAAATAGTAGGTACATATATAAAAGACATAGTATATCCAATGGATATATCTATTGCACAATTTTGGGTAGTGCGAAATATCAATATGAATAATTTTATTATTCATATTATTATTCTAGCAGTTACATTTTTCTTAACAGGTAAATTTATTACTCATAATTGGAATAAGACAAAATATCGAAAAATGTATATTTTTAGTCTTATTTGGATAATTATTTCTTTATTGCCGCATATTCAAATTGTACCTATAAGCGCGACCTATGCTGAAAGGTGGTTCTATCCCGTGACAGCCGGAGTATTGCTTCTGATTGGGGCTATATGGAATGATTTAGGCGAGAAAATGAAAAGACACCGATTTATCCAGGTACTTTGCTTTGGGATGCTTATATTTTTTGCATATATATCTTTTGAGCGTACGTACGATTGGCGCGATTCAAAAACTCTATTGCTTACAGATATTGCTAAGTCCGAGGCAAATTATTATGCCCAAAACGTCCTTGCTTCTATTTATATAGGCGAGAAAAATTATGATCAGGCTAAACCATTGGTTGAAACGTCCCTGGCTACATATCAGTATTTTGGTAATCTTTCAAATCGCGGTATCATTGCAATTTATGAGAAAGATTATGCTACAGCACGAGAATATTTGAAAAAAGCCCGTGCAGATAGACAGCTCTATGAAACACATCGGAACTACGCAAACTTTTTACAATATGTAGTAAAAGATTACTCAGAAGCACTCAAAGCATCTGAAGAAAGCCTCAAATTATATCCAGATAGTGGAGACCTGTGGCTTATTAAAGCACAAGCAGAATATGAGTTGGGAAAAAAGGAGGAGGCACTTACATTTGCCTCAAAAGCAAATGCACTTTTAGACACAATTATGGCAAAAGATATTCTGCTTACTATTCGAGAAGGAAATAAGCTTGATGTGGAGAAGTATTTAGATAAATAGATTAAATCCAAATATCAAAATCCTATTGACAAAGCAGTCTAGTAATCCCAAATCACATCCGCCAGCTGGCGGACCAAAATTACAAACAAATTCCAAATTACAAAAATTCACAATGTCCAATGACCAATTCACAAAATTATAATCTAAAATCATCTTCTGTTAAAACTTCAACATTCCGTAAGAATTGTCATTCTGGCTTGACGGGATACCGGCTGGTACCAGTCTTGTCCAGAATCTGAACTGCTACT
>CAZPNL010000024.1:0-8500 GCA_964588145.1 uncultured Gammaproteobacteria bacterium
AGGTTACTCATAGGATAAGAGTGTTTTTATGTATTTTTCTTATTACCCTTGTTAGATGGGCATCTTTTACAATCTCTTCGAGTGGTACCCAGTGAAATCTGAGAGATTCGTTGTGGTCAAGTTGTATATCAGGAGTCGTCTGTCTGACAGAAAATAGAAATCTACAATCAAAATGCATATGAGCGGGTTCATTTTTTGATTTATTTACAGGAATTGTATGTATGTCTATATCAATGGGTGTTCTCAAATTGTGAAACAACAATAAATCTTCTGGAAATTTGAGACCGGTCTCTTCGTAGATTTCCCTCGTTGCTACATCTAAAAGATCATTGTCTGACAACGCACAATGTCCACCTGGCTGAACAAATTTTTGCAAAGCTTTGTGATAGAGCAAGAGCGTACTTTTTTTGTCGTGTGAGAGTACAAAGCCGCTGGCAGTAACATGCCCAGGTAAAAAGCTCCGATCGCATACCCGCTTCCCGTACTCATTTGTCAACTGCAGGAGTAGTTGCAGCGAAGATTTCTCGCTTGTATGTACTTTTATATACGCTTCTATAAGAGATGATATATTCATTTTATAAAAAGAATAATCTCCACCACTTTTTCCAATTTGGCTCTTGGGATATTTCTCTATCCTCGGCCTCATCATTGGCTTTCATGGGTGTAGGATCACTTTTAGGTAACAGGATCGTCACCTCCCCTTCTTTGCCAAGACCAAGCTTGTTTCTGGCTTCTTGTTCGACAAAAAAGTCCGTTTTGGACTGTAGGAGTTGCTTTTTAAGTTGGGTATTTTCGAGCTCTTTTTGAGCTCGCACAGCCTCACGCTCCTTGAGAATATCCTGCTTTTGCCACAACTGATAGAGGGTTGAGGTCAAAGAAATAATAGCTGCCAAGCATGCCACCACATATATGATCCGAAAAATTGGAGACTTGAAGAATTTGAATAAATACGTTATATACATGTAGTAGGTATGGTAAGAACTTATATTATAGGTTTAAATTCTTCAGATTGGCCTGGTTTTGGGCCTCAAACTCCCCCCTTGCATTGTTGTTCTCTATCTGATATTATAGGTCTACAATTTACCCAGGGCGATCGCTGGTGTCTCCTGCAGCCAACCCCCGCATCTGGACATCGAAAGGAGCATGTTCCGCTTGTCGCGGGATAGCATTTATGGCACTTGATCTCAAAACAGCTCACACTCAATTTACAGATTACCTCGGTTCACGTCGTCGTGCACGTGCCACCATCGTAGCATATGGCAAAGATATAGAACAACTTATCACACACCTTTCTGCTGCAGGCAAAAAAGAGGTAGTTGACGTCAAGGGCGAAGAGATCGGACTTTTCCTCAAAAAACTTGCAACGGACAACTACACTCCCAAGTCCGTGTCACGCAAAATTAACTCCATCAAGACTTTTTTCCGCTTTCTCAAGTCTAGCGGGGTCATTACGCTTGACCCAGCCATCGACATAGAGCATCCTAAATACGAGGTGAAGCCACCTCGTATTTTGTCAAAGATCGAGTATCGTGCTTTGCGCGATGCATGTCGCACAGATATCCGCACATATGCCATCGTGGAACTGTTTCTTCAGACAGGAATTCGCATCGGCGAGCTTGCAACCCTGACTACAGAGGATGTCAAAGAGACAGAACTCCATATTGCAGCTCAAGAAGGACACCTAGAGCGCAATGTGCCTCTCAACAAAGCTGCCAAAGAAGCAGTCAAACGATACCTGGAGATTCGTGGCACAAATGGTGTCAATAAGTCTCTGTTTATCACAAAGACAGGCAAACCCCTTTTGATCCGCAATATTAGAACCGCTATCGATCGCTATTTCCGTATAGCTGGCATCGAGGGAGCTAAGGTAAATGACCTACGTCACACCTTTATCGCCCATCACCTCATGGCTGGAACCTCTATCACCACGCTTTCCAAGCTCGTGGGGCACAAGAGGCTTTCTACCACCGAGAAATACCTCGAGCTTGTCAAAGACAAGCAGAGTGACATGGTCAAGCTTGATGAGCTTTAAAATTTTTTGCGGTGCTATTTTACTTGGACTGTTGCGATTCAGAAGTACTATTTACTATTTTGTCTCGGTATTGTCTATACGCTGCAAAACCATTTTGATCAGGATTATCTAAGTCTAAAAAGTCTCCGAGAGTAGTATCAATTGCTTTCCAATTGTTTTTGCGACATAGATCATAAATATATGGAAGCGGATCTCACCCTCCATAAATATTAAAAGATAATGAGGTTACCCCGTCTTTCTCATGAAGATTTGCTTCAAGGCAAAAGCCATCTCCCCGAAATTGGCCCCAAGTATTTTCTTTCCAAATTATACTTGGTATAGTTTCATTAATTTTTTGTTTGATCTCATCAATAGTTCCCAAAGAAACTGGCATCCACCCTTTAGGAATATCTTTTATACTCTTAATATTTTTATCTATATTTAGAATTACTGCATCCCAACGCATACTTAATCCGTCTCCTCAGCAATCTTCATTTTTCCAAAGTATTTCATTTTCAAAAGTGCTTTATCTCTTGTGAGAAAAAAGTCACATTCTTTTGATGAGGCTGTGTGAAGTTGAATATTGTCCTCTAGATCATTTGTGGGGCCCAACAGTGAACGCTCTAGATGATCTGTCGTGACATCTACAAATGTAAAATTCTTGAAAAATTGTAACGAAGCGATATCTGGTACATGTACTTTTCTAATATAGTAATAAATATGTACTGTCAATATCGATACAAAAGCTGTGTGGCCAGCAATCACATGGAGCCTTTCTTCATCTGAAATTCCTGAGCAACGAATAAAATAATTAGCGTCCAAGAATATGTTTGCCATGTTTTTTAATCATTGCTGCTCTATATTTTTTGTCTATTTCCGCATCAGAGAGTGATGGCATACCCATCTGCTTGACTGACTGGATGATCTTATCAAAATCAATAACTTTGGACTCAGATGATGCTTTTATGCTTTGTATAATGCCAACTGGCTTTGATCTGTGAATAAGCGTTACAGAGCCACCCTGCATAAGCGTATTAATAAGTTCATTTGACTGCGTACGAAGATCTGTAGAAGTGATATATTGCATATACATTTAATTATACACTTAAATGTACATTTTGTCAAGTCCGGATCGTAATGTATACTGTTATGATGGATGGAATTTCTGAATTTAATGCTGTTACTGAACATGAATCATTTCTTACAGAATTGAAATGGAGAGTTGCAGCAGCATATCAAGAGAGAGAGAGTTAAATTAACTTCAGATCGTAAAATCGCAGGCAATTTTGACAAAAAAACGCGTAAGCAGTCAAAAGCTATTAATAATCTCCACGGTAATAGTAAAATTACTACCTCAATGGAGCCGTCTTTACCAAATGAGGTAATAATATATTCTTCTCACGACTATCCCAGATTGCTACAAATGGCGGCTAATGTAGTCTCTATTTATTCTGGTTCTTATTCTAGACAATGGGTAGAAAACCAAGTCAATGAGACCTTAGAACATGAATACCAGCACCACACCCCAGCCTTAGATCAGAAAGGTCTAAATGTTGGATACGGAATTCAATTTATAGAGGATATTGACACAGGCAAACCTGGATTTATTCCTTTTATATCCCTGTCAGGAAGTGCATCCGTGGGAACAATTCGGAGAGTGTTTGATGCGGTGACAGAAAAATCTACCACAGATCAGATGTATTTACATAGATCATAATTTATTTCCTGTGCGTCCGGAGGGACTCGAACCCCCGACCAATTGTGTATAAGACAACCGCTCTACCAACTGAGCTACAGACGCTAATTAAAATACTCCACAGGCAACAACATGTAATTTTCCCCAAATTCTGAAAGATCAACTGCTGAAATGGGAAAACATCACAAGTTCAGCTCTAGTATGTAGCATTATAGCAAATCAGGAGATTTTCGCACCCAGGAGCTCTTCCATTTGACTCTCAAGCTCAAGGGCCTTCTTTTTGGAATTACCAAATATCACGTATGCAAGCTTGCCAAACCCAAGGAGATTTTCTGAAGCAATCACCAGGCCCTCTTTTTTGGTTTTATCAAAAAGTATGGGAGAGAGTGTTTCTACTATTTGTGCAAACGTTGGCTTAGCCCCACCAGGGAGCACATATGAGTTGTTTGAAAGGATATATGTCTCATACATAAAGTCTTTCCCAAAAAGCTTGGTGGCCATGTGGTAGACGTGAGATCCACCTGTACGGCGAACATTTGATTCGGTTACATATAATTTACCCGTACGGGCTGCCACAAAATCCACATCAAAGTAGCCACGGTAGCCTGCGGCCGCGTAGCGCTCGGCGATAAAGTAGCCGGTATCCACGAGCTGGGCTGCAATCCTGGGAGGCAAGGCCTCGTTATGGATCTCCATACCCAGATACACACCATCTTTGGTCACGCGCATACCGCCGTAGTAGAGAAAGTCAATGCGGCCATTTTTGAGAATTTTAAACTCGACATTGGGAAATCCTCCACCCACGGAGCTGACAGCACTGATGAGTTCCTCAATGATAATTGGAAACATGTTCCAGTAGGGATCGACGGCAAGCTTCTCGTAGATAGCCTGCTCGCAACTCCTGTACTCGGTTGGTAAATCTCCTTCACGAAACAGAAATATGCCCATACCAGAGTGTCCCTTATTGGTCTTGAGCACCACTCCCCGCTCTTTGATATATATTTTGGCCGCGATTTTGGCAGCGTCGACAATGCCTGATGCTATGACTCCCGGAGACATCACAAAATCTGGCTCTACAGCCCCACTCTGCTGCGCAAGCTGTCTGATACCGCCCTTGCTGCCGTAAAAATTTACGGTCCATGCATCCTCGCGATTGGGAGACTCTGGAGTCACGACAGTTAAACCCTTTTCCCTGAGGACGTCCACAAGATGCAAAAATTGCATGGTGGTACTGTAGGCTGTAAGGGTCAGTTTTTTAGAACCATTGGCCGCATCGATGAGCTTTTGCATGAGCGCCTCGTCACGCAATATATCCTCGCAGATTTCGCCTTTGTGTTCTTTTGGAGAAATAAGGGCAACGGACTCCAACCCTACAAGACCTTGTACGTAGGAAACGTATGCATCGCTCATGAGCTTTGAGGTGATAAGAATCACAGGATTGTCTGTGGGCTGCGAAAAGATGTCTCGGTCTGCTAGATATGAGTTTTCTTCGATCTCAAGCTCCCTGGCTCTGGGGTTACTGAAGGCATTGATAAAAGACCAAACATCTTCGGAGAGATTAAATATGTAAACTGTAGTCTCTGGCTTTTTGGTAACTATTTCACCGGCAGTGTCATTCATGAAAATTTATGAGGTATATATCAAGATACACCATTGGGTATAAATGTAAAGAGGATGGGCAAAATTAAGAAACAATTGTTAAGAACATTTAATATGTGGATTTTGCTGAAGTAATATATTTTTAAGTTTTTCACGGCTATACGAATCAATCTTTATATGAAGTTCTTTGCCTTTGTTCATCCAAAATATAAAGAAAATGTTTTGATATAAAAAATAAGATTTACATTCAATTTTTGAAATTGAGGAGAGTGGGACTTGCACTGTAGACCATATATCTGTTACTCGAAGATAATCATTAAACACACGTATGTATAGCGTTTCTCTATTCCATAAAAACGATCCTGTAGACCCATTACACCGTTCTTCGTAAAGTATTTGTTTATCTTTATCTTCTGGAAATGTTCTTTTTTTGAATAAAAAGAAATATCACTAGCATCACAAGTATGAATGCGAAAAATATAACTGTGAGTATCGACATATTTTATATAGTTTGAGTTACGAAATACATTATATTGATTTAGATTATTATAATCTGTCATTCCCGCGAAAGCGGGAATCAAGCTAAAGTCACCCTGACTGATTCTCGATCAGGTCGAGAATGACTTACTCTTGACTTTAGCCTCAATCATTTCTTAATTCAGATTATCTATGAAGTGAGGCTTTAAAGTCTGGCACGCTGCTGGATCTCGGCTTCCACAAGCTCCCTGGACTTGCCGTACTTGAGGCGGGAAAGCTGGATAATAACGGCTGCAACCTTTGGATTTTTATTGGACATGACAGTTTTCATATCCTTGGTCAGGTCGATACTAAATGGTTTGACTGGCTCGTTTTTAACGATAGTTTTCATGTAGGCATTGAACTTATCAATATTGATCAAATCTGCCTCATTAAATGTCGGTTGAAACTCATGCTGGAGGTAGTTGGCGTCAGTGACACCCACACGAAATGCTGCCAGTGTCCCAACGTTTCCAAAGACAGCGTTTTTAACCTCCTCGTCCATTTGCCCTATAAACTGATTGGCGACTGTGAGATTTAAACGATATTTACGAGCCTCAGAGAGAATTTGGGCGAAGTCTGGTGTAGCAAAGTTTTGAAACTCGTCCACATAGAGATAAAAGTCCCGGCGCTCGGCCTCTGGCATATCTTGGCGACTCATGGCGGCAATCAGTATCCGCGGAACTAAAATAAGTCCCAAGAAATTACTGTTTTCCTCCCCTATTTTTCCCTTGGCGAGATTGATGAGGAGTATTTTTCCGTCATCCATCACCTTGCGAAACTCAAAGCTTGAGACTGATTGACCAATGATATTGCGCATGAGTTTGTTGGTAACGAAGCGACCAAACTTGGAAACGATATAGTCGAGCACCTCTGACTTGTGAAAGTCAGACGTCTGGGCAATCTGATCTGTCCAGTACCTGCGGATGATCGGATCCTGAACTTTTGGCAATAACTCCTGTACAAATCGACTATCTGTCAGGACGCGAACGACCTCGATAAACGTATTGCCTGGCTCATACATGACAGTAAGCATGGCATTACGGATAGCGTGCTCAAAACGGGGTCCGATGATACCAGTTTTCATAGGGTCATAAAGCTTGTACATAAGACCCACGATACTTGTGACCACAAAGTGTTTTTGTTCCTCTGTCTTGGCCTCAAGCATGTTGAGTCCCATGGGCCGCTCAGTATCACTTGGGTCAAAGACTATGACGTCTTCAGCCCTACTGGGCGGGATGCGCGTGAGGATACCGTCAATAAGGTCCCCATGAGGATCCACTACTGCCACTCCTTTGCCAGCGTTGATATCCTGCATAACCATTTCCTCTAGCATTTGAGATTTGCCTGTACCAGTTTTACCAATAACATACACATGTCGTCTGCGGTCATCCTCACCCAAAAATATCGGCCTCTCCGTACCCCGGTACCTGGACATTCCCAAAAACAAGCCGCTCGTGGGAATCTGCGATGGTGCTGGTGCACGCTTGGCATTGAGCCAGAAGATATAGGCAGTTTCTATAGATTTATTGGGAAAGTGATAGAGAGTGGCAAGTTCGTCACTATTAAGCACACTATACTGCGGAAAAAAAGGTAAAGAAAGCATCGGAAAATACCGATAGATAAAGTCGACCATGAACAATTTTTTAAACGGAAGTTTAACTTTTGTAAAATGATTGTGATCGCTATTAAATTGACTAAAAGCAGACAAAAGATTATCAAGATGGACTTTTGCCATGTCTTTTGAAGTAGATGAAACGACGATACGCACTACTGTATTAAAGCCGCTTTTGCCTATTTTTTGCTCTACTGCTTCTAGAGACTTTGGATCTACTTTGTAACTGGCTTTTTCTGGATTGGCTTCATCTTTTTTGGTTTTGGCAATCCAGCTCCTCCCCCACTCTCGCCATTTTCCTTCTGCAGGAGAAACTAATATATGGACTGCAGCTGCTTCTCCTTGACCCATTTTAGCCATCACAGAGGTAATTGAAGATAGTGGGTCTGTCGGTAAATCGCGGTATACGCGAAGCGGAAAAAATGTAGCACTCTTCAGACGCAGAGCTGCAAATGCGACTTTTCCCTCTTCGGAAAAAATATTGTATTCCTCCACCTGCTTCACATCTGCCCCAGGATAGGCACCGTTAATCTGCTTTTCGATAAGGTCTATATGTTTTTTGGGGGCTGCTACGTAAAACCTGATGTCTTCATGTTTGGCAACTATTTCAAACGAGATGTGCTCTTGGGGCTTCAGAAACGACCAAAAGCCACCGTGATGCATGCTGTGAAGACTAGAAAAAAGCTGCTCAGCCACATCTATTTTCACCTCATTATCACGAGGCATGGCGATTTGGAGCAATACATATTCAAGTGAGTGTTCCTCACGATTTTTGTACTTAAAAAAAAGAAATGCGATATAGAGAAGTCCTGCCACGATAAGCACGACGATTACAAGCATGAGAAAGAGCACGCCAAAGACTTGAAGTCTGTAAATAATATCTGCTATTTGATCGTTCATATATGTTTAAAATGAATGTAAATCCAAATGTCAAAGCTCAAATGACAAAAAACGCTATTAAAACTAAATCAAAAATTCCAAATCCAAAATTCAAAACAAATTACAAAATTAAATTTCTAATGTCTAAGCTTAAATTTACAAACGCAACTATCGAGAATCGTCA
>CAZPNL010000024.1:8600-19587 GCA_964588145.1 uncultured Gammaproteobacteria bacterium
GCTATATGGAGTTGTTTTAATCTGCGTATGCACCACTCTGCTGCCCAGCGCCAGGATGACTCGACACTTTGTGATAATCCGACAGCTATTTGATCATCAGACAGTGGAAGTGCGACAGTCTGGGTGATGAGTGGCACTGGAATATTTACTCCCGCAGGGGCAACTCCCATCTGTGCTACAGATGGCGAGACTGGTACAACATCTGGATGACTTTTGACGCCTGCAGCTATCAACTCCTTGGGCAAATCCATCTCGATACCTGTGAGGTCTTTTGAAATTTCTAGTCCTGCCCCAAGCCCCGCACTCTCTGCCTCTTTGGCCATGCTGCCTACCTGCGGATCTGGCTGAGATGCGACTGGCTGATCCTGAGGCATAGCTGGCGCGACTGGATCCGACGGATGGGCAGTATCTGTCATATATTGTATTGTACCATGAGCGAGCGTAAATAGATTACCCCTGACTTTGGCAATGTTTTAACTAGTTTCTTTTTTCCCTTTTTCCCTTTCACATTTCCCATTTGCCCTTGGCTCAGCGCCATCTCTCGGATCATGCTCATCTGCCAGATGATAGCAAGCAGTATCCAAGGAGACTCGTCAAGCACTTTTGACACGACTGATTTTTTCTTTTTTGCCTCTGGTACTTTTTCAATTCCTGCATCAACTCCTATTTTATTATCAACAGCGTGTGAGAATGATTCCTCGGTTAATTTTTCTTCCATACCTTCGTCTTTTTCAAACAGTTGTGCAAGCATCAAAAGCAATAGCATCATGAAGCCAAAACGCGCCACGTGCTCGAGAGATTTTCGTTCTATTTGCTTTGGCGTTAACGTTTCTAAAGCGGTTGCTGTGACTTCTTCAGTATTCAGAGTCCGAAGTTTTTCGTCACCCTGAGAATCAACGGTAAGTGTTTCGGCCATAACTGCAAGCGTAATAAGGATCACCCAATTTTCCTGCTCATATGCAGGCAAACTGGTTTCAAGCGTGCTTGCTGCCGCCACTACCCTGTCACGAATCTGGACCTGCTCTGCCTCAGTAAATATTTTAGTAAGTACAAACGTAGATGTGACGTCTCCTTCATCTCCTTTTTCATCCTGTGGCGCTTGAGTTTCTCTTTCAATTTCCAGATCACCTTTTGGTACAAAAGGTGCAAATAGCAATTCCAAGACGTCACCTTGGACATTTTGTTGTGCCGAAACTGATTCTGTAATTATGGTTTCTATGAGTACTTCCTGACTGAGAGTGGCAACATCTTTTTTAACTGGCGTAGCTACAACCATCGTCTCTGCGACTGGCTCAAGTGACAAAGTAAAAATTGCAAGAGCTGCTACACCTTCATCTTCAATGGCGGGCATGATTTCAATAATTTTTTCTTGAGCTGCTTTAAGCACTTTAGGAGCAATTTTTTCATCAACTATTTGATCTGCTAAAATAGCATCTTTTCCATTTTCGATAGTTGTTTCAGAAACTTTTTGACTTTCCGTGGTATCGTCCTTCATAGCAACTCCAAAAAACTTTTTCAGTCGTTCTACGACTGTTTGCTCTTCTGCAGTGACTTGTTCTTCTTGTTTTTTTGGCTTGGTTTTTTCTAGAAGCTCAGCAGCCAGAAGTGTCCCCAACGCATCGACTGCGTGCATACTGTCTCGACTCGCATTTTGAGCAGCATCGCTGAGCGTTTCTGATAGCGCATAAAATGATGGCATCGGCTCATGCGGGGTACCTACGATCCGATCTGACGAAGGAGACGCAGCGGCGATTTTTTGTTGCCACCTCTCTAGCCCTCTTTCTACTGCTTGTACGCCATCCACTTCGATGAGTTTGTCGATAACCGCATCTCGAATTTCAGATATCGTGAATGCTTTTGTCTTTGAAATGAGGTATGGGTATCCACCATCAGCACTTTTTGTAAGGCTGACGTCACCTGCCACAATACCCATCCGAGAGAGCACATCATTTGCTTCCTCATGAGTCATATCGCGGACAAACTGCCCCACATCTATATACTGGGCTTTAAATACACCGCTTCCACTGTCGACGAATTGATTGATATATCGGACTGATCCTGAAGTATCGGAAACTGCATAGACTGCTGTTTTTACATCACCCTGGGCAATCTGTCTGTCCATTTCGCGCACTGCATTTGCCTCAGCGTAGTTAAATTTATGTGCCTCACCTTTATCTTTTAGGTATGATTCATAATTTTTAAAAAGGTCTATCATAAAATCATCAGTTTTTGGGCTGTACAGATGCATTTGCCCATCACGTGGGTCAAATTTGAGAACATACTCTGATTGATTCTCTAATTGTCGATCTTCCTCCTGCTTTTCAAATTCCTGGTCGGTAGCTTGCCGAATAGGCATAAATATTTGCACCCTCCTGGCAACTTCTGCTTCTATCTGTGCAGGATCCAAATTACTTTTTTGTAAGATTGCTGTCACATTCTTTTCGTACAGTTCTTTGGATGCTTCATAAAGCCCAGGATCTGGCTCGGGATTGTGATATCTTGCAAGCCTGCTTGGTCCAAATTCCTGAAAATAATAGTTGAAAACCGTTTTAAACATAGCTATAAAACCATCTCCATCTCTATCCCCCAGTCATAAAACCCTACTGATTTGTAAAATGCGTGACTGCCAGTATTTTTGGAGTACAGCTTTACAATCATTCGCTCCGTGCCTTTTTCTTTCAGCCACTTTTTTAATGCAGCCACAAGCGCAGCACCAACTCCCTTATGACGTGCTGCGGAATCTACAAACATGTTTTCAAGCTCCCCTACTACCGCAGTACGATCAGACTGACGCAGCACTGCAGCACCTATCAGGTACCCGACAGGCGTACCATCAATCTCCGCAATAAACGTGACCCTTTGGGGATCTGTGATGCTTTTTTGATAATACAAAGACCCTTCTTCGGACTGTGGCCATGTAGGGTCAAGGAGATCATCGTGACCATTATCAATTTCAGACATATACAGCGCACTATTAAGGTTTCGCACGAGCGGCAGATCCTCGATAGCAGCTCGTCGAATTGTTATGTTTGATGTTTTCATATATCTCCTTTTTTCCCAATAAAAAACCTCTCGATTTCCGAGAGGTGGGTTTTTTAGATGCTTAGATGCTTAGGAGGTTAGTTATTAGACTTAAGTATACATTTTTTATCAAAAATGTAGTTTCTAACTAATCTTCTAAGCCTCTAAGCTTCTCTTTCTTTTTCCTGCTCGGGTGACATCGTTGTTGGTCTAGTTCCCGACTTTGTCCGCCGAAGTCTTGACGAAGGCGGACCTTCATCAACAATCGGTGGTCATCACGGTTGCGGCACAGCTCCCGAATTCCTCGTCCTACGTAGCTTTACGCAGAGTGGGGTCACGGGATTCCTATGATCCAACTGTTTATTTACTTTTCAATTTTTTCTCGCACGTGCCAGACTATATCAGCTTGGCCTGCAGACTTATTTATATACCTGGCCAGGACAAACAGCAAGTCAGAAAGACGATTGAGATAGATGAGGATGGCAGAATGAGCAGAATCAGCATCTCGAGGTTCGAGGTTCGCTTGCCGGCCGTAGCCTTGGCGAAGGCTGGAGGTTTGAGGTTCGGCGGATGAGATTTGATTTGCGAGTTTCGAGGTTCGAGTTTCGAGTTTCGAAGATAAATCAGCATTCTTTTTCGACACTCGAGGCACGACACTCGAGGCACGTACGAGCGCTACCACTTGCCTCTCTACTCTTCTGCAAACCGCGCGGGCTAGGTGTGCGTGGGATGCTGCGAGAGTACCGCCTGGAAGGATGAAATTTCGCAGCTCTGGAAGCTCTGTGTCCATCGAGTCTATGGCTTTTTCAAACTCCCCCACTCTGGCTTCTAATCCAGACAGGTCCCCACTCCAACCAGCCAGCGAGCCACCGATAGTGAAGAGGTCTGATTGTATATGTAAAAGTAATGTTTGGGTTTCCAGAGACCATCCACCAGTTGCCAGAAGCAGCCCTAACCACGAATTCAATTCATCAATCGAGCCGTAAGCATCCACAAGTTCATGACACTTAGGCACACGTTTGCCACCAAAAAGTGCGGTTTCTCCCTGGTCTCCTGTTTTGGTATAGATTTTCATAATAATTAAATTGCTAAATTGTTATAGTGTTACATTGCTCCAACAAAGTTCGAAAATAATAATGCCTCTCGTAATTGCTCATATTTTAGATTGCCACGTCACCTTCACAAGGCTTTCCTGTTCCTCGCAATGACAACACGATTTTCATATTCTACTTATCTTTATTCTATATTCTATAATTGAACTCTATCTCGGCTACCTGGCTACTTCCCTACCCGGCTACTACCCTACCTGGCTACTTCCCTACCCGGCTCCCGCCCCATTTTAGCAGTAATCCTTTACGAATACATCACTTATTAGGTAAGATAGATGCATGTCTGATACTGCCCAAACGCCAACAGTTGTTGTCGACCCTCGCACCAAGGCCATCATCGTGGATCTGGGAAATGTGCTGGTTGATATTGATACTACTAAACAGGTGGAGGAATTTGCCAAATACCTGCCTCCCGTGGACCTCAAGCAACTGACAGCCCTCCTCTACAACCAAGGCAACACCTGGCAAAACAAGCTCCAGGAAGCATTTCACCAAGGCACGATCACCAGCCGCGACTTTTACAATGCTTTTATGCACTACATCCCATTTGAAAAAACCTTGACGTATGAGATTTTTATCAATCTTTGGCCTGCCAGGTTTTCTCCAAATGTTGAACTTTTTAAATTTATCAAAGAAGAATGTGGAGACTACAAAAAATACCTCCTCTCTGACACAAATGAGCTAGATTTTGGGTGGATTACGCAGACCTACAAGGGGATTTTCGCTGACTTTGACAAAATGTTTTTGTCCTATGAGACACACATTGATAAGCTCAGTCGCAAGGCATGGGAACAAATCGCAGCAGAAAGTAAGCTGCCCCCTGCATCTCACATTTACATTGATGACAATCCTACGCATGTGGAGCGCGGTGAGCAAGTAGGTATGCAAGGACTTGTTTTTACTGATATGGAGTCGTTTTTACCAGCGCTGCGGGATGTGATGCAAAAGATGGAACCTACGACAACAGGTCAGAACAAGGATACGGAAAAAGAGACACTATCACTAACACCGCCTCAACACTCCACTTCGACAACATAATTCAAATAGCTTTTTTTCATGATACCAAAGGTAGCACCTAACCAAGACTATCTATGACTGCTCCATTCTGCACATGTAGCACCTTCCCCGCTAGACATAGACGAAGTGAAGATTCCTGTATTACTTTCCCTGACTGAAGATATTTGTACTATGTCATATAAAATATGATTTTCTTGTAACGTATTACACACTTGCTTTCCAGCAGTTATTCTCTCTTCCGCCGATAACAATTTATTTTGCGTTACAATTTCAGCAGTCAAAATAGAACTAACAGATGTATTATCCAGTCGTATAGGTGTCGCGTAGTGTTCGTCTTTGAATCTAATTTTTGAACCAACAAATTTCTGTTCTAGAGCATCCCGCACTGGCCTAAGCTCAATAGCGTTTGTCCTTGACATAGACGTTGAAACGCTGCTTTCGCCTAGCGCGATTGATGCCACGAGCCACCAAAAAAACACGGATATGATTACTCCTGTGATAAGGACTATAAATTTTCTCATTTTGTGTGCTCCACCTTTTAAGACAATCCATAACACCGCTGGCAAAAATCCAAGCACTGTCAACACACAACCAACTAAAAATAAAATGATATATGACCATATATTTGTACTTTGCGCCTGTGCGCTAGCTACTGGAGGATTTTGGTGTTGGGCGGCTAGGAGAGCGTTTTGAATATCGACACTTGCCCAACCCGTTGCGAGGAGACTTTGGGTGAGAGCTTCAGGTGAAATACCTCGATTTAATTGAGAAGTTATGTAATCTATCAACTGTGGGGTGACCATATCTTTATTGAAACATATAGATACGCTTTGATCAATTAATCACAAGGTCGGACCTTGGAATAAATAGTGTAATACGAATAAGCTGTGAGCTTAGGCTTGTGCTCAAATCAAGATTTCACTTTAATTAATTCGGTTCAATCACTTCAATATGATGATTAATTAATTTGAATTAGAAAATAATCAAGATTATTTAATATGTCATTTCGATCCCGCCCTGGCGGGAGAGAGATCTCGACAGTAGTTGGTTAAAAATAGTAATTTAAATAACCTACGGAATTTCTCGTGCTGATGCTTTCGAAGTGATAATGTATTTTCGTAACTTAAGTTAATTATCTTTTGTTAAGAGGAAAACATATCCGACATCCCAAGATTCATTTTTATAAAATACTCCTCCCGTCTTGCCCAGTTCGTTATCTGAAGTTGGATAAAAGGACATGACTTTCCATCCATCTTTAGCTAAATTGTTTAGAATCATATCTATTTCTTCTTCACTTTGATTAGTTCGAACTTTGATAAATTTATATTTATTCATATTTAATTAATCATATCATAGCAAACATTATCAGAATAGGAAACATAATTAGGTCGGACCCTGCAGGGCCGGACGTTAGAATTCTTACACTTATATACTCGGATGCTTCATATGTTTTGGCAAATATGCGCATCAATGTTCAAACTACTATAACAAATCAAATTGAAATTTATTTGTTTGTGTATGTCTATTGAGCAAGATCATTTAATAATTTTGTAAATTTTTCTGGCGGCCTTATGGTGAGCGATCCGTTTTTGAAGTCATACGGAATTTGCAAGTATGATCCATCTCTGTACCAATATACATTTGATGATATGGTGCCAGGACCTTCATTTGCTATAGCATATGCTATTGATGTAAATTTTGAATGTGCTCTTATGACTTCTTTTGAAATTATGGGGTAACACATAAGCGTACTTCGCGTAGGAACTGAAACCAACGCTCCATATTTCCCTACACAATCAGGATATTGCGAAAGCATAAGTGCTAGAGACCCCACATATACAGACTCTCCTGAAAAACCGATAAAATATAAATTATCTCCTAAATTATATTTTTCTTGGTTGCTAGCTGCTAATTTTTTCGTATTTTTGAGAGCGATAGTAAATACTTCTGCTTGAGATTTTTTCCATTTTTGAAAATCTTTTGGCTGCACGTTGACAACACTGGAAGGCAAATCAATCGTCAATACACTATAAAGCCCAGGTAAATCTTCACGATAAATGTTATTCTCTTTTCCTACAGAATCTACATATGATTCAGGATAGACACGTACCGTGAGATACTTTGAAATTTCTTTAAAATTCCCAATTTTTGATTGTATTTTTTCATGCTCAGCTTGAGTAGCATTTGCGGCCTCAAAATGTCTAGCTATCAGCATAGGCCACTCCTTTTTGTCAACCCCTCTACACGTTTGTTCTAAATTTAAAAGCCCATACTCACCATCACTACCCTCAATCTGCAAGGTACCCTCTGGCGTGATTGTAGCTTTTTTTCCTAGACTTTTTTGATAATCTAGGACCATTTTTGTAAATAATTGATACTCTTCCTCAGTAAAAAAAGACACCCCCGTAACGGTATCACTATTTTTTGCGTGTGAATTTTGTTGAATTCGGAGTATTAAAAAAAGGGCAACAATGATAAGTATTCCCAGCAATATAAACATTTTGAAAAAATTTAGACCCTTGGCAGATGCTGCTTTCACTAGATTGTATTATATATCACTGCGTGTCACAGGTAAAATATACGGAAGCTAGGCTTCATAGGGCTACCACTATGGATAATTTTCTTACATACACAAAAGACCCTTACGGGTCAAATTGTGTATATTATTTAAATTTATATTTAGCACTCACTATACCCGCATGAGTAGCACTTTTTGCAGCTCTCTTCAAACACCAGGCTTCCCTCTCCACAGGATGGACAGAGGTCTACTGTGACCATGCGCTGTTGGGCAACTGCTTTTTCAAATGATGCTGCGTCTATACGCTGCTCATGATCATCTGCATCTTGTGGCATCACAGCATGCACGGTGGAACCATTTGCGTGGCCATTTGTGGTGGCACTTGAGAGCACTTTGGGACTGGCGTCCGCTGCTACTGCATCTGTGGGCATCTCGTCGGTGAGTTTGTGTTTAGCAAAAAATCCAAAGTGTCTGTCTATGACCTTTGCCACAGCATCAGGAAGGGACCGCACGCGGTTTTCTCCAAATCCCAGACTCCTGGCTCCCCCTATACCGATGAGTTCAGCTGCGATCCTGTGTGCTCGCTCGATAGGCGTGATAGGAGAACTGATTCTAAACATCAAAGAGATGAGTCTCCCCATAGCCTCAGCCATAGCGGTCACATCTGAGCCAGCTTTGCCCACATTGAGAAAGAGCTCAAGAGGCTGACGGCCACCATTGGTATTGATGGTCACATAGGCTTGGCCTACTGGCGTCTCCACCTGATAGGTAGAACCATGGACGATCATAGGTCTGGGCTTAATCTCATGAGCTGGCTCTACTGCTGGCTTTTCGGCTTCCTTTTGCTTTTTATCCTCATCGACTCTCGTAAGCACACCCTGACGACTGCCTTCGCGCATATAGGCGATACCTTTACACCCTAGATCATATGCCAAGGTGTAGAGGCGTTTGACGTCTTCAACCGTATGAGTCCGTGGTGCGTTTACCGTTTTACTGATAGATGCGTCTACATACTTTTGGATAGTAGCCTGAACATAGACGTGATCTTCTGGTGTCAGATCGTTTGCAGATACAAAATATGCCGGACGCTCGTCGCGTGTAGGCTCACGGCCGTTGGTTTTGACAAAGTCGTTAAACCACTCATCATAAAGAGGGTGCCTCAATATGTGTTCCCCCAATCTATCTCGGCGGATAAACTCAAACTCATAGACGGGCTCGATGCCTGAGCTGACACCGGTCATCAGAGAGGTACTGCCTGTAGGTGCCTGCTGAAGCAACACGGAGTTTCTTACCCCATGCTTTTTGAGCTGCTTGCGTATAGACTCTGGAAGCTGTTTGACAAAGTAACCGTCAAGATGCTTTTTGATATCTATTGCTGGAAATGCACCCTTTTCAGCTGCTATCTCCACAGATGCTTCGTATGCTGCATCACGGATCGTGCGATAGATTTTATCAATCACTGGAAGTGATTCTTGGCCGCCGTAGCGAAGCTTCATCTTGATGAGTGCATCCCCTAGTCCCATGGTGCCAAGCCCTATACGGCGCTCGCCCTCTACTTGACGTTTCTTGATCTCATCAAAGACATAAAAGTCTGCATCGATGACATCGTCTTGAAACCGAACCCCTATTTTTGCGACTTCATAAAGTCGTTCGTAATCAAACTCACCATTTTCCATAACCAGATTTGCCAGATTGATAGACGTCAGATTGCAGACGCCCCAGTTTGGTAATCCTTCTTCGCCACAGGGGTTGACGCAGTTGACGAATTCCCAGTA
Organism: uncultured Gammaproteobacteria bacterium; assembly: GCA_964588145.1. Classification (GTDB taxonomy): domain Bacteria; phylum Patescibacteriota; class Microgenomatia; order UBA10105; family UBA927; genus CAZPNL01. Next base: position 18,041 of record CAZPNL010000024.1, read on the forward strand.
GTAGTTGTTAAACCACTTGTTGTAGCGCTCCATAAACACGACTCCTGGCTCTGCTGATTGCCATGCTGCCTGGGCTACCAGATCCCAGAGTGCGCGGGCTTTGAGAGTCTTTTTGACGATTGGCTTTTTGCCTAGCTTAAGCCAGTTGGGCATATATCCATCCCATTTTGTGTCATAGTCTGGATCAGTAGTATCTGGAAATACTAGGTCCCAATCGCGGTCGTTTTTGACCGCATCCATAAATGCATCAGAGACGCACACAGAAAGATTGGCACCATTGATGCGCGCCAGATCTTGTTTGACGGTAATAAACTCCTCGACATCTGGATGCCAGTCCCAAAGCATGAGCATGAGGGCTCCACGGCGAGATCCACCCTGCTGAATGATATCCTTGGTAGCTACTGAAAATAATTCTGCCCAGTTGCAGGGACCTGAGGAAAAACCGTTGACCCGCTTGACTCTGGTGCCACGAGGGCGAAGACTGGAGAGGTTTATGCCAACTCCACCACCACGAGACATGATCTCAACCATTTGAGAAAGGGTACCCAAGATGCCCTGGCGAGAATCATGCGGACTGGGGATGACGAAACAATTGTAAAACGTCACTTTGTAACCTGTGCCTGCTCCAGAGAGGATACGGCCGCCAGGAACCAGAACAAAGTTGTCCATGGCATCATAAAACTTTTTCTCCCAATCATCACGCTGCTCTTTGGGCTCAACTTGTGCAATTGCGTGGGCTACCCGTCGCCACATCTCTTCTGGTGTACTCTCGATGGCTTTTCCAGTCTCATCCTTGAGTGCATAGCGATCTAAAAATACTGTTTGACGGATCCCAGTCAGCTGCATACGCCTTCCTTTCTATTTAATAAACAAATATCAAATAAACCAATAATCGAATAAACCAATACTCAAGTAATCAATTCACAATGTCCAATTCACAATGTCAAAGGAAAAGTTATAAAGTTATAAAGTTATAAAACAAAAAAACAATATAACAATGCAACAGTTTAACAATTTCCTAATCCCTATCTCTCTCACTAAACTCTAAACTCTCCCCATCTAAGCTTCTAAATAACTAACCCTCTAAGCTTCTCCCCTACAACAACTTCTGTACCTCTTTTTCAAAATCCTCTACATCCACAAACCTCTTAAATACACTCGAAAATCTGATATAGGCGATCTTGTCCAGCTTCTTGAGCCTCCTGGCTACAAGTTCTCCTATACGCTGACTGGGTATCTCTGTAGAATCTGCTCCAATCAGCTCTCGCTCTACCTCGTCTACGACCTGATCTATATCCCCTCTCTTGATGCTAGTTTTTCCGCTTGCCCGTAGTATCCCCACTCGTAGCTTCTCGCGATCAAATGCTTCTCTCTTATCATCTTTTTTGACAACAGTCAGCGGCACATGCTCTACTCGTTCGTATGTGGTAAACCGCTTTTCGCAGCTACTACACACTCTCCTACGACGTGTGACTGTCAGGTCTTCGCTATCTCGTGTCTCTATGACATCTGTATCGTCGTGTTGACAGTAAGGACATCTCATTGTT
>CAZPNL010000025.1:0-6107 GCA_964588145.1 uncultured Gammaproteobacteria bacterium
TAACCAGTACGACTTGCACAGAATCTTTGCAGAGGTTTTTTTTGATATTTTCACACCTCGGGAGTGGTATAGCCTTCACACATCGGGAATTTAGGGAGTTTCGTAGGTGAGATGTTTTATAGTGTCGAGTGAATTGGTGTAATCCAAATGATCTGTTAGAAAATCCATATATTTATTGATAGATGAAAAATTCGATAGAATCGGCGATGAATTTACCACTGTAGATGATCTGTGTATATAGTCTTGTAACGACGACCATGGGTACTGCTGGAGGTTTTCTGGTTTGATGATATGAGAGACAACCGGATTTATGTGAATGTAGCGAGAAACGTGGAGAAGTTGCTCATCATCTTCGATACGTATCGCTTTAAAAGTTCCTTGAAAAAGTGGACCTACACGGTTATGTCGAGTGTTTATATATTTCGTATAACTGTCGCCTATATGTCTCATAAATACAGAGATACCATCGTCTGTGCACTGTTTTACAAGCAAATGGAAATGATTTGGCATGAGACTATAGCAGACTATCTCTACGTGCCGTTTTTCTGTAGCTATCAAAGTATGTATCGTATCTATGCGTTGTTGATGAGATTGTCGTAAATAGTAGGACATCTTCGTAGGTGCACGGAGAAATTGATAATACTCAAGTGTTTTTACAAAGCGTTCGTAATCTTTATGAATAAAAAAAGTTGGGAGCTTAGCTACGCCTCGATTGAAGATATGATAATACTCATTTGTGGATAGTAGAGTGTTCCGTCTTGGCATAAGTTTAGTGTATCTTACTGGTACACTCCCGATGTGTCAAATATAATCCACTTCGGGAGTGTGAGGTAGAAAATTATGTTTACTTGGATGCGAATATATTTTGTATTAGTCACTATGTTAGAATGAATTCTACGCATAACTGTCATGTTTTTTGGGGTGGCAGTGTTTGTTGGTGGAAAAGGATCCAAACATGTTTGATTTTCTCTTTGGCTTAGTCTCTCACGATCTAGGTATCGACCTAGGTACTGCCAATACGCTTGTATTTGTCCGTGGCAAAGGTATTGTCATACGTGAGCCTTCCGTAGTAGCGCGGCACCGCAAGACCAAGCGAGTAGTAGCGATTGGTACTGAGGCCAAAAAGATGCTTGGCAAAACCCCACAAACCATTGAGGCGCTCCGGCCGATGCGTGATGGAGTAATATCTGACTACGATGCGGCAGCTGCGATGCTTACCCACTACATACAGCTTGTGCATAAATTTCCCAAAAATCCACTTCTGCCAAATATTCCTCGTCCCAAAGTTGTAATTGGTATTCCCTCAGGTGTTACGGAGGTAGAGCGCAGAGCCGTGCAAGAAGCTGCAATATTGGCTGGTGCCCGCGAAGCATACCTTATCGAAGAGCCGATGGCTGGGGCTATAGGGGCAGGGCTACCTGTCGAGGAAAGTGATGGCAGTTTCATATGTGATATCGGGGGAGGGACGACAGAGATTGCCGTTACTAGTCTAGGCGGAATTGTCGTCAATCGGAGCATCCGAACTGCAGGCGACGAGATGGATGAAGCCATCATTGCGTTTTTTCGGTTGAAATACTCACTTCTGATTGGTGAACAAACGGCTGAAATGGTCAAAATGACCGTGGGATCGGCATTTCAGATGGACAAAACAGATAGACAAACTGTCGTACGTGGGAGAGATATTGAGACAGGCCTGCCAAAGTCTGTACGCGTGGGTGAATCAGAAATAAGGGAAGCACTTGCTCCTGTAATTTTTCAGATTATTGAAGCCATTTCAGAGACTATAGAAGAGACACCACCAGAACTTGTAGGGGACATTATGGAACGAGGGATCGTGCTGGCTGGTGGAGGCTCCCTGATCCGTGGCATAGACAAGCTTGTGGCCAGTGAAATCAAGATGCCTGTGTGGGTGACGGATGACCCGCAGACTGCCGTGGTGCGAGGGTGCGGGAAACTTCTAGATGACCCGGAGCTTTTGAGCAAAGTGAAGGTGGCAGCAAGGAAGATATAGGAGAGTTTAGAGTTTAGAGTTTAGAGCTTAGGGGAAAAGTTGCTTATAAGAAGAATGAAATTATATGATAATAATTAATGTTCCCTTACTAATCTCTAAACCCTAAGCCCTAATCTCTTATCTATGTCCAAAGAACGCTTGCCCATATACAAACCAAACGATCCTTTGTGGATCTTGGCGACCATCGTTTCTCGCGTGTTTGAACCCGTGGTGGTATTGACGATTGTTACCCTCCTGGGAGCTATTCATGCAGGACTCTCGGAGGTACAGCTCGTGCGGTTTGCGCTTGTATTTCTGATAGGCATGGTAGTGCCACCCGTGGGATTACTTATATGGAAGTTAAAGACTCGTGAGATTAGTAATTGGGATGTGTCACGCCGGAAAGAACGAGTGAAACCTCTTATGTTTCTCTTGCTTCTTATAATAATAGATGAATTTATTGTCAGGTCTTTTGGAAACACTATTCTAAATAATTTATTTTTAGTATATCTTTTGTGGGTGCTTGGGTTTTTTGCAGTTACAACATTTTGGAAAATATCAGGACATGCTGGGGTAAGTACGTTGGGAGTACTTCTGTTTATCCAATGGTATGGGTGGGAATATTGGCCACTATTGTTTATCCCGCTTGCTGTGATTTGGGCAAGGTTGTACAGGCATGATCATACGCTTGGGCAGTTGATAGTGGGGTTTTTGTATTCAGCTGGGGTAGTACTGCTTCTGAGATTTTAGATTATTTCGTTGAGAGACAGTTCCAGGTTTGACTCTGCGGATTTCGTTTGTAATCATGATCGGCTTTTCTTCTGACAAATTCTGTATATACATATCTCCCTAAGTGTCTTATCCATTTAGTTGGTTGTTTCGTGAGAAAATATTTTAATACATGCAATCTACCCAACCAATCGTGCGATATTGGTCGTTCTGATCGTATTGTTGCAATTGTAATTTCTTTTAAGTTTGGATATTTTGAGCATATATAATGCTCTAATTGTATAAATCCTTGAGTTAATCTGGCATATTCAAGAAATCTTTCATATATATTGTCGGTAGTGTAGCCCCACATAGTAGAGGAGCTATGTTCAATTTTATACCCTAATAGTCTTATAATGAGTCCATACCCATAGTCATCCATCATTATTGGAGGCATTTTGCCTACAGTTTCAAATATAGAAGTTTTATATGCAATTCCCCATCCTGTGACATCAAAAGTTTGTTGGGGTAATGGTTTGTGTATCTGTGCAGTATTCAACTGAAGTAATGCCCGCTCTAGTGTATGCTTAGGAGGTTTCATATCTATTGTGGGTTTTACGGCAACAATTGCTGTTTTGTTACATGAATTCGATGTTAGGTTGTCTTGGGCATCTGCGATCAGATCTACAACACTTGAATATTCTTGCCAATTATTAGCATCATAGGCAATAAAGTAGGGATCGCCGTGAGCCGCGGCAAATTCTGATAAAATATTTATTGCATTTGCTTTGCTGGGAGTTGCTGTTTGCACCAAATGTACTCGCCAATTTCCTGAAGCACTTGTCATCATGGTTTGACATAGCCTGTCGTCGTGCACGTCTATAGGCAATGATGAACTGGTGACGGAGCCAAAATTGTGCAACAATTGCCTTAACATACGGATTGTTTGAGGCTCATCATGGTTTTGGTGTTGATCATGTGCAGATTTTTGATTTAAATGTGTTGGCGTTGCAAAGTCAGTACTCCCATTTTCAATAAAATATATGTCAACATGTGCAGTTCTGGGTAAATCAGACATGACAAATGACCCCCATGCAGAGGGAAACGACGTGCGTTCGTTGTGAATGGGAAAGCCGATGGTTATGTGTATATCTTCTGGAGCAATACCTACTTTTTGGATGAATCGACCGCGTTGTAGATGGTTAAATTCTTCCTGTGATACAGGTATATTAGGCAGTGTATGGTTTATAAGTGGCAACTGGACTTGATGGCGAAACTCTTTTACCCAGGCGGGTGGAGCTCCAAAAAATTCATGAACATTTGCTCGTGTTTCTACTGACATAAGGTGTATATTATAAGTCAAAGCAATTGAATGTACATAGATATTTTTATATGAAACTGGGCAATGCATTTTCAGATAGTTTAATAGTAGAGCGTTTTCGTTCGCGATCACATACCTCCGAAAAGAATCCCGGTTGGTGGATAGGACGAGGAAAGGGACTCTTGTTTCTTTCGTTTACACTTGTTGCGATATCTACACTTTTATTTCGATTATTTCATCTGACTGTAGTAGAGGGTCACTCTATGCGGGCGCTGGCAGATGACAATCGTACCCGTGAGCTCGTACGGCATGCCCCTCGAGGGAATCTCCTAGACCGTTCTGGCAAACCGTTAACAGAAAACATCCCACAGTACCGACTCAATGCGCCGTGTATGGATGATCGTACTAGGCTGTGTATTACGAGATTGTCTGAAGAACAAAAAATTCAAGCAGAGCAAAAAGGACTACCGCAAGGTTCTTTTTTGGATACAGGTTACATGCGGCGGTATTTGCGCGATGAGAGCACTGCACATGTCCTGGGTTATACAGGGGAACTTTCCGAAAGAGAGAGTAATGATGAGTACTATCAGTTGCGTAAATATATCCCGGGGGACAAAGTTGGGAGAAGTGGAGCTGAGGTTGTGTTTGAAGAACAGCTTCGAGGGAGAAATGGTCGGGAACTTGTGGAGGTAAATGCTCAGGGGAAAACCGTGCGAACACTAGGAGTTGATAAAGAGATAGTTGGTGCTGATGTGACCTTATCCCTTGACGGAAGACTTGCTGATATCGTACGAGAAGCGTTTCCCTCTGGCATGCGTGGAGTAGTGGTGGTGATGAAGCCGCAGACTGGAGAGATTTTGGCATTGTATTCGAGTCCAAGCTATTCGGCCAATGCTCTCAGCGAAGGACTTACGACGAAAGAATACGAGGCACTTTTGGGAGGAGTAGATAGGCCGATGTTTAATCGTGCCATAGGAGGGGTATATCCACCGGGATCAACGTTTAAGATTATTACCTCGATTGCCGCACTAGAAGAAGGGACAGTGTCTATTGATACGACCATAGAGGACACTGGCGTGATTGAGGTGGGTGCGGCTCGGTACACAAACTGGTACTTTACCAAAAATGGTGGGACAGATGGGTTGGTCAACGTTATAAAGGCGATCCAAAGAAGTAATGATACGTATTTTTATCGTATAGGTGAGATGCTTGGGGTGGAAAAACTTGCTAAATGGGCGAGACTGTTGGGTATAGGCAAGCCTTTGGGTATTGAGCTTTCGGGTGAAGCCAGTGGGCTTATGCCAGACCCACTCTGGAAGGCTCAACAATTTTCGTCACCTGAGGATAAAGAGCTTCGCAATGACATGTGGTATACCGGTGATAATTACAATCTGGCAATTGGACAAGGGTATTTATTAACAACTCCTTTACAGGTAGCAAGTTGGACGAGCGTAGTGGCAAATGGTGGATATTTTTGTAAGCCAACAATTGAACGGGTAGGGTTAGGTGGAAAGCAAGCAAAGTGTACTAAGCTTACTATTAAACCAGATACTATAGATGCGGTCACCAAGGGTATGCGTAGAGCCTGTGAAGCAGATGGGACTGGGTGGCCACTGTTTGGATTTCATGTGCCAAAGCCTGGTGCAGTTGTTCCTACGAAAGACCCCACGGCTAGTGGAAGCGCTACGCCAAAAGTACCTATGGTACGAGTGCCAGTGGCCTGCAAGACTGGGACCGCAGAGACAGGTAACCCCAAAGAAACCACACCACATGCGTGGTTTACCGCGTTTGCACCAGTGGTTGAAAAGTACGCTGAGATTGGATCTACTGGCTATAAGGATGAGGAAGAAATCACTGGAGACCCAGAGATAGCCGTCACAGTACTTGTAGAAAATGGAGGTGAGGGGAGTAGTGTGGCAGCGCCAGTGGCTAAAAAAGTGCTGGAGGAGTGGTTTAGAAGGTAGAGTGTATAGAGCTTAGGGTTTAGAGTTTAGGGTTTAGAAAATATCTCGTTTGATGTTTGAAGAAACACATTGTCATTGCGAGGAACAGATAGGATTGACAGACGTGACGTGGCAATCTAAATAA
>CAZPNL010000025.1:6207-7740 GCA_964588145.1 uncultured Gammaproteobacteria bacterium
TAGAGATAAAAGATTTAGAGTTTCGAGTTTCGGGCGTCGAGTTTTGAGTATAGATAAACGAGAACATCGTCATACTGAACTTGTCTACCGACTCGCCTCGCTGACGCTTTTGCGCAGCGGGCAAGGCAGGCTCGTTTCAGCATCAGTTAGGAAACATTCAATTTTTAAGAAATGATATAGAAATCGTTAGATTCTGGACTAGACGGGTACCAACTAGTAACCCGTCAAGCCAGAATGACAGGAAGTAGTAGATTAGATTCTGGACTAGACGGGTACCAACTAGTAACCCGTCAAGCCAGAATGACAAGTTGCACAACAAGTATTGAAACCCAAGATAACTGAGGTAAGCAAGTTCAGAATGACGATTTATGTTTGACTTTCATTTAAAATACGTGATGTATCTTTTTTAGATTTGATGCTCTCATTTGCATTTTGATGCAGTTTAAGCTATAAACCACTTCGTGGAAAGAGAATTACCTTTTTATCTGGGGTTTAGCCTGTTTCCAGGGGTTGGGCCAGTGCGATTTGGACTACTGCGGGACTATTTTGGGAGTGCCCAGGCTGCATGGGAGGCTACTGAGGCGCAATTGGTACAAGTGGGGCTCGGTACCAAGCTTTCGAGTGATTTTGTGGCATTTCGTCGTTCATTTAATGATGCTGAATATCAACAGAAACTCTTAGAGCAGCATGTCTCTATACTTCTAGATACAGATCCACGATATCCTCAACTTCTCAAGCAGGTATCTGATCATCCTTTTCTCCTTTATATAAAAGGAAGGAAGACAGGAGATGCTTGGGATCTCTCCAAAACTATAGCAATTGTTGGGACTCGCAAGGTTACATCGTATGGTGCAGAAGTAACGGATAGACTTGCACGCGACCTGGTAGGATATGGGTATACGATTGTGTCTGGGATGGCATATGGTGTCGATGCCGTGGCACATAGAGCCGCGCTCTCTTGTGGCGGCAAAACCATTGCAGTCCTGGGGTGTGGAGTAGATATTATTGCGCCACCCTCCAATGCAAATATTTATCACCAGATTATAGAAGGCGGAGGAGCTGTCATATCTGAAATGCCTTTGGGGCTGCGGCCTAACAAGGGGATGTTTCCAGCCAGAAATCGGATCGTCAGTGGATTATCTAGAGGTGTAGTGGTTACCGAGGGCGCAGAGGATAGTGGCTCGCTTATCACTGCGCGCAATGCTGCTGAACAAGGCCGTGAGGTATTTGCAGTGCCAGGGCCAATCACAAGTATGTATAGTGCAGGACCGGCGCAACTCCTCAAAAAAGGTGCAAAAGTAGTCACAAGTGCCAGAGACATTATTGAAGAATTAGAAGGAATTGGAACTGCTGATATAGCTCGTAAAAAGGAGCTAAATCTATCAGAGTTTGTGGGGGTTGAGCGGGAAGTAGTGACGCTCCTTTCAGCTCAGAGGTTGCATGTAGATGAGATTGTTCGTAAGACACACGCAGGTGCAAGTCAGATAATCTCAACCATTATGATGCTTGAGATACGAGGTGTCGTGAGAGATT
>CAZPNL010000025.1:7840-10262 GCA_964588145.1 uncultured Gammaproteobacteria bacterium
AATCCGCTAAAGTCACTCTGACTGATTCTCGATCAGGCCTGCCTTGCCCGCTTCGCCAATGCTTCAGCGAGGCGAGCCGGCGAGACAGGTCGAGAATGACATACTTTGACTTTAGCCTCAATCATTTCGTAATGCAGATATTTAATATTTTTTTAGTTATTTGTGAATTGTGGATTGGATATAGCGAATTGGTAAATTTGACATCTTTGCTACAATATACTTTCTCAGGTATTATTTTTGAGTGCATATAGTTATTCATGTTGCATTGTCATTTTATTTTTTGATATTTGCATAATGCATCCTTATCTATTATGAATTTAATATTAGTTGAATCACCTACCAAAGCCCGTACGCTTACCAAGTTTTTGCAGGGAAAGTACCGGATAGAAGCCACAATGGGTCACATCCGGGATTTGCCTAAGTCCGAGCTGGGGGTAGATGTGGAGCGAAATTTTACGCCAAGCTACCTTATCCCAAAGGATAAGCAAAAGAGGGTGACAGAGCTGCGACAACTGGCTGCCAAGGCTGACAAGATCATTCTGGCTACTGACCCTGACCGTGAAGGAGAGGCAATAGCATGGCATGTGGCAAATATTCTCATTAGTGCTGCTAAACCCAAGACAAAATCTAAAAAAAAGACAATAGAAGTTCCTGCTGGCTCAGAGCTCAAGGTGGAGAGTTTTGCTCGTATTGTGTTTCATGAAATTACAGAGACTGCCATCCATGAGGCGCTTGCGCATCCACGAACCATAGATATGCAGCTTGTGGATGCGCAGCAAGCCAGGCGCGTCTTGGACCGTCTGGTAGGGTACAAGCTTTCACCACTGCTTTGGAAAAAACTATCTCGTCGTTGGCTATCCGCTGGTCGAGTACAGTCTGTGGCTGTGCGCGTCATCGTTGAGCGCGAGCGCGAAATAGAGGCTTTTACGAAAGAAAATTATTGGACCATAGATGGCACGTTTACTAGTGCCAGTGGTTCCGAGCAGCTGACTGCAAATTTACTCAGTAAACACGGTGCAAAATATGAGACCAGCACGACGCTAACACTTTTTGATGGGACATACTCATACAAAAAAACTACTATTCTTTCCGAAGATCAAGCATCAGGGATCATAGGTGATTTGCAGACACCGTTTACAGTCACAGCTGTAGACAAGAAAGAAGTGAAGCGCAATCCTCAAGCGCCATTTACAACCAGTACCCTCCAGCAAGAGGCTGGTCGGAAACTCTATTTTTCCGCTAAAAAGACCATGCAGCTAGCTCAAAAGCTCTATGAGGAGGGATTTATCAGTTATCACCGTACGGATAGTGTGAATCTGTCAGATAAATTTATTGGTGAGGCACGTGACTACATTAAATCCACATATGGTGATAAGTATTTGCCTGATGCTGCTAAAAAGTATCAAACTAAATCCAAAGTTGCCCAAGAAGCACATGAGGCTATTCGTCCTACTAGTCTGTTAATAGGTTCTGGTGAACATGATTCATTTGTGCACGAAGGCTTGAACCGTGATCATCAACGGCTCTATGAGCTTATCTGGAAACGAGCGCTTGCAAGTCAGGCTAAAGAAGCGATCTTTGACTCTACGACAATCAATATCACGAGTGCCAATGGCTATTTATTTCAAACACAAGGATCTGTGATCGTATTTGATGGATATCTTGTAATTACAGGCCGTGATAGTGAAGAAGCTGTTATACCTCGTGTGAGTGTGGGTGAGAACGTGACACTTCGAGAAGCAGTGCCTGTAGCTCATGAGACTGCGCCACCCCCAAGATATAGTGAAGCGAGCCTCGTGAAAACTCTTGAAGAAAAAGATATAGGAAGACCTTCTACCTATGCTCCGATTATTTCAACCATCCAAGAGCGCCAATATATCGTAAAAGACGAAAAGAGACTTAAACCTACAGAGCTTGGGATAGCAGTCACAGAGTTTTTGGTAACGTACTTTCAAAAAATTATGGATTTGCCCTTTACAGCAGAGATGGAAGATAAGCTTGATAGCGTAGCAAATGGTACGACCGCCTGGCAGCCGACGATTGCTGGTTTTTGGCAGCCATTTGCTGAGGAGCTAGCAAATGCTGAGGATAAGGCGGAAAAGGTCAAGATTGTGGAAGAGCGCGTAGATGAAAATTGCCCTATATGTAGTAGTGAGCTTGTAGTGCGTACAGGGCGCTACGGCAAGTTTATTGCGTGTACGAAATTTCCTAACTGTACGTATACTAGGCAACTAGCCCAAACCATAGATATGAAATGTCCCAAGTGTGGAGGGCAGATTGTGATGAAAAAAAGTCGCCGTGGCAAGATGTTTTATGGTTGTAGCAACTATCCCACATGTACCTTTGCTGCATGGAAGAAAGAGGATATTAAGTAACATTGAACCAAGAACTGAGGACCTAGCACGTCAAGTTGCAGGGGACC
>CAZPNL010000025.1:10362-18328 GCA_964588145.1 uncultured Gammaproteobacteria bacterium
CCAGGGACCAGGAAGCGCAGGCGTCAAGCATCAAGCATCACGTTAGAAAACAATCAGGGACCAGGGACCAGAAGGGAATTTATTGCCTGAGCTTGTCGAAGGCCAACATCGAGTAACTTGGAACTATGAACCATAAACTAGAACCGTCTAGAGCAAGCAACAAAAAGTAACCAGAAACCGGTGATCAGGGACCTGGAAGCGCACGTATCACGTATCACGTATCACATTAATGATATTGTCACTCGCGAGGAACAGAAGAGATTTGCGAAGGTGACGTGGACACGTCTGACGTGTCGTGGCAATCTAAAGATGGTTGCGGATTGTAAGCGACTCTAAAAATTTATCGTAGTCGTGTGTATTTTTGTGATCCTGATTATCCAATTTCTACAATACTTGTTATAATTTTCTGTAATTAGATAACTTTCTACTTTTTCTTTGAACAATTTAGCAATATAACAGTTTAGCAATTTGTCTTATGGACCAACGCGCCAAACTTTTACGATTATTTATACTTTTGGTCGGAAGTATTTTTCTTGTAATTCTTGTAACCGGAATACTCATTACCAATGGCTCTCCACTTAGTCCCATACCTCCGGAAAGCCCTGTCAAGATTATTTATATGACGCCGACTCCGGGCACAAGTGATAGGGCAGTAGTGCCAAAATATTCTCCAACATCTATCCCTTCTCAACGATAGTATGAATTGTTCGAACGAAGTGAGAACTGTTAGTCTATTGTATGGTATGTCAGCTTAAGACTTGTGGTAATTGTCATTCTCGTGCAGACGAGAATCCAATTGGAATACTTTTGATCCCCGATCGGAGTCGGGGATGACAATCAAGAGGAATATTTGCAGCAAGGTATTGTCATTCTCGTGCCTGCCTGCTGTCAGGTAACAAAGTGAGAATTAATAGTTGTTATTTAACGAGTAGGTAAAAGAGGATTGCGATTATGATGCGGTACATGCCAAAAGCTGCGAGTGTAGATTTGTTGGTGAGTTTGAGGAGTGTTTTCATGGTTAAAAGTGCCACAATCCAACTGACAAGAGCTCCTATACCCATCAAGCCAAATTCTTCGCTCGTAAAGTGCCAACCGGTTTTGACAAGATCTAGGATTGTAGCGGCCCCGATAGTAGGAATTGCCAGGAGAAATGAAAATTCTACCGCATCTTTACGAGATAGGCCTACGCTCATGCCACCCACGATGGTTGCTGCAGCACGAGACACGCCTGGAATTACTGATATACCTTGAGCTAATCCTATGATTGCGGCGTTTTTGATTGTCAGGGTGGATTGGCTAGAAGCTTCATTTTTTGATGTTTTTAATATTTTATCTACAACGATGAGTACAACGCCGCCTACAAATAGAGAAATAACGACAACAAGTGAGTTGTCTAGGAGCACCCGCTTAATAATTGGATAGGCTGCTAGTCCAATCATCATTGTGGGTACAAATGCTACAATGAGTGGTTTCCAAAGTGTCCGTTCGGTGAGGAGCTTTTTGGTATAGAGGGTCAGACCTGCTAGAATTGCGCCAAGTTGTATTGCGATTTCAAACGATTTTACAAACTCTGTGGTGGGAATGTTTAGGATTTTGGTAGCAAGGATCATGTGGCCGGTAGAGGAGATAGGGAGAAATTCTGTCAAGCCTTCGACGATACCCAAAATAATTACATGAACAATATTCATGGACTATACTATCGCGCAAAAGGGGAAGAAGTTCAAGGGGGAGAGGGAGGGTGTCCCTCTTTCGCAAATGCTACGGCGGGCAAGCAAGTGTCTGGTGTCAGGCGAATGAATACCATTCAATGGTAAATGGCAAATGCATAGCGTGAGTAGAGTTAATTTATGAATAATTTCGTTTGAGGTTTGTCGTTTGACACTTGAGGTAAATTCATTGTCATTGCGAGGAACCGACTAGATTTGTTTGGGTGACGCGGCAATCTAAGCATATTTCTTTCGAATTTGTATATAAGGTATAATTCTCACATGCTTAAATTAAACGCCCGTCAGCTGCGAACCACTCCAGCAGATCAAGAGGAGGCAAAGAAACTACCTAAAAATCCTATTACGATAATTTTGGACAATGTATTGGACACGTATAATGTTGGTTCAATTTTTCGACTTGCAGATGCTGTGGCTGCGGAAAAAGTTATCCTCTGTGGGCAGACACTTACGCCTCCAAATTCTCGTATAAAAAAAGCCTCCATCAGCACTTGGCAGTGGGTGAACTGGGAATATGAAGAAAAAACGGTAGACGCAATAACAAAATGTAAAATGCAAAATGCAAAATGCAAAATTATTGCAGTTGAGCAGGCGGAAAATAGTGTGCCATTTCAGCAGGCCAACTATTCATTCCCTATTGCAATAATAGTAGGAAACGAGAGTTTCGGTGTATCAAAAGAGGTGCTCGAAAAAGTTGATGAAATCGTCGAGCTTCCCATGTGGGGAGTCAATACTTCACTCAATGTGATGGTGTCTTTGGGAATTATGCTTTACGAAATGACTAAATATATGCCACAATCAAGAATATGAAACAACTTTTTGTGGTTGTATCTATTGCAGTTCTTACTCTTTTTACAATCTTTGGAGATTATTATCTCAAGCTTGCAAGTCATAAGTCCAATACATTCCTAACTCGCGAATTTGGTATAGGGCTAGCGGTGTATATAGTAACTGCATTTATCTGGACATATATTTATAGAAATTCACATTTTGGTATAGCTGGGGTAGTCTACAGCATATTGTCACTTCTATTGTTTGTATTTACGGGTATCATATTTTTTCAAGAGACTGTCGATCTTACTGAGATACTGGGTATCAGTTTGGGCGTTGTGTCACTCTTGATGCTTGTGAGGTATTTGTAAATTAGATTTACTGATTTGGCAGGGGCTGCCAGGATGGCGTGACTTTAGACATTATTTCTTCATAAAGGCTATTATTTGAATTTCCCGGAGATGGAAATGCTGGAGGCGGCTTGGCTGCCGGAAATGTTGGAGGCTTAAATGTTGATTGGGAATTTGGAGTAGCTGTTGGAGCCTCAGTGGGATTCCAAGCGTGATTGAAATTGTCACAGTCTTTTTGCGTGAGTTTCAGGTGTTTTCCATCAGGGCCTATGCAATCAATCAATGGGGCGGTGTCTGTGATAATTGTAGGAGATGAGGTGTTGGCTGGTATCAGTGTAAGGGTAGCAGATGGACTTTCCAGTAGTGTGTGGCTTGGCGTGGGAGATTGTTGTGAGTTTAATAAGACATCTGGTGTAGCAGGTTTTTGGGTAGATGCCAGGAGTGCATTGAAGGAGATGAGACCAAATAATGCTACGAGGATGGAGGATACTATAAGTTCTCTATTTGTATGTAATGATTTAGTTTTCTTCATATAAGTAATCGTATCACATGAGGGAATGGTGATTTGGGTATATTTTTCGTACAATAGACTTTCTATGGCACTCTCCATATTTTCTCTCAATATCGAACGGGGAAAGCATTTGGACCGGCAATTAGCGTATATTAAATCGTTTCCTTTTGATATTGTATGTCTGCAAGAGGTAGTAACCGGGTCGTACGATTTGACAGGAAAAGGCGTTAATACGCTTCGTGAAATTCAGAAGGTAACTGGATATCAATCTCTTTATGCACCACACGTGACACTTCGTTGGGATCCAAGTTCTACATTGGGACTTGCGATATTGTATAAAGATTCCTGTATCCTTGTGCGTCACGAGGTGTTCTACATGGTTCCGCCGACGCTTGAGGAGCAAACAGAGATAGATTGGTCTGCCTCCCCCCGGTGTGTACAAATTGCGGAGCTTTCAACAAGTGAAGGAAATATAACAGTTGCAAATGTACATTTGGCGTGGAGTCAAAAATCTCCTGATACACCAGAGAGACTACGGCAAGCGAAAATACTTTATGAGTTTTTACAAAAATATGCAGACAAAAATCTAGTACTTATCGGAGATTTTAATGCTGATGGTTCGTCTCAAATGATGGAATGGTTTGGAGAGTTGGGAAGAAATTTAACTCGTGAATATAAGGTGAAAAATACGATCAATTACAACCTGCATCGCAACACTGCTACGATGACGCGTACGGGACTGGTCATTGATCATGCATTCGTACAAAAACGGATCAATGTCCGTTCATTTAAAGTGATAGATACACCAGATCTTTCCGACCATTACGGTCTGCTTGTATATGTAGATTTACCATGAAAAAAACTGTAGGTGTCTCTCTTCTTATTTTGATAGTATCTCTAGGACTTTTTATGGGAATGTCAAAGTTTGTGCAGCGAGGGAAACTGAAGCAGATGGATTTTGCTGCCACAGTACGCATCCAGGGAAAAATGCCCATTATTGAGAGGCTTGGTGGGGACGAAGTGTGGGAAGATTTGACGTTTTTTGTAAGTCCACCCGCATCTGTCGTGTGGCTACTCTCAGTTACTTGCGGGTTAGCTTTATTACAAATTCGACATATACGTAGTCAGAAAAACAAACAATGGTGGATGCTGGGGATAGTTCTTTGTATTCCTTTGCTCTTTGCATTTCTCGTAGGTATAGAGCTGTATGGAAAACAAGTTATACGACAGTTGCCCCCTCCGCACTTTATGTTGAAAAACCCAAGCACTATTTTCCCCAAATATTATGTATCAGATGAGTATTCATATCCATCGGGACATGCGGGACGAGTGATGTTTTTATCATTCATAACATTTTTACTTACTCTATTTTTACCAAAAAATAAAAAGAGGTATGGATTTGGTATTACAGGATTCATATTGTTTATGTATTCTATGGCAGTGAGCATAGGAAAGGTATATCTGGGACATCATTGGTTGTCCGATATCCTGGCAGGGTGGGTACTGGGAGGTGGATTTGGGGGAAGTATTGTATGGATTGTATACCAACAAACAAAAAATCATATTGACACACATCGAGCAAAACAGGTAGAGTAGTCAAAGTATATATCAAGAGTGGTGGAGATCTTGTTTAGTAAGAACGTGAACTCGCACGTCACTATCCACCCGACAACTGATTTCGCATATGCGGGACACAGTGTCAAAACGAGCCCGGTCATCCGCCAGCTGGCGGAGCAGGGAGTGATACGCCCATAGAGAGTTCTCAAAGGGAAACTGTATTTGCTCTCCGTATGGAGAGCTTTTTTATAGCTTCACACTTGGTCTAGGGCAGAAAGGCTCGTATGAACCATTTTACTTCTGAGTCAGTGGCCGCAGGTCACCCAGATAAGATTTGTGATCAGGTGAGTGATGCCATCGTTGATGCAGCACTTACGATCGATCCTCACGCACGTGTGGCAGTGGAAACCCTTGTGACGACAGATAGAATTGTGTTGGCAGGAGAGGTGACGACGCCTGCAAAGCTTTCGTACAAAACGATAGCTCGTGGAGTGATAAAGGACTTGGGGTACGATGATCCTCAATATAATTTTACACATGCATCACCTATATCTGTATATATTCACGAACAGTCGCCAGATATATCTCAAGGTGTAGATACAGGTGGAGCTGGAGATCAAGGCATGATGTTTGGTTATGCCACAGATGAGACGAGCGAGTATCTGCCTGCTCCAATTGCAATTGCCCATGCTTTAGTATCTGGTATGGATGAGGCGCGTACAAGTAAGACGCTAAAATATTTACGTCCTGATGGGAAAAGTGCTGTAACTGTTTCGTATGAAAAAGGCAAACCTGTAGGGGTTGAGCGTGTCGTGCTCGCAGTCCCGCATCATCCAAAAAAGTCAGCGGTAGAAGTTAAAGCAGATTTGATTAAATATGTGGTAGCACCTGTATTTGCTGCCTATAAATATGCAGTTCCAGACAGTGAAAATATTATTGTGAATGGTACCGGTAAGTGGGAGATAGGGGGACCTGCCTCAGATACTGGTGTGACAGGACGAAAGATAATAGTTGATACATATGGGAGTTTTTCCAGGCACGGTGGCGGAGCATTTAGTGGTAAAGATCCTACCAAAGTAGACCGGAGTGGAGCCTATGCATGCCGGTATATTGCCAAAAATATTGTAGCAGCAGGTCTTGCCAGTCGTTGCGAAGTGCGTGTAGCCTACGCCATCGGGAAACGTGATCCTATTGCAAAAGGTATAGAGTGTTTTGGGACAGAGAAAAAGTCGCTGAAGGGTATCGAAGATTTTGCATGGAAGCTGCTGGATCTGTCTGTGCCAGGAATTTTGGAAGGCTTGCAACTGCGGCAGCCGATATATAGAGAAACTGCCCGATATGGGCATTTTGGGCGAAGCCTGTTTCCTTGGGAAAAGGTTGTAAGTTAAGGAAACGAGTTTCGAGCCTCGAGTATCGAGATTCGGTTAGTATACTATTCCTTGAGCGAAACTAGTCAGACTGGTGGAGTCGAAGGGCTTGAGAGTTAGTGACCGGTGACAAGGGACCAGGACGCGCAGGCGTCAAGCGTCATGCATCAGGCATCAGGTGTCCCGCCTACACTAAACCTGTCTGCCGTCAGGCAGGGTTACGGCGGGCAAGCAGGTGTCATGTGTCAGGTGTCAGGTTAAATAGCGACCAGGGACCAGAGACCAGAAGTCGCAGGCGTCAAGCATCAAGCGTCAGGCATCAGGTGTCAAAAGTGTCAGGAGAAAGCGGCCAGTGATTTGAGGCCAGGGGAAATTATTGCCTGAGTCGAGTTTGACTCGATCGAAGGCCAAAATTAAGCAACAGGGAACAAAAATAATTGTGGAATAAGAACCTAGCTTTAAGAACGTGTAGTGTAGGCAGAATTAAGACCCAGGAGACCAGGGACCAGCAACCAGAGACCAGGAAGCGCAGGCATCATGCGTCAAGCGTCAGGAGAGTCAAAAGCATCAAAAGTATCAATAGTGGCAAGATAATATTTTTAAAGCAATTTTATATTTACCTGGCTACTGGCTACTGGCTATTTAGTCACTTTTTGAACTTTTTCTTTATAAACTGTATAACTCATTTTTAGATATTTTGGCCGAGGTATACATTTTAGCCTCAAAATGAAGCAATTGGGTCTATAAATTACCTGTAGCCTCGGCCTTGACGGGGAGCAGACTCTCCCGTATAATAAGAATTCAATGATCAGTACATAGTCGCCATGGGATATTTCAAAAGTACCCCGCCTTGGCGGGTTTTTTTGTCTCTGACAAGATATACTGCATCATCTGAAATCGAGCTATACTACTTAAAAGTATTATCTTCTTAAGCAAGTAGCCCTCAAGATAGCTCTTTGACAATCAAATGGTGATAGGAAGTGAATTTTTTTGAGAGTTTGATCCTGGCTCAGGATGAACGCTGGCGGCGTGCTTTAAGCATGCAAGTCGAACGGGAAGTTGTTTTGTAGCAATACAAGGCGACTTCCAGTGGCAGACGGGTGAGTACAAGCAAGGAACGTACCCTAAACTTCTGCATAGCTCGTCGAAAGACGGGGTAATTCAGAATGTGAACGTAAGTTTAAAGGAGTTAACCCTTCGGTTTAGGAGCGGCCTTGTGACTATCAGCTAGTTGGTGGGGTAATTGCCTACCAAGGCTACGACGGTTAGGGGGTGTGAGAGCATGGCCCCCCACAATGGCACTGAGACACGGGCCATACACCTACGGGTGGCAGCAACTGGGAATTGTTGACAATGGGCGAAAGCCTGATCACGCGACGCCGCGTGAGGGATGAAGTATTTCGGTATGTAAACCTCTTTTGCCAGGTCGTCGAGGCCTGGAGAATAAGCATCTACAAACTACGTGCCAGCAGTCGCGGTAATACGTAGGATGCAAGCGTTATCCGGAATCACTGGGCGTAAAGTGTCGTGTAGGCGGTTTATCGCATCGTGCTTAAAAACCTGGGGCTTAACCCCAGTGTCGGGTGCGAGATGGATAGACTAGTGGAAGTCAGAGGGAAGGGGAACTCATGGTGAAGCAGTGAAATGCGTTGATATCATGAGGAACACCAAAGGCGAAGGCACCTT
>CAZPNL010000026.1:0-17533 GCA_964588145.1 uncultured Gammaproteobacteria bacterium
ACTAGTTTTGGCCGGACTATTTCTCTTGGCCACCCCTCTCCCTGTCAATGCTGCTGATTTCAAACTGACAAATCTGGATGTGGCTATCAGCGAGACCGTACGAATTCTTACCATATTGGGTACGACTCTTTCGACACTGTTTCTGGTTAAGGCTGGATATCAGTACATGACAAGCGCAGGTAACCCCGAAGTGATCTCTCAGGCCAAAACGACCATGCAGAGAGCTCTCATTGGAATGGTCATCATCGCCACTTCATATACATTTGTGCATGTACTTACCTCGTCTCATGCAGCAGTCGAACACGAAGTGAAAAAAGTTGAAACAAATACGGTCGATGAACCGAAAGATGATTGTAAAAGCACAGACCAGAGCATCATTTCTAAATTTTTCTCACAAGACAACGGAGGTTTAGGCTGTACTCTGAGTGTCGCATATAAAAGTTTCATGCAGTCGATGATCAAAAGTGCACAAAAACCACTGACAGATGGTGTCGTCACATTTCTCAGTCAAACAGCACCCGTAAGTCAAAGCGACAGCATCATGAAAATATGGAAACTCAATGTGGCAATTGCTTCAGCACTTTATGTAGTTGTGGTTGCACTCATAGGCTTACAGTTTATGAGTGCTACTACGTTTGGTTTTGAAGAATTAGAACTCAAACAAATATTTCCACGTATTGGAATTGCATACGCTGGAACTGTATTTTCAATATATCTTATAGACTCAATTATATGGTTTATTAACATAGTAGTAAGCACACTCAGTGATAATGGAAATTCGCTTGCTGATACTTGGGTAAAGTTTATGTCTAACCCGTACATAATGGCTACGGTAGGAAATATGATTACTATATTTTTTCTACTTGTACTTGTGATTATAACTGCTGCTTTTTTACTCCAATATATCGGCAGAGCAATCACCATCGCTCTTGGTGCTGTCATGTCTCCGTATATATTTTTAATTTGGTCTCTTCCAAAAGGACGTGGCATTGCTGAGTCTGCTATGCGAGAGTATATAGTGGCCTTGATACTGCCGGTCGTAAACCTTATTCAAATACAGGTGGCAATTGGATTTCTGGATGTCCTGCGACAATCCAACAACAACTCATTTCTCTCAGTAATTATGTCCATAGGTATAATTTTTAGCCTTCTCAAGACTCCCTCAGTACTCAGTCAGTTGATGCAAAACGTGACCCAATCAAATATGTATCAAAAAGGCATGGGACAGCTCATGAACATCCTCTCACCATCACCTGTGGGGACAGCGGCTTCTACAGCAGCAAAATCATCCCGCGCAGCTGCTGCAAAGTCGAGCAGTAGACCCAGAAAGAGTAAAAAATCATGAAAACCACTATCATTCCAGCGCAAATAACCACGGTAGAGGATCGAATCGCAGGAAATCTCAACTTTCCTCAAATACTTCTCCTCGTAATTGCCTTTGGACTTAGTATGGCAATATATAGCTTCATGCCCCCAAAAACGGGGTGGTCACTTGAAAAAATCTGCACAATGGCAGCTATTGCATCCAGTATTTCAGTCCTCGCCATACGCGTAAAGCAAAAAATCATCCTGGAATGGATTGTTGTAATAGCTCGCTACATGATGCGCCCTCGTTGGTATGTGGCCAATAAAAATGATGTATATGGACGCATACGAACTCCTGTGGTGAAAAAAACATCACATGTGGCCAACACAGTAGCTACCAAACCTACACAAAAAATGGCAAATAACATAGCAAATTCCATATCTGATTTTGAACATTTTGTCCAAAAAGCTGACAGTATCCGTATCAAACCCAAAAAAGGAGGCATCCATGTCGCCCTTGGGTAAACTCTCGACAGACAAGGCCTCTAGTCGTAGTCAAATCGCAATCCGTGAAGTACGTGATCATGTGCTCATACTGCCTGCACAGCAATATCGCATGGTTTTACTAGTTTCGCCCGTAAACTTTGAACTCAAAAGTGATGACGAGCAAGATGTGACCATCGAAACGTACGAACAATTCGTCAACAGTTTGCCATGTCCCATACAAATTCTGATGCGCACACGAGAGATTGATGTGGATCACTATCTCTCCACTATTTCACTTCTCCAAGATCAGGAAACATCGCCAGTCTATAAACAAAAACTCTCTGAATATGCTTCATTTTTGGGTAAACTTGTCTCTGGCAATACCCTCCTGTCTCGGAAATTTTATATTGTTATCCCCTTTACCCCTGCTGACCTTTCGATGGAATTTAATGCGATCCGTGAGCAGCTTATGCTTTATGTTGATGTGATTACAAAGGGACTTGAGCGCATAGGTATGAAAAGTGCACTTGTGGAAAATCTTGACTTACTTACGCTTTTTTATGCCTTTTATAATCCCAAAAAAGCCAAGATCCAACCACTTACGACCGAAAGCACACAGCCACAGTCGGATTTTATAAAAAAATCATAATATGAACCCTATTCACACTATCACATCTAAAGCAAAAAACACGGGTAAAGCTGTAACCACGTTTGCCAAAGGTGTCCGTTCCAAACTGTCTACCAAGGCACCCAAAAAAGCCACAGAGCTTGATCTTCTGTATGGCACACAGGAACAAGTGGATCTCCTCAGCTACAGTGGACTGTCTGAACACACGCATTATTTAATAGTAGGTGATACATACATTCGAACAGTCTACATCTCTGGATTTCCCTTTGTCGCCAGCAGCAATTGGTTGTCTGGGCTTGTGAATTTCCCCCACAATGTCGATGTTTCGTATCATATGGACTCGATAGATGCGACACTTGCTTTACCAAAACTGAACCGCAAAATAACTGAGTTAGAATCCACCAAGCGCTCCATGATCCGCGACGGCAAACTCGTAGGACCTGAGATCACAGACCCACTGGACTCTGCGGTGGAGCTCCGTGACAATATCCAGCGCGGACAGCAAAAACTCTTTCAAGTATCAATTTATATAACTATTACTGCGGACTCGCTTTTGGAGCTAAACAAGATCACGACACTTTTGGATGCAGCCCTTGGGGCCAGACTTTTTTATACCAAAGTTGCATCGTTTCAACAGCTTGAGGCTTTACAATCGGTGTTGCCACGTGCACAAAATCAGCTTGGGCAAAAACGAAATCTGGATAGTTCGTCTCTAGCTCTCACGTTTCCGTTTACGAGTAGTGAACTTATTCACGACACTGGGGTGCTTTATGGAATAAACAAAACCAATAAGTCTCTCGTGATCATCGACCGATTCAGTCTCAACAATGCCAACAGCATCATCTTTGCCCAGTCTGGAAGTGGCAAAAGTTATACAGCCAAAGTTGAAATACTCCGTCAACTAGTTACGGGTACTCAGGTGATTGTGATCGATCCAGAAGGTGAATATGGCAGCCTAACAGAATCTCTGGGTGGCACCTACATACGACTGACGCCAAATGGACGAGATACGATCAATATTTTTGACCTAGCCACTACTGGAAATGATAATGGAGAGAGATTATCAGATCACATCCAAGATCTCACAGAATTACTCTCGCTCATGGCAGGTGGGGCTACTGCAGAAGAGCTAGCTGGAATCGACAAAGCGCTTATGACCACCTACAAAAATGCTGGATGGGACACGGCAGATGGGAAAACTTCCACACATACGACTACCCCACTCCTGACAGATTTTTATCATGTGCTTCAATCCCAAAGGCAGACTACGCTGCTCAAAAGACTTGAGCCGTACGTCAAAGGATCGCTTGCGAAAAACTTTACCAAGCACTCAAGTGTTTCTCTTGCTAATCGCCTGATCGTATTTAACACCAAAGAACTGTCGGGGAATCTCAAAAACATCATGACGCTTGCTATAGCCACATTTGTCAAAAGCTTGGTGCTCGGAAACCCAAAGAAGCGCATGCTTGTCGTAGACGAGGGCTGGATGTTTATGGAACATGAACAAAGCGCGAGGTTTTTGGCAGGCCTGACTCGACGTGCGCGCAAGTATTACCTCGGCGTTACGTTAATAACACAGCAAGTCAACGACTTTTTACAAAATCAGTATGGTGCCGCTATTGCGGCACAGTCGTCACTGCGAGTACTCCTCAAGCAGGATACAACAACGATAGACACTGTAGAACATGCTTTTCACTTGAGTGAGTATGAACAAAAATACCTGCTCACAGCTGAGCGCGGCGAGGCGCTTATTATCGCCGACAATCATCATGTGGCTACCAAGATCGTGGCATCTGAGACTGAACATCCACTGATTACAACTAATCCGTTGGAAATGTTCAAGAAATGACAAATGTCAAAGCTCAAATGACAAAACAGGTTATAAAGCTTAAGTAACAAAATCTAAATGTCAAAACACACTACAGTAATGACAAATGACAAAGCCAAAATGTCAAAACATGTTATGAGAAGTTCAAATGAAAAAGATCAGTGAATATGTTAAAAGAGTTATTCATAATTTCGAAGGTTTTGACACCTGCCTGCCGGCAGGCAGGTTTGACATTTGGATTTTGACATTATATTACTATGACTCCACTTCAAGCCTACCAAATCACAAAAATTGTCTGGTCATACAAAAACGAACTTCTCTATCTGGGGGCTGTTATGGCAGTGATCCTGATGCTTCCGTTTTTTGCAATCTTCACGCTATTTAATACTGGAGATGTGCAAGCAAGTGATGACCTCGTGAAAGAATCTCAAAATGGCACTGGCTCTCCAGCACTGTATTCCCCTGACGGCACATTTGTGTCAAACTTTACGACCGAGCGACAATGGCCAGTCCGAGGTACAATCACGGCTACATTTGGCGGCCGTAATCATCCATATACATTCATCCATAACGGTCTAGATATAGCAAATGCCTACGATACACCCATCACTGCATTTGCAAATGGAAAAGTCATCGCAACAATCACGATGACTACAGAATATGGCACGCATGTCATCATTGATCATGGAAATAACATACTTGCCATTTATGGACACATGAATCGCTATAGCGTAAGTCCTGGACAAGTTGTGAGTAAAGGCCAAATCATTGGCTACATGGGCTCAACAGGCTGGTCTACCGGAAATCATCTCCATTTTCAAATTAACTCATATGGAGTACCGGTTGACCCTATGAAGTTTTTACCGTGAGTACATTTTGAGGATAGATTCAAGTCCACGTGTGTCTACGTTTCCACTACTGATGCTACTAAATAATCCACTGAGCGCTGAGGTGACTGCGGTGATGGTTTGTACAATGAGTAACCCAATAACGACTGTAATAAGTAGACATATTGCGCCCACTATTTTGGCCTTTGGATCTTTTTGTACGAGATAACGTATCCCCCAGATAAGTCCCAATGGAAATAAAAACGTACTTCCTAGGTACAAACCAATTTGCTTGAGCACGCTTATGGACAAGGGCACTGGCTGGGCTGGCGTCCCGCAGTTGTAACAGTAGTAATCTGTTGAGCGAATTTGCGTATGACACTTACTACACCTGACTGGCGACACAATTTTTGTAGCAGGATTTGGTGGTAGATTTTGCAATGATTCTATCGTGCCGTCTGGTGGTCGTACAAATGGGTACGTCATGGGCTGGTCTGCTTGAGATACAGTTACCTGTTGAGGGATGGCGGCTGGTAAAACTGTAGGCGCTCCTTGCTGAGAGGGAGGAAATGATGGTTGTATAGCACTCAATGGCGCAGTTGACAGAGGTAGTGCTGATTGCTGGACTGGGACAACAACAGCAGCCACTTGAGCCTGGGCATAAGAGGACAGAGGTTGGGCAGCAGCATGCACTGTCGCTTGTGATACCTGCGGTATAGCTGTGGGCATCTGGGGAGGTATTGTGAGTGGCTGGGCTGCAAGATGAGGTTGGGCGGGTGAAGCCTGCATCGGTGTGGGGTGTGAGGCTACTGGTGAAGGTTGCACACTTTGGGGTAGGGCTGGGGCACCAGGCAGCGGCGGCAATGGTAACACTGGAACAACAGATTGGGCAGGGTCCATAGATACATCATAACGGAAATCGAAAGCGATTGCATTTATGGCAAATAGATATCGTGATACCCACGGAAATGCCCGCGCTTCGGGGACGACTCGTCAACAATTTTTAGGATAAACGCATCATCAAATCCCGGCTGCCCTTTGGATTCTGGAAAAAACATCTCGGAGGTGACGATCAAATAATTTTCGACCCATACTTTAAAGTGGATGTGCGGAGGCCGAAATGCAGTACCCTCACCGTAGCCTTTGGGTTTAAGCGTTGTAAACTGATATTCCCCTTTTTCATTAGTCTTGATACGGCCGCGATACCAGTCATCTTGATACACACCTGAGTCATCAGCGTGCCATATGTCTAGTTCTGCATTTGGAACTGGAGTGACGCAATCTTTTTTATAGACCTTTCCCGTAATGACCAGATTTGCACCTGTGTAATCATTTGGATAGAGTGTGTCCCGAAATGGTACTCCAGCCTTGTAGTACGGCCCATCCCCATCTGCAAAAGCAGGAGTGCATTTTATGGCAGTAACAGCTTTTTGTGGGGCAGTAAACCGCAAAAGATACGTATAGTATCCACCAACACCAAGTAATATCAGCAGTGCCGCAAGCAACACAATTTTTTCAGGTGATTTTTGCATATACGCGTAGATTTATAGTCTGCAGTATAATATACATGAATTGATGAAATCTATATGAATTGGATACACGCCTCGTCTCTCATGTTTGTGTGCTCCGTCATATCGTATCTCTTTGTACGTAAATGCACGATCCTCAAAACCCCGACGCATCTGGTCAATTTATCCATGTTTCTCATCCCAGTGCTCCTGTTTTTGCCTTGGTCATTTGTAAAAGGTGTTTCACTTGCTCTTACCCCATACCAGCTCATTATTGTGGTGATAACAGCCATCGCCTTTAGCTATTTTGGAAATATCTTTTCTCTCAAGAGCATAGAGCGCGCGCCAAATCCTGGGTACCCACTGATATTGTCAAAAAGTTATGTGGTGTTTACCTCGATTGTCTCTATATGGGTATTTCAGTCTCCCCTTTCATTCAAATCTGGCGTGGGTATCGCAAGCATCGTGCTCTTTTCAGCACTGATTATGATCAACAAAAAACAAACGAAAGATAAAGCGACAAGCGATTGGCTCCTCTATGCCTTAGGTGCATTTTTTTGCTGGGGGATGCTTGCTCTCTCGTCTAAATATCTCCTCAATCTAGGTGTGCCAGTACTGGCAAGACTAGTGTATATCATGGGGATCGTCTCTGTTTTCATCAGTTCAGAAACGTTTAATAAGCGCGTGGGTATTGTAGTAACAAAACAACAACTCATGCTTCTATTTGCAACCGGAATAGCTTCAGCGGGTTTTAACTACTTTATGCAGGAAGCTTTTGTCACAGCTCCAAATGTAGGGTTTGTTAATGCAATCAATGCAGCCTCAATTTCTGGCGTAACGCTCTTAGCTGCTTGGATCTATAAAGACGAACTGACACTACAAAAAATAGTGGGTGTCATTGGGGTAACAGTGGGACTTGTATTTCTTATGTTGACATAAATGCTACACCACCACTCCCTCCATCACATCCCCTTTTGGAGCATATTTTTTGATGAGTTCAAAGTTCAAAACGTTTGATTTATAAAACGCATCAACGACAATTCCAAATCCGAGTGGAAGTTGACCGATGATATAGTCTACAAACACATTCCAGAGCATGCGCATATATACGAACCTGGGAACTTTGAGTAGATATGCAAGATAAAATAGATACAGCGATGCCCCTACAGAAACAAGTCCCCCAAGCCAGGGGATAGCATCCAGTATAGGATCTAGACCAAACGTCACAGGACCTATATGAAAAGTAGTATCTAGGACTGTTGCGATTTTGCCTGCAAGTGCAACTTTTTGTTTGAGTGTCATGGTATGAGTATACAAAGTTTCAGCCTATATCACCATTTATTGCCTAACCAAGACTACTTGCAAGGTTCAACCTTGTAATTAGCTTGTCACAACAACATAAATGCAAGGTCGAACCTTGTTAATCTTGCCCTGATTCACTGCAATGCAGCCTCACTCAAATACTGATATAATGCTTCGCAATGACAAACAAAAAACAATTTATCGATACCCCTTTTGCCCAATACTTTCGGGAGCTGGATGCTGCAGATAAAAAAATCAAATATACCGAAGAATACGGTTCATTTTTGATCCTTACGCTTGTGGAAGAAGTTGGTGAAATGGCACGCGCATATCTAGCCAAGCACGGACGAAAGTCTACCAATCTCGCGGCTCAAGAGGATGAGACATACGAACAAGAACTTGGGGATATCTTTGTCTCTATCCTACGTTTTGCACGTATCAAAGACATCAATCTCCATGACCGCGTCATGTACTCACTGCAAAAGATCCATAAGCGCCAAAAACAACCGAAACTTGGCCATACAGTGGTACCAAAAACCACACAAGCGAGTAATGCTGACGAGACCTAATTATTACTCTTCCCATTTCCCCAGAGGTCCTGTATTTCTCATAAGCTTTGCCACCAGAAATCCAAACAAAAATCCTCCTATGTGTGCAAACCATGCTACCCCACCACCATTGACATCAAAGTTGACGAGAGAGCCAGCTCCACTAAACAGCTGTGTGATAAACCAGTACCCTATGACGACAGTGGCTGGCAGTGTCACCACACGTGCAAATCCAACAACCGGCACAAGCGTCTCGATTTGTGAGCCACGAAATAAAATAAAATACGCTCCCACGACACCTGATATTGCTCCGGAAGCGCCGATCATGGGTATGGCACTATGGAGTGAAACGATGTATTGAAGCAGCAATGCAGCCACGCCAGATGCGAGGTAAAAGAGTGCATATTTGATATGCCCCATACGATCCTCGACATTGTCGCCAAATATATGCAAAAACCACATATTTCCGATAATATGCATAAAACCGCCGTGGAGAAACATAGAGGCAAAACTCCGCCGAAGTGTATCGGCATCAATTGTTGCGAGATTAGGTACAAATCCCCATTCAAAGAGCAGTGCCTCAAAATCTGGAGCGCCTAAGCTGATAAGGAAAGCCAGGACACAAAAAGCTATAATGGTATAGTTTACGATCGGGAACCTACCCGTAGGATTGTGGTCTCGAAGGGGAAGCATATAGGTGTATTATACCAATATTTCCAATAGATTTAACAAATATGATTGTTACAGCAATAAAAACTGAAAAGATTCATGTGAAACAACCGATCGAACAGATCTTGGATGTTTCATTACCTGTGTTACGTGAAAAAATGATACTGGTGGTTACCTCAAAAATTGTCAGTATTTGCGAAGGGGCAACGAATCCAATTTCTCAAATAAATAACAAATTAGAAATCATTAGAAATGAAGCAGACAAATGGTTAACAGATTCACTCTCGGAACGATACGGTGTCACAATTACCATAAAAAATAATATCCTCATTTCAAATGCAGGAATTGATGAATCTAACGGGAATGGTCAATATATTTTGTGGCCTAGCAACCCGATGGGGTCAGCTGAGCAAATATGGAAATATTTAAGGCAAAAATATTTACTTCACGACATCGGTGTGATAATCACAGATTCAAATATTGTGCCACTTCGATGGGGCACGCGTGGTGTGGGAATAGCATGGTGCGGTTTTCGGCCTCTCAATGACTATGTAGGCAAACTAGATATTTACGGACGAGCACTCAAGGTTACAAAATCCTCAATATTGGATGGACTGGCTGCTTCTGCAGTGACTGTTATGGGAGAAGGCGATGAACAAACGCCACTCGCTACAATTGCCGATGTACCATTTGTCCAATTTCAGCAATCACCGCCAACACAAACCGATATTAATTCATTGAACATTTCTATTGAAGATGATATATACGCCCCTCTTCTGACACGCGTTTCCTGGAACTCAAATAAGTCGTAATCTCCTCACTGACAACAGCAGTAAAAATTAAATGAAGGTGGATATCTATCGATAGGTACACCACATTTGCCAGGCCAAGTCCGGTCGCACACTGGCCCCACATCCCAATTCCATGTCTCTACTTCCATCATGCCACCAGTGGCATGACATAACGCATCTGGAGCACAGGCATTGGTCGAGCAACTTTTTCCGTTTGTTGCACAAAAATCGTCACAGGTAGCACCCCTCATGTCCGTATCCACACGCACCCAGGTGGCTGGACTAGCTGAGTTGACAGCTGGCTTACTCACAATTGGTACGGACGTTGGTTTTCTTGTTTGAACAGGCGGAGGCATACCGTATCTTGATTGATACAATGTTGGTGAAGGCGAGCTTACGACAAATGTATTTCTTACACTTTGAGCATTTTGCCCAGATGAGATCAGTACAAATCCCAACACAAAAGCAAGCACTGTACCTCCTATAAGAGCGAGGCTTTTTTTGGGTGAGCCATTTAAACTTTGATAATATTCTGCAGACGGGTCTTCTATTTGCATATTTATACTCTCCCCATTGACTGGACTAACCGTAGGTATGCTACTCTGATATATATGGTAAATACTAAAAGATCTAAAGACAATCCCCTCCTATCTCCAAACCGCGCAAATAGTTGGGAAGCAGATGCCGCGTTTCATGGGAGCCCTGTCAAAACTGGGAATACCTCATACGTCATGCCTTACCGCGCACTTTCTATAGAGCATTTACATCAAGGCGTACGCATGAAGGTGTCTAGTATAGGAATAGCTGAGAGTGGCGACGGTCTCCACTGGAAAAGACGACGGCCATTTATAACCCCTGGTGAAGACTGGGATAAATATGGTGCAGAAGACCCAAGAATGACCAAATTTGAAGATGTGTACTTTACATTTTATACAGCGTTGGCAAGTTGGCCTCCAAAATCTGAAGATATACGGGTAGGTGTTGCTATCACAAAAGATTTAGAAAAAGTTGAAACTAAGCATCTGGTGACACCATTTAACGCCAAGGCTATGGCGATATTCCCCGAGAGGATAAATGGAAAAATTTATGTAGTGCTGACGGTTGACACTGACAAACCACCCTCCAAAATTTGTATCGCAAGTTTTGACAAGATTGAGGAGCTGTGGGATCAGGAACGCTGGATGCATTGGTATAAAAACCTCGCAGACCATGTACTTCCCATATACCATACCAATAGTGATCACTTGGAAGTTGGTGCCGCACCAGTGAAAACTGACGACGGATGGATCTTGGTATTTTGCTATATAGAAAATTATTTCAATAACAATCGTATATTTCGTGTCGATGCAGCACTTTTGGACAAAGACAATCCACAGGTGCTCCGCGGTCAAACTCTGGATCCTCTCCTGGTGCCAGAGGCACAGTATGAAATGTACGGCATGGTGCCAAATGTCATATTTCCAAGTGGTGCGTTTTCTGAAGAAGGGCAGTTTTTTATCTACTACTCTGCCGCAGATACTACAGTATGTCGCGCGAGTGTGACGACCAAAGACTTGATCAATGAACTAAAACTTAATCCTATCGTCAATCCTCATCACAAAAAGCCAGAACTCATGGTTCGCTATGATGGAAATCCGATTATTTCTCCTATCAAGGAGCACAGTTGGGAATCAAAGTACACGTTTAATGCTGGCGCAATCCTTTTGGATAACAAGGCTCATATTTTGTATAGAGCTATGGGCGATGATGAGACATCAGTATTGGGATATGCGGTCGCTCCTGACGGGTTACATATAGAAGAGCGGCTTCCAGGACCAGTATATGTGCCAAGAGACTCATATGAGCTCAAATACCATCCTGGATTTTCTGGATGCGAAGATCCACGCCTTTCTCGCATTGGTGACACTGTGTATATGTGCTACACAGCATATGACGGCCAAAATCCACCACGGATTGCGCTTTCTACGATCAAAGTAGATGAATTTTTAGCTCGCAAATGGGATAACTGGACGATGCCAAAGCTTATCTCGGCTCCGGGGATGGACAATAAAGACAGTTGCATCGTGCCAGAAAAAATTGGGGACAAATATGTGGTATTTCACCGTATCCCACCATGCATCTGGATTGATTTTGTCTCAGATTTGGACTTTGGCGACAATCGATGGTTGGGTGGCCATCCGCTCCTTGGCCCTAGAGTTAACTCGTGGGACAATCTCAAAATCGGTCTCAACGGTCCCCCAGAAAAAACTGAGGATGGGTGGCTGCTCCTCTATCACGGGGTATCTCGTGAGGACCTCAAGTACCGTATGGGTGCAGCACTTCTGGATCTTAATAATCCCATGAAAGTGATTGCCAGACTGCAAAATCCGATTTTTGAGCCAATTGCGTGGTATGAAAACGAAGGCTACAGAGCTGGGACAGTATTTTCTAATGGACAAGTTATCAAAGATGGCATTCTCTACGTCTATTACGGTGGAGCAGACAAATATCTAGGCGTCTGTACCTCACCAATCAAAAATATCTTGGATGAATTAAAAAAAGGTAAGTAAGGAGTAAGGGTTAGGGGTTAGGGATTAGTGAGAGGCTTAGAGGCTTAGTTATTTAGTAGCTTAGTTTGACATTTGAGGAAAATCGAGTTTCGGAAATCAAATTAAAAATTTGTCATTGCGAGGAACGTCTAAGCTTTACAAAAGTGACGAAGAAACGACTGACGTTTCAAGGCAATCTAACACAAACTTTCTTCATTACGTCATTTGATATTACTATGGATAAAATTCGTTCGTTTTTTACTCCTTCTGTAGTTGCAGTTTTTATACTCATGTTTTTTAGTACCGCTGGTGTGTGGTATTTACACCCACTCACGAGACGAGTCACACTCAAGCCTGCACCCATCCAAAATAAAACCAATCTCTCCTGTGCATCAGTTGCAGGAACAGGGCTATTTACCAATCTCAACTTACTACAAAATCCAGAGCCTCCACGTGTAGATGCGCTTCTACTCAAAGATACGACACATCTGAAAATTACGCTTCATGCCAATACCGTTGACGTAGTCATTGATCCAGAATTTGCAGATACGTCCAAGCCTCCAAAGGCTTGGAACATAGTCAAAAATACTCCTCTGTATATACTGGCTCAAAGTATTGATACCGACACCTATAATGAATATGCATCAAGCTTTGCCCTAAATAAAGAAACTGGCTTTGCTGTTTGGACGAGAGCTGAACCGACGGTGCTCAATAGCACATTTCCAAGCGCGACAAGCTATTTTTTAGAATGCAAATAGCAAAGTGAAACGTTATTTTTAATATTCATTATCTACCGACTGCGTGAATGAAACTCAAGCCAGTTGGTAAAAACCATTTGATACTATTGGATACCTCTATAATAGTGATACTCCTATACATCAGAGCATAATAAGATTATTTAGTATAAAATTCATTTCCTATCATAGATCAAGAATATGAATGCATGATTAGGTTTGATACTAAGTGCATATGATATATTTAGAATTATATTATTTACTATGAAAACAAAAATTATCTATCTCTATGGAATATTTAATATACTATTTCTGATATTTTATAGCCTTCTATTTGTATATTTTAAAAAAATATATGTGATGCCAGGGTATCCAGAAACTATGATAATGAGTTGGCGAGGGCTCTTTTTGCCTGAGATAGAAATACCGTTGCATCATGGAGGATTTCTCCTCGGCACCCTTTCTGTACTATATTTTACGAAAAAATTATTAATTAAATGTAAAAATATTCAATTTGGAACACTTTTATATACTCTGTTGTCATCAGTATTAGCCTTCTTTGTATTATTTATTTATATCAATTTAGCTAAAAACTCTTCAAATCTACTGCTATCAATCACAATAATATTTTTATATTCGATAATAATGTATATATTATTTTTAAAATTTAAATTAGTAATTCATAAATATTATTCAAAAATATTAACATTTCTACTCATACTATATTCACTATGCGCTTTTGTTTTTACCTCATTGTATTGGTATGTAGTACTTAGCTTTCGGTATCCATATCAAAAAATATTTACGTACTTCACTCAAGAAGTATCTCCATACCCCTTACCCATAACCCAGATTCAATATATTGCAAGTTTTCTGATTGTAATTGGAGTATTGTATTTTAGTTTTAAACGACCAAGAATTAATTATCAGATTATATCGATAAAAAATAGTATTCCACTACTACCTCTTATAGCGATTATTGCTGTATTACTATTTATTCAAATTCCGGATATACCTTTTTTTGAAACTGATAGCTATAAATCGTTACTTGCTCCCGTAAATGATATGCTTGGGGGTAAAGTATTATTAAAATCTATAAATATTCAATATGGCTTTTCTTTATTTTATTTTCTTTTTTCTATATTTTCATTTATTGAATTAAATCGTTTTCATTTTTTTATAGTTCAATACTGTATTCACATACTAGCCTATACAATGCTATTTGTAATTTTTCTAAAAATTACTCGAATGAAAGTATTATCTATATTTGGACTTCTATTTTTACTTATTTATCAGCATTTTGGTGAATGGATCAATCCTTTGTACATGGGTCAATCTGGATATTTGAGATTTGGTACCTGGATTCCATTTGCTTTTTATTTGATAGCTAAACATGAAAATAACTTGTCTCAAAAATTTTCTATGATCATTGAATTTCTTCTCCTAGGCTTATTTGGATTTTGGTCGTCTGATCAAGGTACGTATTTTATATTTGCATATACTATTTACAATGTCGTTGAATATGCTAAAAATTCTAGTATCTCAATTTTTATAGTTTCATCAATAAAAATTATTATTAAAATTTTTATTCAACTTTTCATTTGGGTTTTTCTTTATTCTCTTATCACATTTATTCAATCTCATACTTGGCCAAAATGGAGTGATTTTATTGAATACTCTCTGCTCTTTTCATCAGGCTTTAGTATGCTTGCTATAAAAAGACTCGATATGCATCTTCTCTATACACCTATATACATAGTAGCAGTAAATTGGTCTATTTATCACTTTTTTTGGTCATCTCCAGCGCACAAACGTGCAATGAATTTATCTATTATTGCCTTTATCATAGCTATTGGGTTAGCACAATTAACATATTATTTGGGTAGAAGTACGTACGGAACGTCCGCGGTAGTGATTGCGCCATTATTTTTATTACTTGCATTGTTTATTTCCGTAATTATAAATAATTTCAAAAATATAAATTTTAACCAGATTTCAAATTCAAAAAAAATAGCACTTATAAGCACAATAGTAATATTTGCAAGTATAGTAAGTTTTTTTACAACTCTCCATATTGCAAACACATTCGTGCATATTATGAGACATAGGTTTGATATTTCTTATTTCGATGCGCAGTCAGAAAGCAGTCAACAGTCTATAGCGTATATTAATTCAATTCTCAAGAATAAAGTACGAAAGGAGAGAAAAATTGCAATATTGTCTAAACATGACACTGATATACTCTTATATACGAAGTCAACAAATATAATTCCTTCAAATAATTTTGAAATCATAGGCTCTACAAAACAATTATATAAGATATTAGAAGATATACTATTATTTAAACCACCTGAACTATATATAGATGCAGATCTACGCCCTGAAATTTTTTCTATACTAATGCCGGAGATTAGGAAGTATTACTATAAAGATACATCTATTGGCATAGTAGATATTTGGAAAGCAAATACAATTAACTAGAAGATATATATTTTTAGTTGGACTGCCTTCTCCATTCTTTTTGAGCTCAAACTACTTACTCATCTATGTATCAATTTACTGTGCATAGCAAAAAATTAGTACATAAAATTATTGGTGAGCGCGCAGCCATGGGGGATTTTTTTCAAGTACGACGGGATAAACAATACAGCTTTCATCATGGGAGCCTTTTAGGTATCCTGAGCTTGTCAAAAATTCTTTGACGATTTCTCCTCCAGTGAAGTGAAATGTCTTTTTAAATGCCTTTGCCCATTCCTCTACAGACTGTGGGTGTTGTCTTTCTAACCAATTGGCAAAACTCCCATGGGATTTTTGGATTCCTACTATCACTCGCGCATTTTCTATAGCGGCCTCGATTTTTTTACGGTTTCTGATGATACCCACATCCGCCATGAGCCGTGCCACATCTACATCACTATAGCGAGCGACTTTTTGGATGTCAAAGCCATCAAATGCCTGCCGAAATTTGTCTTGCTTTTTGAGAATGGTTGTCCAGTTGAGCCCAGCTTGATTAATCTCTAGCATCAGGCGCTCATAGAGCTCGTTATCGTCTGCTAGCGGAAAGCCGTACTTGGTGTCATGGTAGAGCTGGTGGAGCTCCCGCTCGGGAGACTTCATGGTGGGGATGGCTTGGCAATATGTAAGTGGTGTATCCATACTTTGAGCTCAAAACTGGCTGAATCTATAAAAAGAGTACCACAAATAGACAAAAATTGATATAATAGATCATAGGCTTAAATCTGCCAATTGTGGGTATTTGTTGTATTTGTTCATTTATTACGCATTAAGTTTTAATTAGTTGTGAAGCAATTACGGGCTTGCCCTCAAAAATTGCTACTTTTAGAGTAAATTAAATAAAGTCATAGTTCTATCGATAAGTATTCAACGTGAAGTGTAACAATTTGAGTCGAGGGGTTAACAGATTGGATATTACTAAAAAATAAGGTTTAGCCCGCAAGCGATAGTGATGCGGGCCCATAGTGAAAGGGTACCCGCTAGCAATAATCAGTTAGGCGGGCAGGGAGCAGCTTTCAAAAGGGAGCTGCCAGATATTTGGGTTAATTGGTAGGAAATTAATAATGGTAAAGATGTAGCCCGCGAGTGCAAACGAAACGGGTCCATAGCTCAAGGGTAGAGCAGCTCCCTTTTAAGGAGTTGGTTGAAGGTTCGAATCCTTCTGGGCTCACAAGTATCATTATCAAAATATTATTATTCAGCGCGCAATTCGGTACATATTCATATCCCACCTAATTCTAGCTTCAATTAGTAAACAATCTCGATCTGGTAAATATATTTTATGTAAACTTAGTGCTACTATTTACTTATATGAAAAAAATAAAACATGCTAACCCCATCTTTGAAATTATTGGCAATCATAAATATATAGTAATAGCTCTAGCTATAGTGGCTGTAGGTGTGTACATAAACTCCACAGACAACCCTACGCGCTCAGCGACAGAGTACTGCTCTATACTGGAGAATGCAGCCAAAAATCCAAATACTTCCAAAGCTGACTCTATACAGATTCTCAAAAATGCTGAAAAGGTAGCACCGATGGAGATAGAACCAGATGCCCGTAAATATCGCCAGATACTTGAAACTATTGAAAAGGACCCTACACAGACGATAGGTGCGAGTATGAATGGACTACAATATGAGGAACGCTTCAAAGCGTGGATTCAGAAGAATTGTAAAGCAAACTAATTTGAATTTTCTTATAAGTAAAATAAAATATTCAAAATCCTCTGGGGTCAGACAAACTTTTAAGAACATCTTTCTTTCAATGTCCAATACTGGCTTAGGAGTTGCCAAATAATTAATCGGGCACCAACTTCCATTCACAACTGTACAAGCTATATCGCCTTCATCAGCCATAACCT
>CAZPNL010000027.1:0-14408 GCA_964588145.1 uncultured Gammaproteobacteria bacterium
CCTTATATAATAGTACAAATCACGATGAAGACCGTTCTTTCGTTCTTTTCCAACAAACAAACGACCGTTGGTCGCGCAGCTTTCGTGCTGATGGTTATGGTGGCAGCTTCAAGGGTGCTAGGGCTGGTACGTGATAGATTACTTTCAGATAGATTTTCGCCCGAAGAATTAGGTGTATACTTTGCAGCATTTCGTCTCCCGAGTATCTTGTTTGAACTTCTCGTTGTTGGAGCTCTCACATCTGCATTTATTCCCGTTTTTACTAGATACATAAGCACAAACAAAGAAGAAGAGGCATGGGATATGGCCGCAACACTTATAAACATAAGCTTTATTTCGCTATTTATTGTTGCAGTTCCGTTGTTATTATTTACAGAGCAAATTTGTCAACTTTTAGCTCCAGGTTTTTCAGGCAAAGAGTTAGCAGATATGGTGGTTTTTACTCGGTTTATGGTGCTTGTGCAAGTTGTGCCGCTTCTGGTTGGAAATTTTTTCACAGGTATCTTACAGTCATACAATCTGTTTTTAGTGCCTGCAATGGCACCAGTATTATACAATTTAGGTATTATCGTAGGTATAGTATTTTTGTCACCTGCGTATGGGCTGTATGGGCCAGTGCTCGGTGTAGGAATTGGCGCCATACTGTTTATGATTATTCAAATACCACTTGTGGTTGCGTCTGGATTCCGGCACAAATTTACACTCAATTTAAAGCATCTGGGCGTTCGTGAGGTAGGAAAACTCATGGCTCCACGGACACTTGGGCTTGCCGTCTCGCAAATAGATACAACTGTGGATCTCATGCTTGCCTCGCTTTTGGGAGCCAAGATGGTGACAGTATTTAACTTTGCCCAGCACCTCCAGCAATTGCCGGTAGGACTATTTGGCGCAACTATAGCCCAAGCAGCACTCCCAATCATATCCCAGTCGTGGGCCAAAAAGGAAAAACCAGTATTTCGTGAGACACTCGTTCGTGCTATGAATCAGATTATCTTTCTTGTACTCCCCATAAGTGTTCTGTTTATTGTGTTGCGTATTCCCATCGTGCGGCTTGTGTTTGGTGCTTCACAATTTGATTGGGAGGCTACAACTCTGACTGGTGCTACGCTATCAGCATTTAGTATTTCACTTTTTGCTCAAGCATTGATACATGTTTTAGCGCGAGGATTTTATGCTGTCTATGATACAAAAACCCCTGTAATTGTAGGTATTATTTCAATCGCTCTCAATACAATCCTCAGTATCATATTTATAAACGTTCTCCACTGGCCAGTCTGGTCTTTGGGACTTTCCACAACAATTGCCACAAGCTTACAGTGTTGGGCATTGGTGTACTGTCTCAATCAAAAAGTTGGCCCATTTTCACTGAGTACACTCCTAGGAGCACCGCTACGTATGCTTCTTGCTGCTGTTGTGATGGGTATTGTGATATATGTACCACTCAAGCTCCTCGATCAGCTCGTATTTGATACGACTCGTACATTTGGACTTATCCTGATCACAGGTTTTACGAGTATTATTGGTTTATCTGCGTATATATTTTTCTCCTGGGTGCTTGGCGTAGGGGAGGTGAAATTCATTACTGATTTATTACAAAATATCAAAAAAACGAGGCAAGTCTTTCTCGAGCCAGCTCGTGAAGTTATCAGCAGTAGCTCATCAGAAAATGTTTCTTGATATTTCTTTTGGCATCAAGGGATTTTAGTAAGCTCTAGCATGTGCACGCTATAGCTTGGCATGTATACAAGCTTTTTAAGTATTGTCCCTTCACTGGTTTGGGTCACTGTGGTATCTTGGCCATCAAGATATTTTTGTCGGATGCTATATCGACCTGGGGTAAGGTTTGTAAATGTTACAGGCACCGCTTCAGTATGATTTTCATCTAAGCTAAAATTAATAAGCATCAGCTGTATGACTTCTGATCGTTTACCAGCAATTGCCGTCACATATGTGCCTTCGCCAGACACTCCCAGTCTCGGTCCATTCATTTGGTCTAGCCAGCTATAAATTTTATATCTTGGTTTTGGCTTTTTACCAGCTGACTCATGAGTCAAAAGTCCCCATCCTTGACCATCACCTTGTCCTGGGCCATCTTTGATTTCAAATGAAAATACATATTTAGGTGCATCGGCTAATAATTGTCTAGTTACTGCTGCTGTATGTGCTGCAGCATAAAGAGTGCTATAGCGAGGATCTTTATCACCAGTAAATCCAATTTCAGAGATTATGAGAGGGAGATTTTTTGCATGTGGAATGTTTGATAACCACGATCTGATATTTTGTTGATCAGACGCAAATTTTGTAGGATCTTTCAAATAACTATGCCACGAAAGAAAATCCAATCGGTAACCAGAACCAACAAGAGCCATCACCCAATTTTTGTACAGTCCTGTTGTAACTGGCCCACCCAAATAAAATGTCTGTACATTGGCAGCCCTTTGAGCACCAAAACTTGCGAATTGGTACATCGTGAGATAATTTTTTGGATCCTTTAGCGACCACTTTCCAAATATTGGTAAATCCGGTTCATTCCACACTTCATAGTAGACACCCTGAATATTTTTGCCAGATTTTCCACTATAGTGTTCTATTGTTTTTTGGACAGTGAGTGCCCACTCATCCCAGCTTGTTGGAGTTCCAATCACAGTCCCATCACTAGAAATTGCTTGCGGCATATACGAAAGTGCCAAGAGGGGTGTAGCTCCAGAAGCGCGTATGGTATCAACAGCATCATCAAGTTTTTTCCAATCAAACGTGAGTTGCGTACCAGAACGACTGACTACATCATAATGGTCATAAATATGATCAAGCCTGATGATCTTAGGCCTGAGTGCGCGCAGTTCTGACAGGACAGGGGCAAGCTGATTCGTATTTTCCTCCCCCCCTTGGGCAAAGGCCTTCATAAAATCAGTATTAACCATTCCCATGGGCAATGTGGTATCTACGACGATATTTGCAGGCACAGCTGCTGCACGAGAGATGAGGGTGCTTACCTGAAACACCCCAAATATTAATAGGGGCAAAAACAAGAGGAGCGCAATAAGTGCGATCCAAGACTTTGTCTTTTCACTTGATCTGGCGGTAAGGGATATGGCCATATATCAACGGTACTATACTTTTCGTGTTAGGAGAAGGGGGCTGGTAAAATTATTATTACACCGTTTTTTCCCACATCGGAGGTGGACGAGCTTTGCCATAAATGCTTGCTGCATTTACTGTAAGATACTGTGTTCCAATATCTAAATACCTCTCGGCAAACTCCAATAGCAATTGAGCAATGGAACAATAGAGCAATATAACAATTTAACAATTTTTCAACCTTCCACTCTCAATATTCTATATTCTACATACTATATTCTATATTCAATATTCTACTTTTTTATCAATCCCATCTTGACAGCTGTTAGCACTCATTGTATATTAGTGCTAATTGAGGCAAACAAACTCGTATGGAACAATATCCGACCATTACCACTCGTCAGATGCAAATACTCAAAGCAATTGTTGAAGAGTACATCAACACCGCTGAGGCTGTGGGATCTGATACTCTGGAAAAAAAGCACAACCTCGGTGTGTCACCAGCCACCATTCGTAATGAGATGGTCAGGCTCACAGACTCAAAGTATCTCAAGCAGCCACATACGTCAGCTGGTCGCGTGCCCACACCACTTGCACTCAAATATTACGTTGAGCACTTGATGAAACTCAAAAACTTATCTGTCACAGACGAGGTGGCAGTTAAAGAAAAAATGTGGGATTACCGTTCTGAAATGGACAAGCTCCTTCGTGAAGCCACGCGAGCACTTGCTGGTCGCACGAAGACTCTTGCTATCACAACGACAGACGATGGAGACATTTATTATGCAGGCGCAGCCTATATGCTGGATATGCCAGAATTTTATGATTACGAGCTGACGCATGCTATATTTGCAACTCTTGATGAAATCGATTTTTGGATCCAGCTTGTCGGGAAACGCCCAGATCCACTTGCGATTCTCTTGGGCGATGAGTTTGGTGGCCGTAGGCCACTTGCAGCATGTGGTTTTGTCTATCAGCATTTTCAGACGCCACACGTCTCTGGGGCTATAGGAGTCATCGGGCCTTCCAGGCTCAACTATCCATATGTAATTCCTATTGTGCAATATGTCGGCGGCTTGATAAATGAGATGGGGAAGGGGAAATAATATATGAAGCCTACAGCTGATGCATCAACAGACCAACCCGTGGATCAATCACAAGCACAAACCAGTCCAGCTGATGATCAAATTGCAACACTTGCTGCCCAATCAGCCGAGTGGAAGAACAAGTATCTACGTGCTCTAGCAGACTATCAAAACCTAGAGCGCAGGGTTCGTGAAGACCGGATGAGTGACCGCCAGTTTGCCACAGAGGCAGTACTTGTGAAGCTTATTCCTATGGTGGATTCACTTGTGCTGGCACAAAATCATCTGGCAGATCCCGGGCTTGGCCTTGTGATAAAGGATGTGATGATGCTCTTGTCAGATTTTGGCGCACAAAAAATCGATGTCGTGGGCAAGCAATTTGATCCAGGCACGATGGAGTGCACCGAAGTAGTCGAAGGAAAAAACGGAATTGTAGTAACAGAAGTAGGCGCGGGGTATATGCTGGGGACGAGGATTGTCCGGCCTGCAAAAGTAAAAGTAGGGCAAGAGAAGAAGAGTTAAGTGGGTTTAGGGTTTAGAGCTTAGAGTTTTTGTAAGAAGTTTAGAGGCTTAGTTATTTAGAAGCTTAGTAAAATTATAAATTGTTAAATTGTTATATTGTTATATCGCTCAATCGCAAACATAACTGTAAAAACTTTAAAACTTTTTACTTTAAAACTTGTTTGTCATTGCGAGGAACAGGTTAAATTTGCGAAGGTGACGTGACAAGTCTGACTTGTCGTGGCAATCTAATTAGGGAGATTCGGACTTCGAGGTTCGGAATAAAATATTGTTATTGCTAAATATAGTATATATTTTAGACACAAACCGTATTGACAGAAATTATTATAAAAAGGTTTGGGTAAACTTTTTTTGAGAAATTGAAATGACACATTGTGATGAGGAAGAGTAGTGCATACGAATTTATCGGAAGAAGAGTGCAATGAATTTATTTTGGTTATTTTAATACTAGTTTTTAAAGGAGGAAAGGTATGGCAAAAATTATTGGTATCGATTTAGGAACCACCAATTCATGTGTGGCCGTGATGGAAGGCGGACAGCCAAAAGTGATTCACTCAGCTGAAGGGCGCAATGTGATCCCGTCGGTCGTGGATCCTATCAAAAATGTCGTGGGTGATGTCGCCAAGCGCCAAATGGTACTCAGTCCCAAATCCACACTCTACTCAGTCAAGCGGCTCATGGGACGCAAATTTAGTGACAAAAGTGTGCAACAAGATATGAAATGGCTCCCATATATAGTGAAGGGTGGCAAAAACGACATGGCA
The DNA here is from genome assembly GCA_964588145.1 of uncultured Gammaproteobacteria bacterium. Taxonomy (GTDB): domain Bacteria; phylum Patescibacteriota; class Microgenomatia; order UBA10105; family UBA927; genus CAZPNL01. The sequence continues at coordinate 5,450 of CAZPNL010000027.1, forward strand.
GTCGTCGAAGTCGATGGCAAAACCTTTACTCCCCAAGAGATTGGAGCAAAGGTACTGGCCAAAATCAAAGCAGATGCTGAGAAATATCTGGGGGATGACGTCAAACAGGCTGTTATCACTGTTCCCGCATATTTTGACGACAGTCAACGTCAAGCCACCAAGCAGGCTGGTGAAATAGCAGGCCTTGAGGTGCTTCGTATTATAAATGAACCTACAGCAGCAGCACTAGCCTACGGCCTCGACAAGAAAAATGCACATACCATTGCAGTCTATGATTTGGGTGGTGGTACATTTGATATCTCTGTGCTCGAGCTTGGCGAAGGTGTCTATGAGGTAAAAGCAACCAATGGTGATACACATTTGGGTGGCGATGACTTTGACAAGGTGCTCGTAGACTATCTGGCAGATGAGTTTAAAAAGGAGCATAGTGTCGATTTGCGAAAAGACGCTCAGGCACTACAAAGACTACGAGATGCTGCAGAAAAAGCCAAAATCGAGCTCTCTTCATCTCTTGAGGCAGAGATCAATTTGCCGTTTATAACCCAAGGTAAAGATGGTCCTCTCCACTTGGTGATGAAGCTTTCTCGTGCCAAATTTGAGACACTTGTAGACGAGCTCATCAAGCGCTCTATCGAGCCTGTCAAAAAGTGTCTAGCTGATGCCAAAGTTTCCGTCAAAGATATTGACGAGGTCGTGATGGTCGGGGGTATGACCCGCATGCCAAAGGTAGTTGAGGCAGTCAAAAACTACTTTGGCAAAGAGCCAAATCAGGGGGTCAATCCTGATGAGGTGGTGGCGATCGGAGCAGCAGTCCAAGCTGGAGTACTGGCTGGAGATGTCAAAGATGTTGTCCTTTTGGATGTGACACCACTGACTCTAGGCGTTGAAACACTCGGTGGAGTTTCTACACCACTTATCGTGAGAAACACTACGGTTCCTACTAGTAAAACAGAGGTATTTTCCACCGCAGCAGACAGTCAGACATCAGTTGAAATCAATATTTTACAAGGCGAGCGCAGTATGGCGGCAGACAATAAGTCGCTTGGAAGATTTGTCTTGTCAGGGATTCCCCCAGCACCTCGTGGTGTTCCTCAGGTAGAGGTAACCTTTGACATAGACGCAAGTGGCATATTAGCCGTTACTGCCAAAGACAAAGCTACTGGTAAAGCCAACACGATCAAAATCACGGGCTCCACAGGGCTATCCAAAGACGAGGTGGAAAAGATGAAGCATGAAGCCGAGGCCAATGCCGAGGAAGATGCCAAGAAAAAAGAGCGTATAGAGGCCAGAAATCACGCAGATACCATGCTCTACACTGCGGAAAAGTCCCTCAAGGATGCTGGAGACAAAGTCAAAGATGATGTCAAAAAGCCCGTCGAGGAGGCCATCAAAGATCTCAAAGAAATCCTAGAGACTGGTACCAAAGAAGAACTTGAAGCCAAGACCAATGCCTTGTCAGAGGTTCTCCAAAAAATAGGTGCCAGTATGTATAGCAAAAACGAGGCTGCTCCAGCAGAAGGAGCCTCAGCCGACGGCGAAGCCAAGGCAGAGGAATCAGAATCTCCAGATGCAAAGGATGATAAAAAGAAAAAAACAGATGGCAAGGTAGAAGAAGGACAAGTGGTAGAATAGGGTCAACGAAGAACGTATATTAGCCAATAGACGCGCCGAGCCTTTCGGTGCGTTTTTTGGCTAAAGGCTCGTTTCCGATGTACCATCGGTACTATGGCCCTTTGTGCCGCACAGATAATAGTAATATTAATCTATTAATGATTTGGTGCGGCCTAATTGAAATGGTTTAAATTGATGAAATTGTATTGGCTGTAACTAAAATAATTTATATTTTTATATGGCAACCAAACGTGATTTTTACGAAGTGTTAGGAGTTTCCAAATCCGCCTCTCCCGAGGAGCTCAAACGGGCGTATCGCAAGCTCGCCCTCGAGTGGCACCCAGATCGCAATAAGACAGAGGGCGCGAGTGAAAAGTTTAAAGAAATAAACGAAGCCTACTCAGTCTTGTCTGACCCACAAAAAAAGCAGACCTATGACCAGTTTGGACACAGCGCATTTAGTCCAGGCGCAGGGGCTGGTGCAGGTGCAGGAGGCCCATTTGGAGGAGCATATGGCTCAGGGCCATTTTCATATACCTACTCTTCAAATGGCTACGGCAGCCCATTTGGGGATGGTGGATTTGATCCATTTGATATTTTTGAACAGTTTTTTGGTGGAGGAGTGGGATTTGGTGGCAACTCCGGGCGAGTCAGGCGAGAAGTATACGAGTTAACCATAGAGTTTACTGATGCTGTCCACGGGGCCCAGCGCGAGATCCATGTGCCACGAGGCAAAGCTGGTGAGGGAAGTGTCAAAAAAACTATCAAAATTCCTGCAGGAGTAGATACAGGCTCTCGCATCCGTTTTGATGATTTTGATGTCGTGCTTCGTGTCAAGGAAGACAAGCAGTATCAACGCGAAGGAGATGACTTGGTCGTGCAATTTGATGTCACCTATGCCCAAGCAGCACTAGGGGCAGTAGTAGAAGTGCCCACGATCGATGGTCCTCTCAAGCTTCGTGTGCAGCCAGGTACACAACCAGGAACTATGATCAGACTCAAAGAAAAGGGTGTCCCGCACGTCCGAGGTGGGGGTCGTGGGGATGCCTATGTAAAGATTATGATCAAGGTTCCGACGAGATTGACCCGTGAACAAAAAACACTCCTGGAACAACTAGAAAAAACCTTTGAAGAATAATCCTTCGTTTATATTCGCTTTCCCATAGGTGTGGGGAATGCCGGAAGTATTGTGGGGGTAGGGCTTACTTTGAGAAATTCGTTTGGAGCAGCTTTTTGTTCAGCATCAAGCTCTTTACTGACAGCAGTAAGCTGATCAAAAAGTTTTTTATACAAAAAGATATTATTTTTTGCTTGCTCAATGATTGTCATGACAAGCAGTACATTTATTGCAAGCACAACGATAAGCACAACTGCTCCTACAGCAGCCCATGCTCTTTTTTGTACCACAAACGTGCCTGCCATCATGTCATGCCACGTCTGCCTATTGGCATCACGTAATGCCCACCAAAATCCTGTCCACAGCACTAAGCCAGACACCATATATCCGAAGTAGTTTCTAAAAATTGCACGTCTCCACGAGAGCCAATTTCCTTTTTCATCGACAATTTCCAACCCCGTGACGTATTTCCCAAAAGTCCCACCAAGTTTTGTGATGGGAAATATTATAAAAACAAATTCAGAAAGTACCCCCATGAGAAGTACACTAGTGATCGCCCAAACTACTGCACCAAACAGTTCTTCAATTTTCGTAACAGAAAAAACCATGAGCAGTGGTATGAGTCCCAAGCCAAATCCCAAGAACCAATCAATCAGAAAGCTAAGTACACGGAGCTTGAGTGGTGCGAGGTTTTTCATACGCTTTGTTCCTTTGTAATTTCTTTAAAGAGTAAATTCCAAGTACTGTAGTGAAAAACAGTATACATTGCCATGAGAAGTGTAAATGCATTTAGCAAGACAAATATCCAAAATCCACTTGTAATCAAAAGCGGTATAGATGCTGATAGCATGTTTTTATTTGTAAAAGACATGATAGTCAGAAAAACTGGTACTCCACCCAAAATCGCAAGCACCACAAGTCCTAAACAGCTTACGATACAACCAATCATATTGTTGATAATGCCCAGTACGATCGTGGGCAACCAGTTTCGTTTTGCCATAGATATACCTTTTTTCCATGCCTGCCAAGGAGTATATCCGTGGAGTGCGATCAGCCGTTCTGCATATGCAGTTACCATGACAGATAAAAACGCAACAATGATTATGAGTACGAGTGCCCAAAGTCCAGCCAAAACATACCAAATAAGCTGCAGGACCAAATTACTCTTAAAGGCGAGAGCACCAAACAAAATAAAGCCTAAAACCAATAAGACTCCCACTATTATAGAGCCTGTGACAATCAATCCCGATAGTAGGTCATACAGTACAAATGGTTTGACGAGTGCTTTTCCGTACGCTGTAGTATTTTTCAGTGTCACCTCTTTATCCTGGTCAGCATCTTGTATGCCTTTGATCAAAGATCCCCGTGCCCACGATTTGATAACCCAATATACTGCTATAGAGATTCCAAACACGATAAAAAGTGCGATGGCAAGCATGATCAAACTCACTGGAGTTATGGAAGATGCCCACTGTTGCAGCTGAGTGGTAGCCGCACCCAGTACGTCTGTGGCTTCAAGGAGCATACTTTGCTTATCTTGTCCTTGTCCATTGTTAGTGGGTCTCGTGGATCTATTGGAGCTACTACCTCCACTGCTGCCACTATAGGAACTTCCTCCGCTAAATACGACAAGTACCAGCCCATATACCCAAAGCCATTTATACTTTTTTGTGATATACCACGCCCGCGAGATGATTGCTGAATAGTCTATTGATGCCATATTACACTTGTACCACGATTGTGCCAGCTATTTTGTCATGGATTGCCTGCTTTTTCTCATCCCACAATGGCCAGAGGTAGCCTAAGCCAAATATTAGTTGTGAAATGATTTTACCTATTATTTCTCGTACGAATGCTTGGACAAAGCTTGGATGTTCGCCGGTAGAAAGTTGTACTACTTTAATATGCAAAGCTTTTTTCCCAAGTGTTTGTCCCGTTTTTCCTGTAAAGTAAATAGGATAAATAATACAAAGAATATAAGTTAATAGTTGAAGTGCTATTTGTACCAACCCAAAAATTGAACTTGCTTGATCACTTTTAAATACTAGCGCAGATAATAAGACAAATATGATGCTAGGGATTACCGTCATCAAAAACACAAAAACTCCTAAAAGGACAAGGTCTATCAATGTGGCACCAAATCTTTGTAAAAAGGTTGCATATGTGTATATGTGTGATGTAGTTTGACTTTTGATCAGATTTGAATAAGTGGAGGCGGGAGTAGGAGATGTTTGTGAGCTTATTGACGCATGCGGCATGGAGCCTGGCTCTGCCTGAATCATGCTTGGTTGACTGATATTTTGATCATCCATATAGTATGAGTATGTGATGAACTATTTTTCATGTCAAGCACAATAAGTTCAGCATGGAATGAATTATATATTTTGAAATTACTAAAAAAATATTGGTATAATAACAATATGTCACAGGAAAAAATTCTAAAAAATCTTGCTCAATTAACTGATGAGCAAAAAACAGATGCAATATGCGTGTATGGGTATCAAATGCCTACAGATTGGTGGGTCGGGATCTTTGGTGCTATTGCTGCACTTTTTATGCGCCATTTTGTCATAGTACAGACCCAATCAAAAAACTATCTCGTTGAATTTTCACTAAAAGAGTCAGTTCTTTCATGTACAGAGTTTACCCCAAGCGATATACGGTGGAAAGCTGGTTCGTATGGAGCGAAGCACATGGTGTTTAATTTCGCTGATAAAAAATACGCGCTCATACTCCAACAAAATGCAGGCGGATTTCCAAAACAAGCAGAAGGAATCCTCTCACTCATATCTCGCTATCCATCTGTAGCATGAGTTCATTTTCCAAGTCTATCACAGCTCTATATATCTCTCTTTCTATATGTATTGAGGGCATAATTATCTACATATTATGGCCAATATGTTTGAGACAAACATGTGTATCAAAGTATGGGACGAGAATAGTTGCTCAACATGAAAATACGCAAGGAATATTTGTATTTCTATTTTTAGTTAGTGCATTTTTATTTATTCTTGCGTTGTACGGAGTTTCTCTTTATCTCAGAGGGTGCGGAGCCATAGATGGTGTAGGACTCGTGAGGCCAAAAAGTGCTTCTGAAAATTCTAAGCGTCGTCTTTTGATGGGTAGCATCATAGGTATGGGGATTTTTGGGACAGCAGCTTTTTTGCTTTTTTGGAACATAGCCTTACTATCACGATTTGCTCCGCAATATTAATTCAAAAGATCAGGAGCCATATTTAGCCCCAGTTGACGGGGTTGTGAGGGCGATATATAATATAATGTAGTAATTGGAGTATAGGAATGAGGTGGGAAGTGTGCCCACCTTTTTTTATAATAAATATATGCCAGCAATCGTACGAAGTGAATTTTCATTAGCATTAAACCAAGTCGCCACTGAGCGTGGTATAGATCCAGCAGTCGTGCTTGATTCTATCAAGGCTGCTATGCTTGCCGCGTACCGCAAGGATTATGGTCAAGACGAGCTCGAAGTTTTTACTGCCGAACTCAATAGTGACACAGGTGAGGCGAAAATCTATAAAGATGGTGTAGACGTAACTCCCCCTGGTTTTGGACGTATCGCAGCCCAAACTGCCAAACAGGTCCTCCTCCAACGCAATCGCGAAGCAGAAAAGCAAGCAGTTCTTTCAGATTTTCAAGCAAAAGTCGGCTCTATCGTTCCTGGCATGATCCTGCGTTTTGATGGGTCAAATATCGTCGTAGATATAGGTCGCACTCAGGCCGTCATGCCTCCACAGGAGCAAAGTCAGGGTGAGCGCTATCACCTCAATCAAAGATTGACATTTTATATAGAGGGCATCCGCGAGACCATGCGTGGCAATGAGATCATCGTTTCTCGTGCGCACAAAGGACTAGTTGAGGGACTATTCAAGCGTGAAGTGCCAGAGGTCGCCCAAGGAGCAGTTGAGCTCCGTGTTGTGGCTCGTGAAGCTGGCGGCCGTACCAAAGTGGCTGTTTACTCAGCCCAATCTGGTGTTGATCCAGTTGGCTCATGTGTCGGTCAAAAAGGCGTACGCGTCCAGGCTGTCATAAATGAACTTGGTGGCAATGAAAAAGTAGACATCATCCAGTGGAGTGATGATCCCAAGCTCCTCATCTTAACCGCAATTGCACCAGCAAAAGATGTAGAGGTCGTACTCCATGACAAGACCAAATCTGCAGAGCTGTTTGTTCCCGAAGATCAATTGTCACTGGCTATCGGCCGTGAGGGGCAAAACGTCCGTCTGGCAGCCAAGCTGACAGGCTGGAAGCTTGATATCAAACCAAAAGCAGGGACACAGGTTGAAGCCAAGGAGGCAGCAGGAGCTGGTGAGACAGTTGCTCCTACAGTTTCAGATGACTCGCAGAGTGCCCCAGCAGTTTCAGAAGACAAAGCATCTGAATAAGTGTATGAACAATCGCTGGTTTAAGCAGTATACGTATGGCCAAAAAAGAACCACATGTTTCCGCGTCTCGTCCGCCTGTCGTTGCGGTCTTGGGGCACGTTGATCACGGCAAAACCACCCTTCTGGATACTATTCGCAAAGCCCACGTCGCAGATGGCGAACACGGCGGCATCACCCAAAAAATCGGCGCATATCAAATTCATCTCGAAACTCGAAGCTCGAAACTCGAACCTCGTTCTATAACTTTCATCGATACCCCAGGGCACGAAGCCTTTGCCAAGATGCGCTCTCGTGGAGCATCGACAGCTGATATAGTTGTGCTCGTAGTTGCAGCAGATGATAGTGTCAAGCCACAAACGATCGAGTCCATCAAGCAGATCAAGGAGGCAGGCGTGCCCATGATCGTGGCCATGAACAAGATGGATCTGGAGGGCGCCCGCCCAGACAAAGTCAAAGCTGATCTGGCCAAAAACGGTGTACAAGTTGAGGGATTTGGTGGGTCAGTGCCTATGGTACCAGTATCAGGCAAGACTGGCAAAGGCGTGCCAGAGCTTCTGGAAATGATTCTCCTTGTATCTGACATGGGAGAGACCAAGGTTGACGCGACAGGGCCAGTAGTAGCTCGAGTGATTGAAACAAAGGTAGACAAAGGTCGTGGTATGGTTGCTAGTGTCGTCGTCAAATCCGGTACCCTGAGGCCAGGCATGAGTCTGTACGCTGAGGACAAGCAAGTTGCCAAAGTCCGTGCTCTGTTTGATGAGCACAGTGTTTCTCTGAGAGAGGTTGGTCCAGGCAAACCCGCAGAGGTCCTCGGCTTTACCCAATTGCCAGAGGTTGGAGCAGCACTCTCTGACACACCCAAGGCTGCAAAAGTTGTTGCCAAAGTCCAAGCAGCCCCTTTGGGATTGCCGGATTTTCTCAAACCCATCAATCCCGAAGACTCCCAAAAGCTCAAGATCGTGCTCAAAACCGATACAGCAGGCTCGATGGAGGCAGTAGTCGCCAGTCTCCCCAAGCAGATTCAGGTTGTTTCTCAGGCTGTGGGCGAAATCAGTGAAGCAGACATAATCCTGGCCAAAAACAGTGGCAGCATAGTCGTTGGTTTTGGAGTAGACGCCCGCGGCAATGTCGCCAAACTTGCCACTACTGAGTCTGTCATTTTCCGCAGTTACAAGATCATCTATGAGCTCATTGACGAGCTTCGCGAGGTAGCAGAGGGCATGCGCGAGGTGCTTGGTGGCGAGCGAGAGCTTGGCGAGGCTACGATTATCGCAGAGTTTCCATTTGACGGCCAACGCATATTGGGTGTCAAAATCACCTCAGGCCGTATTGCCAAGGGGGATATGGTCAAAATCATGCGTAGTAACGTAGAAAAAGGCAAAGCCAAAGTTAAATCCGTCCGCCAAGGTAAAAACGAGGTTACAAAAGTTACCGAAGGCCATGAATGTGGTGTGCTTCTGGACAAACCCCTTGATTTTATGCTGGGAGATGGTATAATAGCATATATTACAGGATAGCTGCCGCTATCTATTCTGCCTTAAGTACCAACACTATTGGCCTATTGATCCAGAGAGTTTTTGCTAGATCAATCTGTCAAATTTTGGAGGAATATACGCATTATGGATACACAATCTGCTATCGCCAAAATCAAAGAACTTCTAGGTACTGCCCAAAACATCCTCGTCGTTACTCACACCAATCCTACTGCAGATTCTGTCGGCAGTGCAGCATCTATGATGCTTGGACTTGCAAGTCTGGGGAAAAAAGTCACACTCGCATGTCCAGATGCAATGACTGTAGGGCTTTCAGGTTTTGTAGGAGTTGATAC
>CAZPNL010000027.1:14508-17429 GCA_964588145.1 uncultured Gammaproteobacteria bacterium
GTGGCACAACACGCTCCACAAAATCCCGTAAATGTTGCCGAAGGCGCCAGTATGAAGCCTGAGCAACCCACCCAGGCCCCAGCCGACTGGCTCAAGCCCAAGATCTTCAAGAGTTCAAATCTGTTGTAAGCTGGATCTGAAGTCACTTCTGTTGCATCTCATAAACTTCTCCTTCATACTATTTTCATGGCACAGAAAATTACTCCTTCTTTTGTCTCCCGCCAATATTTGCCAGTCATTATTGGATTAGGAGTCATACTCTTCACTACGTTTGGTGTGATCGTATTTGGTGCAAAAGACAGTCGGAGTGTTGGGTCAGTTTCTCAGAGTACACAACGAGTCCTGCCTACGTTGACTCCATATAAAAAGCCATCACCATCTGTCGCAGAGTCACCAAGTCCAACACCCATTCCGGTACTATTAAAGAAATTTATCCCAGGGCCACTGACTACCTACAAAGATCATTATGGTCAGTACAAAATTTTCTACCCACAAAACCTAAAAATACAAAGTTGTATGGGGGATGGAGTTTCTGATGATTGTGTATCTTTTTCACCTGTGTCAAATAGTGGCGGTATGGCAGTAGATACGATTTTTAAGATATATGTATCAATGCACATGGGTCTACCTGAGGGTGAGGTAAATTATCAGATCCCTGCATTGGGCGCACAAAATACTGCTATAAAATCTCAAACAAATAATTCTTTCACTGTAGATTTTTTGCATAACCGAGTGCTATACGACATATCAGTCGACCTCGATGCTTTGCATACTGTGGGATATTCATCTGAAGGCTTTGCAAAGGTGGTTGACGACATGATTCAAAGCATTTCGTTTATAAACGAGCATTCGACTTGTGCGTCTCGAGCCCTCACGCCAGTGGATACGTTTCCAGGCAGCTTTACGCTGTACAACTATCACATGTCCGATGGGACTGATCCTATAAATACATATTTTCCCTACACAAATAAGGGTATAAAAGATGTGAGTGGACAGTCCACATCCAAGATGCAAACCCCAAGAGATGTTGGATTCATGGTCAACTATAAAATAAGTGGCGACTCATTTGAGGATCCAGAATTTATAAAAAGGGTGGTGGCTGTGCGAGGCAATAATAACACTGATTTTGGCGACGTTGGCACAGGCATATGGCATTACAACTGTGTAGATACTCAGGAGGATGGTCCGGGCTATGAGCAGCCCTATCACATAAGTGATGATTTCACTGATCCATTTGCGCTTCATGTCTATGGATACTCAGCCAATCCCCAGGCGCTTTGGGGCGTGGAGAAGTGGAATATCCAGTTACTGAAAAAATATAGAAATGAAGTGTATGTGCGCATAGGAAACAAGTGGCAAAAATATCAAGCCATTGGCTACTTTGCCACGATGCCCACAGCATATGGCGGGAAACCCGCGATCTATCTGTATCCCCAGACAAAGACTGACGTGCAAGTTGTAGTTCGCCCAGCGGGACAACTGGTGAGAACTGATGATCTTTATAATCCTAAAGTAAATGGATGGAATGTGCATGTGTCTCCGGGTGGAAAAATAAATAATGCATTAGATTATCTGTATTATGAAGCAGCTGTTACGATTCCTGAGGTGCACGGTGGATATGTAGTGCCCTATGCAAAACTTTTTGATTTTTCTAAAGAGTACGTAAAAGAGTTGGGATTAAATGACGCTGAGGCAAATGAGTTTATTTCATTTTGGAAAACATCATTGCCAGCTGCTCCATATTATCTCGTCAGTGCGCTCGAGCAGGACACTATTAATCAGTTGTATCCACTTGCTATTTCTCCCGCACCAGATGCACTGCTGCGAGTGGAACTCTACTACAAACCACTCAAGGCGCCAGTGCATGTACCTTTGCCCAGAAAAATGGTCCCTGTAGAGCGTAAGGGCTTTACTGCAGTCGAATGGGGAGCAGTAGTGGATATGTATAGATAGGAAGTGTATAAATAAAGATATACTAAAGTTTTTTTGAAATAATCCTATGCCACAAACTACTCAGTCTGAGACTCCGGAAAATACCAAAAATATCGTAACAATATTGCTTCTGATTTTTGCTTTTCCCATAGGAGTAGTCGTGATGTGGTTTTGGCCGAAGTGGAGCGCGATTGTCAAAGCACTCGTCACGGGTGTGGGGTGTCTTTTTATGCTCGCATTTCTAGGGATCGTGGCAGCAGTGCTACTGGTGGCAATAAATCCAGCAAGGCAAGTGAGAATAGCAGATTGTACCAAGCAGTGTCAGGAAGTGTCTGCAGATCAACGGAGTAGCTGTGTAAATGCATGTGTTGATAGTGCGCAAACTCTCCCTCCGTATGGTGAATGATATAGAATTCAGTTAGTATATATGAAGCAAATAATAGCCTTGATTTGTGCACTATTTGTAGGATTTGTTTTTGCATTCGATGTGAAAAAGAATAACTCTCATTCTTCAAATCCCCCAATAAACCAAAAGGCAATTGATATTCAGGTGGATATTTCAAAATCACCAGCAACGATACTTCCCACAGAAATTGTGCACACGCTACAGGCGACTGAAGCAATAAACAGCATATATCCTACTTTAGAGCCAACGCCTATTTACATTGAACCTAAAATTACCCAAATAAACAGTAATACGATGCTTGTTCAAAGTAGGTTCGGTTACTCTGTGGTGTTACCAAGAATATACAAAATAGAAGATGATACACAAAATTATGCTGAATTTCGTGCTCAAGCAATAACTGATAATCCCAGTGGCGGAGGGGGCCCAGCCTCAACATATATAATTTTTTATTTGCCAAAAAAAGAAACTAATGTGACTGACGTAGAGATTTGGTTTAATCAAAATGAAAATCAGTTGCGCCATGAAGAATATGGTGAAAAGCTTGAATAATATAAAAATATCCAAATAGTTGATTCAAATAAAA
>CAZPNL010000028.1:0-12102 GCA_964588145.1 uncultured Gammaproteobacteria bacterium
TCGTTTTTGCCCATAAATACTTCGTGGACTCCTTGCATACGGAGGATAAAAAATTCCTGCGTCAAGAGTGGATTTTTAGGATAGGAGAAAAATCTACCCGTGTCATCTTGTTGCGTCTGATGCGCACTTAGGGCATCTGCTTTTTTCTTTTTAAAGCGAGATATATCTATGACTGTTGTGATACATTTATCTTCTACCCCGATCCATGGCTTCCCAAAGGACTCTTTTGGCAACACTTGTTCTTTTACCAGATGCTTAGCAATCGACTCAGGCATGCAGGCATAGTATAGCCTTGGCTCATACACCTCACCAGACTCTATGGCATAGGCGTGGCTAATGGTTTCATCATTATCTGAGCGCCGTGAGCGATTACCGGCCTTGATTTCACTGGCAAGCTTTTTTGTGTATTTTTGAAAGGAAAAGGTTGTGGCAATACAGATTGCCACATGATCAGGGTGATTGCTGATGCCTATGGTATCAAATGTAATAACAATATCTGGTTGTACTTCAAGCATGGCATCTACGATCTTATTTTCTATATCTCCCGGTTCAAGCTTGGCAAGCCCACCATCTGGATAATCTAAAAATGTCACTGTTTCTATTCCCAGGGTCTCTGCGGCTTTTTCTAGCTCACTACGCCGTATCGCTCCAAGTTGCGCATGAGAAACTACCTCGTAAGGCCCACTACTGCCTGCTTCACCATTTGTGGCACACAGGAGATGTACAGTCCAACCATTTGCAACATACTTTGCCACAACTCCACCAGATGTAAACGATTCGTCATCAGGATGTGCAAATACGAGAAGCATTGTTTTCATATTCTCGATTGTACCTGATTACACACATATAACAAAACCCCTTCTTATTGTGGGTCAATAAGAAGGGGCAGAAAGCATAATTTAAGGCCTCAAATTATTTTTTCACGGATGTCATCTTGTAGAGCCAGTAGAGCCCTGACAAACCTACGAGTATGTAGGTAAGTTGGACAAGTGATGGGCTTGTGCCCAAAACTGTTTCAACCAGATTTAGTCGAAATGCTCCAACCATTCCCCAGTTGAGTGCGCCTACGGTGACGAGTACATATGTCACCCAATCAATTTCTTTCATCTTCATGCTATTTCACCTCCCTTCTTATGAATCATGCGTTTATTTGTGAATTGAAATATATTCTCGCGTAGCCCAGTGAGAGTAAAAAGACACACAGAAGATAAATAATTGTCTAGTTGGGGCAGCAACATATACTATTAAAACAGTAGATGGTGTAGGAATTTCTGTCAAGCCAATACTTTTGACCCCTAGCTCCAACTAGGTGTACAATCTCAGAGAATATAAAATTTTTTAAAAAAAGGAGTCACATGACTGATCAAAATCCTCTTGATGATATTCTCAATAGCCCTACCAAGACCCAAGAAGAAAATCTCAAATCTCCTCGAAGTGGAAAATCAAATCTAGCCGGAAGCCTGGGTAAATCTGTCTTAATGTCCATCGTCCGAAATGTCACTGGCACGATCACAAGAGCTATCATGAAAAGCTTACTCGGATCAAAAAAGTCAGGGGGCTCAAAGTCTGGGAGATATTAAATCTTATTCAATAGAAAGTGAAATTGCAGCTTTTTGACCTGTTTTTACCTCCACTCTCCCTGGAAGCTTATCACTTTTCTCTTTGTTTTTGAGCTCGAGATTAAATATATAGGTATTTGGCCTCAGGCGAATTTCAAATGTGTTTTTGTCACTAATTGTAACCTGCTTCACATCATCTTTGTTACATTCCATATATCGCCTGCCGCCCTCTTTAACGATGTTGCCATTTTTTTCGGTACAAAAAGACAGGGTTCTGCCTACAAAACTTCCACCACTGATCGTACCAACTACATCTCCACTCACTAATTTTTTCTCAAGTGGACTGTATGTAGCCTCATAGAGAGGGGCTGCAGAGTCTTCGAATTCAACTCGGCGATTACTCATCATGTACCAACCACCCACAATAATACCTACAATAACCAAGACAATTATGATGACAATTACTATCGCTGGAATTTTTGGAATATGCACGTCTGGCAATTGATCTGAATTTGCTTCATGCTCCATATCATTAAGATGTAGCTTGTGCCTTATCGTAATTTTCTCGTGCGGTTATGACCTCATGCAGGTGATTTTCGCTCCAACCAGTTAACGAGTTACATGTGGCCAAAAGACTGAGACCTAGATGTGTCAGCTTGTATTCTACTTTTGGCGGCACCACAGGATAAACGATACGCTCAACTAGCCCATCACGTTCAAGACCTCGCAGTGTCTGGGTGAGCATTTTTTGTGAGATTCCATCCACAACTTTTTGTAATTCTGCATACCGGAGTGTTTTTTCTCCAAGTGCATGCATCACAAGTATTGTCCATTTATTAGCCACAAGCTCAAATACTGCCCGCGAAGGGCATGCTTCAAAGAGTACATTTGGCACCATGGCATTATTTTGTACAACGTTTCCCATATGAACTCTTTTTAACACAAACTTATTGGTATGTACAGACTTAATGCTCTCCCTGCTGACATTGATAGATTGTGTTAATTGGACTAAGATAACACCATATGAAACTCTCTGATTATCAAAATGAGGTGAAAAATACAGCTATTTACCCTAACCAAGGCAACAATATCTCCTATGCCGTCCTTGGACTTACAGGAGAAGTAGGCGAAGTCGCAGACAAAGTGAAAAAAATTATACGTGACAATAACGGCATCATTGATGCCCAAAAGCGTGAAGAGCTTATCAAAGAGCTCGGGGATGCCTTTTGGTACTTAGCTACGTTAGCCACTGAGCTCAATACTACATTAGAGGAAGTTGCAGAGAAAAATATACTCAAAATCCGTGACCGCAAACACCGCGGAGTCCTCCATGGTGAGGGTGATAATCGCTAAGATCCTATAGTATACAACTGCCAATAAACCTGCTACAATAGAAACATGCTTATTGATTCTGTAACCCTTACTCTTAGAGCTGGTAATGGTGGCCGTGGGGCTGCGACGTTTCGCCGAACTGCACAAACTGCCAAGGGTGGACCTGACGGCGGTGATGGTGGCAATGGTGGCAATATCTATGCAATTGGCAACTATAACCTGACAGACCTCCGTCAATTTCGATTTACCAAAAAAATTGAGGCTGAAAATGGCGTGGCAGGCGGCCACCACTTCAGTACAGGAGCCAATGCTCCCCACATGATCATCGAACTCCCCCTAGGCACGACTATTACGAATCTTGAGACGAATCAGTCTGTAGAGATTACGGACTCAACCACACGGCTCCTCTTAGCCAAAGGGGGTATTGGAGGACATGGCAATACATACTTTAAATCAGCCACCAATCGCGCTCCACGAGAGTATGAAAATGGCACTAAAGGTGAGGTCAAGCGAGCGTATTTTAACCTCCGTATCATTGCTGATGTTGGATTTGTGGGTCTGCCAAATGTAGGCAAAAGCAGTCTGCTTGCAGCTCTAACCAATGCTAAACCTGAGATTGCCAACTATCCATTCACCACTCTGGAGCCAAACATTGGTATGATGGGTCGAATTGCTCTGGCAGATATCCCTGGGCTTATCGAAGGCGCATCAGATGGCAAAGGGCTGGGGATAAAGTTTCTCAAGCATATCGAAAAAACCAAAATCCTCATCCACTGCATAGAATGTACTGACCCTGATCCTTTGAAGTCCTACGCCACAATCCGGGCGGAATTTATACAGTTTAATCCAAGCCTAGGAGATAAACCTGAGATCATTGTGTTTACCAAAATGGATCTTGGAGATGAGACTACGCAAAAGAAACTCAAAAATCTCTTTGCCAAAAAGAAGCTCCCAATGCTTTTTGTCTCAACGGCGGATGAAAAGAGCCTAGATAAGCTCAAAAAAGAGATACAGTCCTCGGTTACCAAAGACAGCGAGACGCAAGCTGATCAAACTTCCCAATGAGGAATGCCTGCCTTACCTTACCCCCAGTTCAATGATATAATTTCCTAACGATTGCGGGATCGTATAATGGTAGTACAGCAGAATCTGGATCTGCTTATCGGGGTTCGAATCCCTGTCCCGCAGCCAAGAACTTATTTTGATATTTACGGGATCGTACCGTGCCCTTCCGAAGTCCCGATAACATCGGGACGAAGGAGGGTAATGACCCGCAGCAGAATCTGGATCTACTTATCGGGGTTTAGAATCCCTGTCCCGCAGCAATGATACGTAGCATTACGAAGTTATTTCTTTCCTCAAAATCTTCACCATTGGTCTCCCTTTAGCTAATTCATCAATGAGTTTATCCAAATACCGGATCTCTCGCATGGTTGGATCTGTGATCTCCTCAATCCTCACACCACAAATCACACCTTTTATTTGACTTCTCAATGGATTTAAATGGGGTGCTTTCGTCAAAAACGTCTCAAGCTCAGTTTGTTTTTCAATTTGGGTATCTAACTGTTTTTGGGTGTATCCAGTAATCCAACGAATGATCTCATCTACTTCAGCCTTGGTACGGCCCTTGCGTTCGGCTTTTGCAATATAAGCAGGATAGATGCGTGCAAATGGCATGGAGTATATGCGTGGCTTAGCATCTGAAGTATTATTAACAGTATTTTTCATATTGAAATTAATTTACAAAGAATATTTTTGTATATCTTTATTTATCTTCCACAAAATATAACGCTGCAGAGTTCATGCAGTAGCGCTGCCCCGTGGGCTTCGGACCATCATCAAATACGTGTCCTAAGTGTCCTCCACAAAGATCTAGAACCTCTGTACGCTCAGTACCCAGAGAGTTATCAGCTTGCAGCACTACTGCATCAACAGAAATGGGTTTTGTAAAACTTGGCCAGCCAGTACGTGAGTCATATTTATCTTCCGATCGAAAAAGTGGTTTGTCACATCCGTAACTGTAAAAAGTACCCTTTCGTGACTCATGTAGGAGAGAACCACTAAAAGGCGTTTCAGTACCAGCCTCACGTAATATGTGATATTGCTCAGGTGTAAGCTGCTTTTTCCATTCTTCGCTGGTTTTTTGTGCTGTAGGATCTAATTTTCCTGTTGAAATTGCTTCAGAGGTACTACAATGCACCTTGCCACACATAAGTTCTTCATGATGAAAAATATACAGATATATCAACACCGATATACTCGCTATAAGTACAAATATAAAACCGAGGCTTGTTCCATTCATTTTCATACGTACTAAACCAAACAAAATTTCGCTTCTAAGGCAAACTCATCAGACCATTAACTTCTATGATCAGCTTTTCCTTAGTTAGATCATATAGCAATTCGGTGTAAAAGTCGCTGCTTTTCCCAAATTTTTTCACCATAGTCTCAACTAGTAGCTCCTTATTCCATGGATGTGAGCGAAGCTCGTCAATAATCCTTCCTCTGGCAAATCGCTTCGTGTCACGAAAAGTGATCTTAATCTTATTTTTCTGTTTTTTAGTTAGTAAGCCTTTTTGTTTATACAGATTTGGCAATTCCAAAGCCCCGTAGTCCATGAGCGCCTGGTGCCATTCCCATGATCTTCCCTTGGGAACTAACTTGGACGCAGTCTCCTCTATAACTTTATCTGCCCGTACTACATCATCAAAAAAATGGTGGGTGATAATCTTTCTTATATTCACATCCACTGCTGCAACATCCTGCTCATATGCGAATACACATATTGCTCGAGCAGTATATGTACCCACTCCAGGGAGTTGAACTAATTGTGTATCCAATTTTGGAAATACTCCCTTGTAATTATTGACTATTTCTAAAGCTATTCTTCGCAGATACAGCGCTCGCCGGTTGTACCCTAAGCCTTTCCATAAACGAATAATATCCCCATCTGTTGCCTCTGCTAGTGAATATACATCTGGGTACTTTGTGATAAATTCTTGATACTTTTCTATAACCCTACTCACCTGGGTCTGCTGGAGCATAAGCTCAGAAACTAATATGAGATATGGATCACGTGTGTGTCTCCACGGCAGATCTCGCTTGTTTTTTTCCCACCATGAAAATACATAAGATTGAAATGTTTGTATTTTTTTCTGTGTTAGCTTCATGGTATTTTTACGACTATCTGAAGGATTATAAACCAAAATGCTCCCCTATCGGAGAGCATTTAATATTCTATATTATAATTTTATCTCTTATTGTGCAGATATTGTTGGTTTCACTGTAGGCAAAACGGTTACTGTTGGAGTCACACCTCCTGTGGGTGATACTTTTGTCAGCACAGGGAGCGAGAAGTCCTTTATCGCATCAGCAACGACGGTATTTGCAGTGTTGTCCCACATGCCTTTCACACGCACCTTATGCCCCACGACAACTTGTGAAAGTGCAAGTGTAGCTTCCTTACGATCTGTAACTTTACCTTTTGTAGAAAGAGCTACTGTTTGGTCTGTACGCTTGGCAGAATTCGTACTCATGACAAATCCATTTGCAGACACGCTCTTTACAATGCCCATAAAGACTGCAAATCTTTTTTGGATTGAAACATTTCGAATATTGCATGCTTCTATAGTAGTTTTGGCCTCATCTTGCCATTTGCCAACAACATTTAATTTATCTCCTACAGTCATTTCGGAAATAGCAGATGTTCCCCAAAATCTACGGAGAAACTTGGTAGTGCAGGTGTCAAATGTGCCAGTCAATACAGTATAGGTTTTTCCATCTTTCTCTAGTGTCAGCGTTGTACCGGAAACTGATTTCAGTACGCCACTGCCTATAGCAGAACGCCCAAATTTTGTCTTTAACAAAGCTTTTTTATCTGCTATTTTTTCTTTCATTTCTTCTTTTTTTGTTTCGATTTTGGTCGAGACTGCACCCGGAGCTCCACCTGCAGCACCTGCTGCCCCTGCTGTAGCCTCTGCATACACTGGCATGGCCAAAAGTCCTACCAATACTAGTGATGCAGCAATTCCTTTATAAATATTTTGTGTCATATGTTCCCCCTCTATAGAGTTATACGTAACTCTTGATTATAAAGTTTCATTTTCATCACTTAAACATTCTAAGTTCTTAGCTTATGGCATCTTGTCCTTGACGTCCTTAGTTCTTCGTCCTAGGTACTTGGTTTCCCTGCTAACTCCCTATATACGTAATAGTCACTTCTTGCTCTGCAGAGTTACCATCTGCATCATTTGCAAATACCACAAAGTAATTTTCGCCATCTTCAAGTGTGACTGGTACTGAAAAGTTTCCAGCACTATCTGCCCTAGCTTCATGTTCATTTACATATACCTCTGCCAGCGGTAGCGTTTTCCCCTTGATAGTTTGTACGGCTGCAGTCACGGTGCTTCCGTCAGTTGGCGAAATGATTGATAGGCTTATGGCAGACTTATCCTGAGCGACTTGGGCTGGTGTGACACTAGTATTTTGAGCAGTATCTATACCTGCAGCTTGGGTAGGTGAGGATCGTGTTTCTACTTTTTGTATGACATCGGCATCATTTGTTTCCTCTGGGGTTGCCGTGATCGTGCTTGCTCGGCGTGAAGCAATGATAGTCACAAATGCTCCCATGAGGAGAAGTAGCACAACCAGTACGATTCCAACTTTTTTCATAAGGCTCCTTTCACTCTGCTTTGAGTATTTTCTAATTTCTCAACTTCTTTTTCTACATTTTTAATTCTGGCTCGGCTTTTTCGCGTCAATAATATCCCTATACAAAAAACTATAACACAAAATATTGCGATACGTACCATATCTGGATCTATTTCTTCAAAAATAGCCAGAAGTGAGTCTTTCCAATAGATGGAAATAATCTCCCAATCCTGCGTAAATAACTCAAACATATCAAACGTACCGCTTGTGTAAGCCGCGTCGTAGAGCAGGTATAGGACAGTGCAAAAAATTACTGTAATAACTCCCACAAATCCCCAAAACTTGAACCGAAAGGCTCTCCTGTCCTGTCGTTCAACTTGGACAACTTGCTGCATAATCTTGTGCGTCAGTTTAATTGAATGGTTCATATGTAGTATATAATTTCTTAAACTCTACTTTCCCACGCGCCAAGTGTGTCCTGACTGTTCCCAAAGGTATACGTAACTTTCTTGCAACCTCCTCATATGATAAATCGTGAAGATAATATAATTCTATTACTTTTCTATATCGCTCATCCAATGCTTTCAGCACCTGAGTAATGACTCCTTTTTGCTCAATCTCACTGACAATCTCATATATATCCTCTTCGCTTGCAAGCTCCTCGGCAACCCGATCGATATTTACAGTTGGCTTGTGACGCCTGAAAAAATCAATCATCGTGTTTTTGGCCACTGTATATAAAAATGTAGAAAACTTTTTCTCAACATCTACAGTATGAATACATTTATAAACCTTTATAAAGGTGTCTTGAACAATATCCTCAACCTCTTGGTGTCGCCGAATCTTTTGAGATACAAAATGATAGAGCTTCCGCTCATAGCGATCTACAAGCACAGAAAATTTGGAAATAAACCCTTCTTGGACCGCGCGCACTAATGTCTCATCAGATTCCATATGTAAAATCAATTATAGTCCCCTCAGGCAAGCAACATGGTTCTATAGTATAATACGTAGATATATGAAATCTGGTGTAGTTGCTATGATTGGCAGGCCAAACGTGGGCAAATCCACCCTGCTCAATAACCTCTTGGGACACAAAGTCTCCATCACTTCCCCCAAGCCTCAGACAACACGGTTTACTATCCAAGCAGTATTTGAGGATGAACGAGGTCAAATCGTGTTTATGGATACACCTGGGGTGTTTGCCAAAGTAGAAGACGCGATGTCACGAAAAATTAACCCCACAGCCGAGCAAACCCTTGCTGAACATATTGATTTAATTTTGTATGTAGTTGACCACACCAGAGAACGAAGTACTGAGGAAAACAAGGCTTTAGGTATAGTCCGTAAATCTACTGTTCCTAAATTACTTGTCATCAATAAATGTGACGTCAAAAAACCTACACACATCATCCAATACAAATTCATGGAAGATGAGTTTAATGAGACGATCGAAATATCAGCACTTACGCATAAAAACCTCAATGTGCTCATGGATAAAATATTTGAATACCTCCCGGAAGGCACAGCACTTGTAGACACTTCAACAACTGTTCAACCTGGTCTCAATCTCGATAGCAAAACGTTTGTATCTGAGATTATCCGTGAAAAGGCTTTTCTCTTTTTACGTAAAGAAGTTCCTTATTCTTTGACTACAGTAGTTGATGAGCTTGCTGAGCGAGACAATGGCACACTCTATATACGCGCACGCATCCTCACATCTGAAGACCGGTATAAATCTATGATAGTGGGGGCTGGTGGACGGATGATCAAGGAAATCAGCATGGCAGCGCGTAAAGAGCTAGAGGCTGCTGCCAATAAAAAGGTATTTGTTGAACTCACGGTTGAGACAGATCCCCACTGGATGGAGTATATCTAGTACCGCTCTAAAACTAATGAGATTTTTCCGTTTTCCACCACTGCATAACTTGCATATCCAAATCTTATAGCACCGGTATTCAAATACTTTGCGTCTCTATTATGCTCAGGCAAATGCGTATGCCCCATGATGAGGTACTGATTAGTATTCAGATTTCTTTCTAATGCGACTTGATTAGCACTTTTTGTAAAAAATCGTACATAGCCAGTTCCGGTCAGATATACAAGAAACTGTTCAAAATATTCGACAAGATATTCAATTTTTGAATTTCGGATAAACAGCACAAATGATGCTGGTATCGGCAGTCTTGAAGAAACCAATGTATGACCATGCGTTATAAAAAATGTTTCATCTTTTTCAGTAAATGAAAAACTTTCTACAACTTGCGTACAAAACTGACTAATTCGCTCATCCATCCACTCTCCCTTATCATGATTTCCAGTAATATAAATCGTTTTTTTCTTCAACAACAACGGAAAAAGTTGCTTCCACCTACTTTTGACAAAATCGTCAAATGAACCAAAACCGATACTCCAAAAATCTCCATTTAGTATGACCTGTTCAACGCTTGAAAAAAGCTTCTGCAAATACGTATATTTACGTTGGTCATAATGTGGGCCTAAGTGTATATCAGAGACAATGAGCGTTTTCATACAGATTGAATTATAAATATCCAAGACGTGTAAACAGCCTTGTGGAGGGACCTGGGATTGGAAGCTGCTTCAATTGATGCACTTTAACCCACTCAAGTGAAGCAATATCATCCCCTGGTTGAACAATTTTTGTATTCAATTTTAATTTGAAAAATAAAAATATAAAGTGTGTCATTTCGCCATACTTATTTGGAGCATCATCCTCATCAAAGCCGAGAGGCTCCATAACTTCT
Organism: uncultured Gammaproteobacteria bacterium; assembly: GCA_964588145.1. Classification (GTDB taxonomy): domain Bacteria; phylum Patescibacteriota; class Microgenomatia; order UBA10105; family UBA927; genus CAZPNL01. The sequence goes on from CAZPNL010000028.1 coordinate 10,307, forward strand.
TGGTCCACATGTATCCCAATCTCTTCAGACAACTCGCGTATGATTGCCTGCTGGGCAGACTCAGTACCTAACTTTACCCCGCCACCTGGCAGCACAAAGGAGTCTGGATACGGACCAACACCCGGCAGTTTCCTCCCAAGGAGAATTTCATCTTTATGAAGGATTACTGCTGCAGCTACAACTCGAAAGTTCATACGTTTAATCTTCGCAGAGATTCGTCTTTTCCAAGTATTTCCATTGATTCTAGGAGTGGAGGTCCTACGGTTTTGCCTGTTATAGTCAGACGTATATCCATAAACACGTCTCTGGCTTTCACTCCTGCCTCATCAGCAGCTGTCCGAATGGCGTGCTCCATACTGTCGTGTGTCCAATCACATTCAGTTAACGCTTTGAGACTTAATTGGACATTTGTAATCTGTGGGGCCTTTTCAAATGTTTTTGGTTTAGTAAAAAAGAAATCTGTAAGTGTTGCAAAAGATCCAAGCGTCGTCATGCGCTCTTTAACGATGGGCAATATTTGCATCACTAATTTTTTATCTTTTGCTGCAATCGTAGGATCAAACTGCACTAACCGTGAATACAAATCTTCATCAGAAAGCGTTTTGAGGTACTCCTTATTTATCCAATCAAGCTTGGCTAGGTCAAACCGAGCCCCTTGTGACGTAACAGCATGGAGATTAAATTTTTCTACAAATTCACTCAGTGGATATATCTCTTTTTCATCTGGATGACGCCATACGACATTTGCCAAATAATTAAGCACAGCCTCTGGTAAATATCCTTGTGATTTGTAGTAGTCTACAGATGCATGACCATGACGCTTGGAGAGCTTGCCTTTTCCGTCTGAATTCAGGAGAAGCGGTAAATGTGCATGCACCGGCATTTCCCACCCGAAATACTCATAGAGAAGCACATGTTTTGGAGTTGAGGAAATCCATTCTCTGCCACGAAATACGTGTGTAATCTGCATCAGATGATCATCAACCACCACTCCAAAGTGGTATGTAGGAAACCCATCGGATTTCATGATCACCTGGTGATCCACAACTGAGCTATCAAACTCGACATATCCGACTATGGCGTCATTAAAGGCTATTTTTCTATTTGGTGGTATTTTCATGCGCACAACTCGAGGAATATTTTCAGCAAGCTTTTGCTTCACTTCTCCTGGAGTCAACTTAAGGCAATGCTGATCATACATAGGCGCAGTGTGGGCTGCTTCTTGGTCTTTTCGCATCTGTTCAAGTCGCTCACGTGTGCAAAAGCAGTAATATGCATGGCCTTTGTTAATAAGTTCTTGTGCATATGCTGCATAGATTGGGAGTCTTTCTGATTGTCTGTATGGCCCAAACTCTCCACCCAATATTGGACTCTCGTCAGGGGTGAGCCCAAACCATTCTATTGCCTTGTAGATAATCTCTTCAGCTCCTTCAACGAGCCGCACTCTATCAGTATCTTCAAGTCGAAGAATAAATTTACCCTGTTGATTTTTAGCATACGCATAATCTATGAGTACTTGATAGATTGTGCCAATATGTGGAAAACCCGTTGGAGAAGGTGCTATTCGAGTACGAATGGGTAGCACTGTATCAGTTTTAGTCATGAATTGATTCTATCACCCACCACCCTTATACTTAAAGGAGGGATATATTTTATATTCTTACAAAATGTCCTAATAGCAGAACAAAATGCTTAGGTACTGCGATTTTTGTACCTTTTGCATTTTGCCTTTTACATTTCCTACCATGTCTAGCCTGACAGAATCAGCATATTACACACGTAAAGCCATAAACTGG
>CAZPNL010000028.1:12202-17426 GCA_964588145.1 uncultured Gammaproteobacteria bacterium
GTACGACTTGCATACTATGATTCTTTTGAGCCGCAAAATTATCTCCAGCCAATTTTTGTATTTGAAGGAGATCATGGCTTCATGGCGTATGTGCCAGCAGTCGCACAACCGTGGACTGAAGAAGCTATAGGTACACCGACACCTACTCCTAAAAAGTAGCCTTGCTTCATGTTTTTTTACTTCTAATGAGAAGGAACATACAAATAAATCAATATTTCAAAAATTACTAACGTTGCAAAAAGTATTACTAATACTAGTCGCTTATCGGTAATAAAAGTTGACTTTCTATGCTCAAAAAACAACATATATCCAGCAGCAATTATAAATAAAATAATTACTATGAGCCAATTTAGACGAAATAATATATCAAATATTTTCATACATTACCTATATACCTTTCTCACTCCTTTAGCTTTTTTTGTCAATATATATAATATTAAATATTGGTAAATCAATAAAAAAATTACAAATAGGCTTTTGAGAATATGTGTCCAATTCCAAAGTAAGCCATTGATGAGAATATCTATAATTGATTTATAGATAAAGTATGCTTCTCTAGGAAGCCGCAAAAAAATTAATTCTCCTAGCGCGCCACCCAAACCTACCATCAAAATTATCATATATATCATCATTCTATTTTTTTGACCCTTATTTAGTGTGCGCAAATCGTCTGCCTCACCGTAGGGATAATGTGATATCAGGTTCTCAAATCTTTCTTGTAAAAATTGAGGAATGTAACTGGTAAACCTCGCTAAAACATGGAGAAATTTTTTAATCGTATTTGCTCTCAAGTGTTCATCGTCCATGTATTCGGAAAGAAAATTATACATATCCGTTTCTAGGAATATATTAAATTGCCAAACGACGTTTCCGATAAGTATGACTGTGTCAAATTTTAGAATTGATTCAAATTGGGAGTTACCAGTTATTCGACCCAAGAGGATCAACCAATAGTTTAGAGAGATTAAGAAAAAATCAATAAATAATCCAGCCAGGTAAACCAAATATCTCTGTTTTTTTTCCAATAAACCTAAATGATAACTTTCTGTAACTGCAACGATAGATATAAATCTATGACTTATTTTTAAGGATGCTACTCCGCCCACAGCATACGTGGCAATCACATGCGCCCATTCATGTATGAATAAATGTATAATTCCAAAAAACGTTAAACTTACGAGAACAAGCAAAAGATCATTGGTCCAAAAAAAGTGCGTGTAGCTGGGTAAAAAGTCTTGATAATATAATCCAATGATTAGTCCAGAAATTACAAACACAAAAGCTAAAACCAATATATTCTTATCTATAATTATGCGAAGAATTTGCTGTGGTATAAAGGTTGGGATTGGAGATATCTTTTTTCCCGCATCACTAATCTCAATACCATTTATACTTTTAATAAAATTTGAGTCTTCCAGATGGCGAATAAATAACTCTACGGTATGTATGGACGCATCTAATTTTTTAGCAACTTCCTCTACTCGTATACCTTGTGCCAACAGCTTAAGCGCCTCGGCAGCATATTCATCAAGGGTTATACTATCATCCGTATCCCACCGCACAGCAACGTACTGATATGCACTTGTACGTGTATCACTGATTTTGTACTCATATACGCCTACCTTTGTGAGCGCATGTATCGTGGTATCTATAGCCATTTATATATGCCAAGAACTTATAATCTTTTGGTCACTAAAACACATTTAAACTCTCATTACTGAGAGCTTAAATATTTAAAATTAAACTAATTTATCAATGAATACTAAATATCACTAAGTTGACCTGTGCTTTTTTTCTTACTAACTTTTTTAACTTTTAATGTTTTTTTTGCTTTTTTTGCTTTTGCCACAGTATTCACCTCCTTTTTGTAGAAAATTTAAATATTACTCATTTGACCTGAACTCTCTTTCGTTACTCTATTATTAATTGCTCATTTTTTCTTTGATTATATGCTTTCACTTTTTACACACTTCCTAAAGTATAAAAATTAGATATTACTCAATCTTCCTGGACTTTTTCTCTTTACTACTTTTTTTACACTGAGCTTTTTAGCTTTAACTTTAGTTTTTGTTTTTGTGGGCATATTGTACCTCCAGTAGATGATTAGTAATGTGACGAATTACTTTTTATTCGTCTATAAATTATTATAGCTATATTTTAAGTCTATAAGTCAATACAAAAACAATTTGATCTGAGTAAAACTAGCATAGCTGCACTAGTTTGCTATGATTATATATACTCATATAGCAATAATTTTTGATTTTTAAATTTATTGAAGTATTAAGTTTGCGTGAGCACAGAGAAGGTTGTTTAGCTCACTTTGAGTTGTTCCCATATATAATTACCAAACACCCAATTAATCAACTTTTCAGTATCACCAAATCTATCCTTACTGCGGAGTACGACGATGAGGATCCTATGTCCATTTCGGTCTACATATGTCACGAGGTTTTCACCAGCTGCCTCAGTCCAGCCAGTTTTTAAGCCAGCAACACCTGGAATTTTTCCTAGGAGTTGATTGACATTCTTGAGAGGATGATACGTCGTATGTGTCACGTCTGCTATAGTGATCTGCGGGATGGCTACCATTTTTACTATTGTTTTATTTTCAAGTGCGGCACGCGACAACTTTGCTAAATCAGAAGTGGTTACATAATGATTCGTGTCATCTAGCCCCATGGCATTTGTAAAATTACTTGCATTCATCCCGAGCGCCTTGGCTTTCATATTCATGGCTGCAATAAAGCCAACCACCCCATCCTTGTGATGCTCAGCTAGTGCATACGCTGCATCGTTACCAGAATGTATAAGTGCCCCGTAGAGAAGATTTTCTACAGTTATTTTTTCTCCTGTATATATATCTATGGTTTGCCCCTCTCTCAATGCAGTCTTGATAGTGACAACATCATCAAGTTGGTACAATTCAAGTGCCACAAGTGCTGTGAGAAGCTTTGTGGTAGATGCAGGAGCTAGTCTCAAGCTTTCTTCACGTTTCCATAACTCTATACTTGAATTGAGGTCCTGTACAATTACACCACTTGCTGTAATCTCATCTTCTGGGATCACTCCCGTAGTATTTTTGGGAAATGGTGCAGGAGGCGGAAGTACCACTTTGGGCTTTTGTGCAGCTTTCATGGCTAACAAATCCCCAAATCCCGCAGTATATACACTTTGGCCTGGGTAAAATACCATAAGTACACCCAAAATAAGAAGCACAAGAAGCCTATCCCACGCATGTTTCCAAAGGTGAAATTTTGGAGCAGGGAGAAGTTTTCGTTCTAAAACTGCAAGGGTCAACACTTCATGAACTGGGACAGCTTGCGCTTCTTCAGGGACTGCCACAAAACTTGTCTCACTAAATTTAGCACGTTTTTTGGATGAGGACATACTCCCTATTATACTTTGCTAAAGGAGCCAACGATAGGCTTGGCTACTTTTTCGTACATTTTTTGCGCCACTCGTATAGACTTGGTATGGAGTCCTGCACTAAATGCCACGGTCTCATTTCCCCTGAGGCTTTCATCCATATACAGAGGAATATCAAATATGACGCCAAAAGGGGGCACTGCACCCACTTGGGTATGCGTGACTTTTTCTACTTCTTCTGGAGTAGCCATACGGAGATCCTTCACTCCGTAAGCTCCTTTAAATGCTTTCATATCCAGCTTTCGGTCTCCGGCAACAGTGATCATAATGGGCTTTTCGTCTGCATAGAGGAGAAGTGCCTTGGCGCCTTCTGAAAGATGTGTGCCACGCACACGGGCTGCATCTTCACTGGTAATAATTTTTACGTGCTCCATGGGTTCAATCTCTACATGTGCCTCGCCAAACAGTTGGACAATATCCTCGTAGACCCCCTGGCCACCGGCATTTTTGGAGATTGTCGCGATTCCTAATTCCTTCAACTGCTCTGGTGTGGCATCACTAGGCGCATCCATGACACTGGTTTTGCCTGATGAATTTGCAGGAAATGGGATAACCTCACGCAGTGAGGGTTCACCCAAGATAGTCATCAGAAATCTATCAATCCCAGGAGCAATCCCTCCGTGCGGAGGTACTCCATAGGTAAATGCTGTCAGCATGTGCGAAAACTCTGCCTTTTGCTTTTCTGAAAAACCAATGAGGTCAAATACTTTTTCCTGTACTTTTGAATCGTGGATTCGTATGCTTCCGCCTCCCACTTCATAGCCATTGAGGATAAAGTCGTGCTGCAGTCCTCGCACTTTGAGTGGATCGGTATCTAGGAGTGGAATATCATCTGGAAGGGGACTGGTAAACATGTGGTGCGACGGAGCAAATTTGGCAGCCCCTGAGCCGTGATAATAGTCATCTGCTGACTGCTCGGTAAAGAGTGGAAAGTCTATGGTCCAGGCAAAGGCGAGTTCGTCAGGGTCATTTTTATTGTCACGCAGATCTGGCTTGTCTGTGCCATATTTAGCTATTGCTTCCCGGTGTGGGATGCGTGGCCAGGGAGACTGCTTGATGCGCTTATGCGGAAACAAGTCTTTGACTATTGCTGTAAACATACCTTCGATCAGATTCAAAATATCATCCTGCGTCACGAATGAAAGCTCCATATCTAGTTGGGTAAATTCACCATACGCTCTATCGTGACGTGGGTCCTCATCTCGAAAACAGCGTGCAAGCTGAAAGTAGCGTTCAAATCCCGCAACCATGAGCATCTGCTTGTATTGCTGTGGGCTCTGGGGAAGGGCATAAAATTTGCCTTTTTGCAGTCTACTGGGCACGAGAAAATCTCGGGCGCCTTCCGGTGTAGTTTTTGTAAGAACTGGTGTCTCAATTTCGACAAAGTCACGCTGGGTTAAATAATTACGGATATACGTGACTAGTTTTGACTTGAGGCGAATATTGCTGGCCATTCTGGGTCTGCGCAGGTCAAGATAGCGATACTTTAATCTGGTTTCTTCGTTGATCTCGTATCCATCAGTATCCAGTGGAAATGGAAGCTCGCGAGCATGGGTGACTACCTTGAGTGATTTTACCTCAAGCTCAACCGTACCTGTGGCGATTTTGTCATTTATCATGGCTTTTGGCCGGGCCTTCACAGTCCCTACAACTTCAACCACGTCTTCTGGCTTACATTCGAGCGACTTGTCACCCACACACTGGACTACGCCGCTCCGGTCACGAATATCCAGAAATACGATTTTTCCGTGGTCCCTGCGGGTATTGACCCACCCCAATAGCTTCACATCTGAACCAA
>CAZPNL010000029.1:0-4813 GCA_964588145.1 uncultured Gammaproteobacteria bacterium
TCAGTACTCCAAAAAAAAGAGTAAGTAAAACGAAGCGGATCCGATCGATGGTACGAGTCATGTGATATATCGGTCAAAAACAAGTCTGAGTGTACCATATCCTCTCGAGGAGGACGCACTCACTGCTCGGTGACACCACCAAAACCCCAACTATACAGAGTCGCCGGCCAGACTGAGTATGGGTTGGTCTCCAGCGGGTATCGGTCAATGAATACTTCTTTTTTTAGGTTTTTATCTGCATAGTCGATGACATCGCGGGGAAGCTGATCATAGTCGATGACTATGAATCCGGTTTTGTAGCGACCGATCAATCTCTGCAGATCGCGTGCCTCACTTACGAGAACAAACCGATCAGAAACGATCTTTGTCCCGTCTTGTAAAGTGGTGTATCCTATCCTTTTCGCTTGTCCGTTGACGGTCCCCTGCTCGTCCCCCCAATAGAACAGTCCTATTTGCTTATACTCATTGCCGAGGTACCACTGCGCACGACTGGTCCATTGATCAATCACAAATGGAGCTACGCCTGATGCTCGTGCCTTGCGTGTCGGCGCATAGAGCTGGTCATGGTCGATATTGGATATCTCACGAAAGTCACGATTGATCGAGTAGTACTTCTGGGGCCTCGTAGCGAACTTATTGCCATTTGCGATCATGAGTAAAATAAGTCCGAGCCCAACAATCTTCGCATATCTCCTGGTAAATAACTCAGCAACTTGATAGAGAAAGTAAGCCATCCCGATATATAAATAAGGGAAAATCCCGGTGATGTACTTGGACATGTGATGGCCATAGAAGAAACACACAAATATCAATATGAAAATGACATGTAGGAGGACTGTATCCAATATGACAGGTGACTTTTTGCGCAGCAAAATAAGCCCACTGAGACCCATAAATGTCACGATGCCATACTCTCTCCACAAGAAAGAGTGGTAGTAGCCCACGTTGTTTGCACCAAAGAAAGTCGATCCCAAGTACAGTATGATGCTTCTAGGCAGACCACTCAACAGAACTATAGGAACAACGACTACAAATAGTGCAATGATATGCACGGTACGTAATCGTCTATACACCTGCGTATGCAAGGGGATACTAAGTAACAGAGCTGCGATAAAGAAAACTGAAGAGAAATGGGTAAATAATGCCAAAATCAGTACTCCGAGCAACGTGATTGATCCTCGCCTACTCCATCGAGTGCTCACATAGCTCAAGAGAACCAACCCGAGGATATACCAGAGTTGCTGGGTCGCATACCCACGAGCTTGGAGAGACCATAGGATTTGGATATATGCAGTAGCAGTCAGTAGCCCTGCGCCCCATGCGATCACGGCAGGCATATACTTTCTGGCTAACTGAAATACTAGTAGTGGTACGAGTGTGCCGGCGATCAGTGCAGGGATCCGGGCAACCATCTCAGACTCGCCAAATACTCGGAAGAGTCCTGCAGTGACTAGGTGGGTGAAAAGGTTGTTTGGCTCAAGCGTCAGCCAAATATATTGATAAAATCGCCACCCATATTCGATGATATATCGTGCCTGTGAGGCCGTTGAAAACTCATCTACCCAAAAAGGGTAGCTCTTCCACCCAGTAAGCCTCCAGACCAAAGGCACAAGTACCAAAGTTAAAATGAAAAATATCCCTTTAACTCTTGGGTGCAACAATGCAGACATCTTCAGTAGAAGTTCCTCAAGTTTGTCTTGTAGATTTGACCTCATGTTGAGTCGATTAGAAATATTCTAAGTAAATATAGTAACACAATGACGCAGCTTAGATGACTAGGTATTTTCAGATAGTCGGTCTAAAGACTCTAGTCCGTATTGAAAAATCGTTGTCCAGTTGAATTCTTGAGCGTATTTTTGGCAATTCTGCTGCATCAGCTCTAACTTATGGTCGTCTTGGAAGATGTCTTTGATCGCATTTGCCAAATCCTCTTTAGTATATTTCACCACATAGCCACAATTCTTGGCTACGAGATCTTGAGCAATATAGGTCACATCTGTGGTCAGCGTCGGCAACCCACAGGCTAGATACGACTTTATCTTTGAAGGATCACCATAATATGACCATCTGGCAAATTCACCGTTATACATGGCAAGAGCAACGCTACCTTTTGTGAGTTCTTTGATTACATCGGCATGATTAGGAAAGTAACCTAAGAAAGTGACCTTATCAGTAAGGTTTAACTCTTTGGCTAATCCTTTCAGTTTATCCTCCTCTTTGCCAACGCCAATGATTCTGAGTTGAATGTCAGGTATCTGAAGTGCTACTTGAGGCAGAGATTTGATAACTAAGTCTATCCCCTGATGGTCAGCAAGACCGCCTGCATACATTAAAGTATGTTTTCTCTTCTTTTGTATCTGCACATCACCATATTCCTCTATCCAGGTTCCGACTGGGACGACAACTTGCCGCTGATACTCCTTTCCCACGAGTCCATTTCTTTTTTCTCTCCCCTGCTTTATCCGCGGGGAAATATTCCAAGTTAGATCCGCTAATTTGACAGATAGCCCATCTAGGTAGTGAAATGCCTTATTCGCAATAGCATTGTTGAATCTATTGGGTGTAAAATCGATGGAGTAATAAATCACTTTATTAACCCGTCTAATTAGCCTCAACATCACGCAGCTTAAGGCGCATAGATTATCGAGTCCAAGTGCAATGTCGACGTGACCCGATTGGAGTCCAAATCGTAATATCGTCAAGATATCGTACAGATACCTAAGTGGCGGAATATGCAGTCGATAACTGATTTTCTTTGTTTTGCTAAGTACTCCATATCTATACTCTTCTAAGGACGCTTTATAGGTATTCTGCTCTATGAACAAGGGGAGTTTTATGGCCGTAACAACAGCTGCGTTGTTCTGGTTAAAATACTTGAGTAGATCGTCAAAAGGAACACTTGTCCAATAGTGTGCGCACAGCAGGTAGTTTGGTTTTGTGTCCATATTATGCTTGAGCAAATACTGGTGTACTTGCCCTTCAAAGACGTCTATTACGCAAAGTAAATATACCGCACCCAAAGTCACATCCGCAGTTAGTATCGATTAGGGACAGGGTTAATGGCATGTTTTCATGAAAATCTCCCTTGTCGTCTACGTACGAAAAGCTTTCAACCTCGAACCCATTTGTGAGTATGTTTAACAAATACTTAATGCTAAATACCCTGTGGGCATTAAACTCAATCCGTTGTGGTCCTATTGGGGTCGAAAAGTAAAATGTGCCGTTCTTTTTGACCATCGCCATGATGTTTGAGAGTCCTTTTATATGTCCGTCAAGATCAATTGGGTCACCATATCTGCCCAAACCAAAATGCTCTATGGTGTGCAAACATGAAACAGAATCTGCGTATTCGTTCAGATCTGCATTCTGCTCCATCAGATCGGCCTGTCTAAAAACAATATTTTTTTGGTGAGATTCATTTGCACGTATGTCAAGTACCTCTATTGGCCTAAATGAGGCTACGTGTGCTACAAAACCGTCAATGCGAGATCCAATATCAACATGTTTATTTGGTTTTTGCTTGAATATTTGCTGGGCGATGTATAGATCCTGATGAAAATAGTGCCCAGACATAGATCCTGATGGTTCGGAGCTATCAGCAGTAATTGGGAATAAGTATAGAGCACCAAACTTAGTGCTCTGTCTATTCGAGAGTATTTTAATGAGGTCAATAACGTATTTTGGAGAACCAAATATCGACCTTCCTATCCTTATTGGATCTACTCCAGACAAAGCAAAGATCTTATAGATCATCTTCAGCGCATGATACATACGAGTAGTAATTATACTAGACATACCAACTAGAACGTACAAATATTGATCGTCTAGAATTTATCTCTTTAAATTGACCATTAGAAATGAAAAGAGTAACCGGCACAGTTTGAAACCATAGCCTCAACTTTCGCTTTTCCTCTTATTCGGATTCAGGACTGGATATAGATCCTTTAAGGATAGGAAAAGAATAATCATAATAGATATGGCAAAGGTGACTATTCGTATTTTATTTGAGAGGTAATCCATAAACCGCGGTGCAAAATATAGCGTAACGTACATGTCTTGAGGTGTGTCTTTTGTCAGGACAAACTTCCAGGCATTTGCGTAATCATTAAACCGAATATGTGAATAGGGTGAACTTGCATTGAAAAAAAACAAGTCACTTTTTTCAGATAAATCACCTGGGAGAAGTAACCATTTAGTAGAGTATGGGGAGTCAAAAGTAATAAGTGCGTCTCCAGTTGACTGTAAGTGTATAACATATCGATATGGATCTACCTTTTTGTACCCAATTATTTTGGAATTAGAATTTGTACCGAATAATGGTTGTGGGTTTTTGTTTTTTTCCACAACAGCTTTAATCTGGTATACATTTATGTTTCGTGATAAATCATTAGAAGATACATACCCAGCATCGTGAGGTTGGGAATAATGATCAATAAATTGAAGCCGTGAATCGTTCTTTAGTTGAAAATTTATTTTTTTGGCGTTGACAAGTAAGTCATTTGAGATGAATATAGTGTCTACGCCATATTTTGAAAGAATATCAATTGTATTCCTATTCGTGATGTCACTAATGCTAGTGTAGTAATCAATTGCCTCTTTTGAGAATGGACTTGCTCCGCACGCAAATGATTTATTATGTATTATTTGGCCCAAAATTTGGTACCCTTGAGGGCACCCTTCAATCGCCTTGCTTTGTGTCATCGGGTATGTTGCAATAACTTTTATACTATTGTTCTTTCTAATTGGCTCATACAGTTTGGCTAGCTTTGAAAAATCTGTGTTTCTTTTCCAAGTCAAATCAATATTCATCCCA
>CAZPNL010000029.1:4823-17303 GCA_964588145.1 uncultured Gammaproteobacteria bacterium
CAAGTATCAAAAAAATATACGCAATAAAGTATAAATATTTCTTTGGTTTCGTGAAGTCGACATAACTACGTTCTACGTGTTGTATAACCATTCCAATAAGTAGTCCTAAAAATAGTGCCGAGGGCAATATCATTCGGCTCACTCCTCGAAACATACCGAAATATCTAAAATACAGTATATTTATTGAATACAAGCTTGGAATATATGAGGACAAGACTATGGTTAAGAGCAAACAGACAAAAAAAAGTAAGTATTTTCTATTTGGACGAACAAGTAGAAGTCCAAGTACTGCAACGGCGAATGGAATAATTTCAACAAAGCGCGAGGCTCCTCCAACGTATTGGTATAGAAAATCGATGCCATCAACCACATCTTTTGAGAAATAATATAGGATATTAACCAGTTCATTTCTTGGGATTGAATTTCTCCCTGACTGTGCTAGTTGAGTTTTATCAAATAGATAAAAACTTGAGTAGATAAAACTGATGTTAGTAAGTATTAGAACTATAAATAATCCCCCATAGTAAATTATGGAGGATTTAATTTTTGTCAGAATTCTTTCATTGCTATAAAGCACATATATGAGAACAGAATAAATACCTGAAAAAAAGGCATAATACGGATCCGCGATAAATGTGAGGCTAAAAAGTATTGCTGAAACTAGAAGGGATTGAATATTTTTTTTATCTATGAAATAGATTACGGAGAGGAGAAAAAATGGGATAAATTCAATGTGATTTATAGACATTTGTCCTCTGCCCATGAGAATGTGGTATGAAGAAAAAGCGAAGATACACCCTGTCATAAAGCTGCTCCATTTATTTTTAGTGATATAAAAGCAAAGGAATAGACCGCCCATAGCTGATAATGGGTAGGTAATGAGAGATGAAATATTCGTAATAAGGATAAGGTTGCTCCAAGAAAAACCAAGGACGTGCTCAAGAAAGAAGACCTGGGTAGAATAAATTAGGTTTGAAAAGGGTAGAAATGTGAGATCGTATCCGAAGGGATAAACAGATAGCGTAGTTATCTGCGGTAAAAGCCCGTGTGCTTTTGTGTAATAAAGAAACCACTGGTACCATAATCCTCCATCAGTATCTACATCAGGCATACCGAACTCGGTCGTAATATGTGGTATTCTGTGGTAAAAAATACATAGTGTAATAATAGAATATGCAGTAATTGATACCAAATAAAATATCCAGTGCGAAGAAAGAATGTTTCTTATTTTTACCATTCTGGATGAATAAAACTCATTGCCTTTTTACCTCATAAATTCTTTGTACATGTATCTTCGCAAACAAAGATAAGAGGTGAGCGTATTTATCTATGTTAAACATGCGAAAAGTTTCTGCCTAGATTAAAATATCTGTATCCACTTACTCAACAAGTCAATTTCATTTTGGGTAACTATCTTCATCTCAAGTAACTTTTTATATACGATTAATAGATTGGCTGCCATTGAATTATTTGTCGACGTGAGGGGAATAATGCTCCTGGCTATTTCGGCAGGATGTAAAAAGCACGGAATTTCCGATATAAAGTCATTAAGGTAGTTATGTTCATTTCTCTTTTGGATAACTGTTGCATCAGAAAAAGCGAGGCTGTAACCACCAGACCACATGATAGGTTGAGCAACATACCCTCTCAAAATGTCAGTAAATCTGAAGTTCACATAGGCTGGCAAGAACATTAGTGGGAACGTCTCTCTTTTAAATACTGTGTTTTGGGAATTAAAGGGACATATCGTTGGGTTGTTGAGTACTAGGTTGCCTTTTTTTTCAAAAAATACCTGTTTGTTGCTGGTTAGCCTATATATCGCGTCTACATCAGGGTCAGAATCAGCCAAATATTGGATTACTCCAATTTCGAATTGCTTCTTGTTAAATTTCAGATGGGGTTCCTTAGTCAAAATCTTCTCCAAAGGGAAGCCTCTGGGCCAAATATGTTCAGGTGTGTAATGTGTATAGACATTATAAAAATCACAACCTGAAACACCTACAAATTTGCCCGAAAAATTAATGTCCTTGCCCCATGTGTCATAGGGTATATTGTCATCATCTGTGTCTACGATTATATCTGCACCATTCTGTATTGCATAGAGATAGCCGACCATTTTCCTAGCATATGAATTGTAGGGCAATGAATCTACAAATGAATTTCCCATTTTTTTTTGATACTCAACTGAAAGGAAAATCACATTTTCACATGCCCAATCTTTTGGAGTCTTTAGATCAGCAACGACAACCAGTTGCCATCCCTTAATTCTTGAGTACTGAATTACGGCCTCTGTTGGAGGATAAATTGAAGTAATCACAATGAATTTTTTCATTTTTGCTCCATAAGAAACTTGCTAACGAATGCAGCAGTAGTATACTCCCGCATAGCTCTGTTAAAAGCTCTGTCAATAATAGGTTGGTACTGTGAATAATTCTTGAGAACATCAGTAATGGTGTCCTCAAGGTTGCTATCAGTATAGTAAATGAACTCCTTGTCTGGTACAAAAAACCTCTCAATCACGTTAAAGGGGTCCTTTTTACATAAAATCAATGATCTTGCAAAAGCTGCTTCAAATACTCGGGATTTTATTTGGGGGACAACGACATCTCCCAGCTTGAAAAGCTTCCAGAACTCGTACCATTTTGGTACAAGTTTAAAGGCCACATTGCTATAGATATCCTTTGTTTTCCAGATATTTGGGAGGTGAAAAATCTTGGGTGATAGTGCGTTGTGGGTGAGTGTGATCTTTGACTGTGATATCAGGCTCATTTTTTCTTCATAACTGACTGCTTTGTGTGTTACAAGACCACTATTTGAATTTGATACAAAGCAGTATTTAAATTTACTCATTATTCTTATGTCCCTTTCGATTGACGGAGTGTTTAAGTGGCCAGTGTAAATTATGTCAAATATCTTATCCTTTTTTGGAGGTGCATATTCTTCATTGAATGGAAAGAATATGGGAATACGCTGCTGAGTACGTATTTTTTTATTTTTCCACTCTGCTGTATATGGACAAATTGTTAAAATTTTCTTAAAGTACTGGTCGTAGGAGTCCATTTTATCAGCAATGAAAAACTTATTTGGCTCCTCAAGTTCAATCCTGAATATATTGTTCCTGCTAATGATGTGTTTAAGCTTTTCTGGATCAAGGTGGAACTGCTCCCATTGATTTGATTCCTCAAAGGCTCCTTCTACAAGGACAATGTCGCCCACGTCTTTTGAGAATCTTGTGAAATTAAAGTACTTGGTTGGATCCTGTTTGTATCCTGTTTCAGATCTTTTTAGGACGAGCATAATAGATATTCAATTAGTCACTTCTTCTGTCACAACTAACAGTTTGAGTCTGAGCCCGATAGTAATGATACTACAGCAGGTGCTGTATATATAACTAATCGTATACGAATAAGGTAGATTAAGGAGCATAACTATAAGATTGAGTCGACTCATTATAATTCTTATAAGAAATATATATAATCTTTGTTTTTTCTCCTCTTAATTCTTAATTGCCTAATAATTAGAATGTAGCTTACATCTTTTTACAGGAATATGTTGCGTATTATTGATTATTCCTGCAAAATATTTTAGGAATGTATTCTGATAAGCAGATTGTGGAGAGGTACGTAATACTTGTTGTTAAGACGAACGAGAGATGTTCGGTTATCTCGCTAACATTTATGTGTGAAATGCGCTCTCAATAAATCTGTTGATGGTAAAGCTTAATACATACGTAATTAACATAGTTGCAATAATCACCAATATACTAGTATTTACCACGGAAGTGCCAATTTTGAGGATCCAGCTCAGAACTAATGTGTAGACAAGCAGGTGACTTAGGTAAAAAGGGTAACTTACCCTACCAATCTCAGCAATCGGTTGAATGAGCGGAGTAAGTTTCTCTAGAAGCGGTTTTCTGACCTCGATATTTAACAACATTCCAGATAAAAGTGTAAAGGCCAATGCCATAGTTGCGTCTTGTGACCAGCTCAAAATGGTGCCTGCGGTGGACAATATCAGAACAAACATAAGTATGCCTGAGACTACCGGTTGTCGTGAAAAATAACCCTTATTGACAGTAATTACCCTAAATAACAGATAGTTTATGACCATCAATACTACCACTTCAATTTTTTCGTTATGCAGCAATCTTAGCGATAATAAACTTGCTAGTATAAGCAGATCAATAATTCTTATATACTTCATGTCGCCTGGAAAATGTCGTGTAAAAGCAAATAGGACTCCAATCACGTAATAAAAGAGGTACCTCTCAAACCTCCAATCGCCACCACCGAATACATATTGGTATATTGGTAATTTAAGTACATAACTATAAGTTAATATACCTGTCAAACCCATCACTAATAAGAACCACTTAGATTTAGTCGATAAATATACAAGTATCGGTAGCAGTAGATAATAAACAACTTCTATGGGCAGCGTCCACTCTACACCCAAAATTGAGCCTATATATCGGTGATCAAGTACATTAACAAATGTAAGATGATATATGATGTCCTGCCAAGATATGTCTTTCAACTGCATCATTGATCTAAAATATCCTGCAGGAGTAACTCCAAACCATCGGGCTAATAGAATGGCCACGACAAGCAAAAAATAATATGTCGGCGCAATCCTCAAATATCTGCTGCGTAAATAACCGAAGTAACTCCTATTCTTTTTCGAAAGTATACTCAGCGTGATAAGATAGGCTGACAACACAAAAAATCCATAAATCGCAAATTTGCCAATGTCGATGATAAACCTACTATATGCAAAGTCTCTAAGGTTACTGCCGGTATGAATAATAAAAATATTGAGCGCAAGAAATCCTTTTATGAAGTTTACCCTTTGTGATTTGTGTTTGTTTTCCATGCTTGCTTTAGTATTCGCAGGTGTATTTCAGATGTTCTTTTTTCCATCATAGCTTTTTAACTCTTCACTGAAACCAAATAAGTGTTTAGCTAGATGGTACACAATGCTGCATCCAGTGTAAATGCTCAGTGGTAGATGTAATGCATATACCAGGTTTTTCCTACTCAATATCAGAATGACCGTGTCTATAAGCAGTGGTACCAGGGTAAATACATAAGGTATGTAGAGGTACTGCTTCCAATTATTATCAAATTCACCTCTACCACTAAACCCGGACTCCCCCATTTTTTTGTGATAAATGTTATTTTTGATCCTCCAGGATATTTTGCGAGCGTAACTTGAGATCTTTTCAACAGAATAGTGGGTAATGCTGTCGTTTTTTGAAAATACAACAGTCAGATCATGCTTTAAACCGAGATAAAACATATGCGGAATAAGCTCTACCTTTGTCTGTACAAGGTTTTTCGCATGTTTTACAACTATCATACCCCCTGCTGCACACAGCTCGATCAAGGGGAGTTTATTAGATAAGAAATCAAACCATACTCCCCCATCATTTTCTGAGAGTATTTTGTACCTATTTCGAAGAGTCGCCTCAAAAAATCCTTCTCTTTTTGAAAGTCTGTAGATGAAAAATGAAAAGGGATCGCCAAAATCATTTATGTAGTTGTTTAGCTCTGCAAAACCCTCAGGGTTGATGTATCCACTAGTTATAGCTGCAAATGTGTTTGGGCGTGATTCAATCAACTCGATTCTTTTCTTAAAGCTATTTCTGTTTGCCAGTACCTCATCGTGATCAATATAAACAATATACTTTCCTAGAGCCTCACGCAGCCCTATATACTTGGCATATACAGGTTCTGTTTTGGGATTATTTACGATCTTACATCCATAGCGGGTGGCAATCTCAAGTGTTTTGTCGCTTGATCCTCCATCTATTACCAATATTTCGATTTGATGTTGGTCTACGCTCTGGTTTCTAATTGCTTCAAGTACCTTATCGAGATATTTTGCCGAATTAAACGTGGCAATTACTACCGATACTAGATAGTTTTTAATATCCATAACAAAATAAACTGATATTTACTACTTCTAGTAGAATAAATTTGTTTTCGCTCTATAAGCAGAGTCTACTATTTTTCTCAAGAGTATTTCTGTCTTTTTATACAACGCCGTAGGAATAAGGATTAGATTAATCGCCATTGTTATCAGTACAAGTACAGTTAGTGAAATGAGTATTGGAGCTTTATTTACTGTCAATGGTGTATTCCCAAAATTCGTTGAAAATAACAAAAGTGTATACAGGAACACACCTGATGATAATGCAGCAAGATTTATGTAGCTCCCTTTTTCTAAAGAATTGATATAAAGCTTTTTAAAAAGGGGAAATATAACGATGGGGATGATTGTCAGTTTATAATCATGACTTACGGATGGAACAAGGCACATGGCTAAACCACACATCGCAACCAGATAAACGTTTAAAATATCTACCTTTTTAATATACGTGATTATGAACCCTATCCCTAGTAGCACCAAGTAGGCGCTAAAGAAATACTTATAGGTGTATATATTGCACACATTTATTCCTGATTTATCCGCACAATAACAAAAGAGTGAGTGATTTCCTGACCATACAAATGGATTGCGCAATTGTTCAGCGAAAACTGAAATAAAGTCACCGACTACATTATTACCTAAAATAAATAGTAGAAGAATATTGACCCCTACAGCACATAAGTTGACAACTAAACCCTTTTTGCTGCGTAGATTATCCAAGAAGAGTAATAGAAAGAAAAATATTGGAAATATCTTCAGATGAATACCTACGCTCACAAGAAGGATTCCAAGCAATTTCATATCTTTCTTATGTAGGTAGACTCCAAGTATAGTTATGCACATTGCAATGACATTAAATTGGCCTCTTTCGAGTTCAAAATGAAGCCCATAAGACATAAGTGTAGTTACTATAAAAAATAGGAAAATCGCAGGTACTAATTTTTTTTCGCCTGTTATTTTGTCGGCTATTAGAAAGCCAATAAAAATGCTAGCAATAGTAAGTGTGCTCATAATCGCATATCTTACATCTTGGTTAAACTGCAATAATGGTAGGTATAAAACAGACACTAACGGAGGATAGATATATGTACCATGAGAATATGGAGAATGTCCGTCATGTAGGAGTTGGGAGATTTTCGTCATCTCCAAAAGATCTGTTCCTATGGGGTTGATGCTTGATACTGGGGCTCGCTGGTCCATATTATGGAGGCTGTTAAAAAAAACGGGGTTCTGAAATCCAACATGCCAGCCAATGAAAAATGACACCGAAACAAATAAAATGATTATGTATTCGGTTATATGGTGAGTATTAGTACTCATAATCACAAGGTTCTACTAATGTTTCATCTTATTGCCTTCGATTTTTGCATTGTAAAAAATTCCGTAATAATCCCTACAATGTAGCGTATCTGTGTATCTGTAACATCATAAAAAAGCGGAAGTCTCAACAAAGTGTCTGATACTTTATCTGTCACTGGCAATTTTCCGCTCGTTTTACAGTATTTTACCCCTGCTGGTGAGGAGTGGAGTGGAATATAGTGAAATACTCCCATGATACCCTTCTCTTTCAGCCTACTGATGAGTCGGGTCCTAGTATCAAGATCATTCAGCAATATGTAGTAAAGGTGTCCATTATGAACACAGTCTTTGGGCACAGTTGGTTGTACTAAATAGCCGCCTTTTGCTAATGGTGCAAGCAGCTTGTGATATGTATTCCACTTGTTTACTCTGACACGAGTTATTTCTTTTGCATTCTCAAGCTGTGCACGGAGAAATGCTGCGATTATCTCACTCGGAAGATATGATGAGCCAATGTCAACCCATGAATACTTGTCTACTTGTCCACGGAAAAAACGGGACCTATCAGTGCCTTTTTCTCGAATAATCTCAGCTCTTTCAACATATTCCTCGCTATTTATCATCAGCGCTCCTCCTTCTCCAGATATGATATTTTTAGTTTCATGAAAACTGTAGGCTGCTAGGTCACCAATAGTTCCTAGATGTTTGCCCTTGTATGTTGACATAAAGCCCTGCGCTGCATCTTCGACTACTCGTAGTTTATATTTATTTGCAATTTTGAATATCGAGTCCATGTCACAAGCAACACCTGCGTAGTGCACCACCATTATCGCCCTTGTTCGCTTCGTAATAGCTGCCTCGATAAGCCTTTCATCGATGTTTAGGGTGTCGGGGCGTATATCAACGAATACCGGCACCGCTCCGCGTAATACGAAGGCATTGGCAGTTGAAACAAAAGTGTATGACGGCATGATTATTTCATCGCCAGGACCTACCCGCAATAATATAGCTATCATTTCAAGCGCAGCAGTGCATGAGTGTGTTAGTAGCGATTTGCTACCTTGAGTCAAGGTCTCAATCAACTTATGGCAAGATTTAGTCTGCTCTCCATCTCCTGATAAGTGACCTTTTACATGTGCCTCGAGAACATATTTGGTTTCGTTACCAGAAAGATGTGGTTTATTGAAGACTATTTTTTGCATGTTCTTGCCATAAATGGTAAACGCTTAGCCGTGATGATATAACAAACCCAACTTTCTTATATAAACTCAGTGCTGGAATATTAGCAGATTGTGTAGATATTCGTATTTCTTTATAACCTTGTTCTTTCGCATGGTGTATGACAGTATTCAACATGTCTTCGGCGATACCTTGGCCTCTATGTTTTGGCTCAACTGCGATAAGGTCAATATTTATCGAGTGAATATCGATTGCTGAAAACGATACAAACCCAACGACTTGGTCCCCTATCTTCATTAAACATATGGGGACTTTCTGAGCCTCAGCGAGGCTCTTCTCTATCCAACAAATGTATAGTCGATTATATTCATCATTGGTAAAGTTAGGATCAATATTGTACCGTGAATGAATACCACTCAGGAGCGCTAATTTATGTAGTTCTGATCTATCTGTAATCTCCCCATATTGGAGGGTTGACTTCGAGCCAGAGTCATAAGGCTTTATTGGCTTTTTGCTGATATCGAGCACATGATCTATCTTATCGCCAACATATATGCAACCGAACTTTTCGAGTAAATTTCTAGTGTCTCCACCTGGCAACACCTGTACATAGATAAGTCTAAAATCCCGGGAAATATGGCGTAACTGGATCAGTGTCTTAGAAGTCAGATCTGACTGTTCAAGCAAAATGCGCCCGACTTTATACCCGAAAAATTGTGAGTCCCAATCAAGCGGATGGACATGGACTTGCATCTTATTGTATTAATTTTTGAACTTCTTTAACTATGATTTCGCTAGGTTTTGTGGCTAAAACTACCCTACTTGATCGGTACTTAGACAGATTCTTAATAAAACTATCGATGACATCTTCTTTGCTCTCGCCCATCAGTAGCACATTGCTGTTGAGCCCTTCAATTCTCTCAGTTTTTTTCCTTAAAATTAGACAGGGGATGCCGAGGTAATAACACTCTTCCTGATTGCTTCCCCCATCGGTGATGATGAACCTCGCTCTAGTTAAAACTCTCATAAGGTCAACATAAGGCAACCGTGGAGTTAGAGTGATATTTGGATTTGATGATATTTCCTGATATAGGTTGAACTTTTCAAGTGCAGCCTTTGTTGGAGCATGCAGTATGAATACTATTCTATTTTCACGGGCAAGATGTATGATTTTTGTGACTACATTCTTTGCAAATTCATAGTTGTAGATATTTTCTTGACGGTGCATTACAACGATACCGTAGTTGGTTTCAGTTAAAATAAAATTGAGCTTGCTTTCAGGCCTGATAGACAATGCATGATCAAGACTTTCATACAGAGTATTTTGTCCAGTATTGATAACATTTGCCTTTTTACCTAAGTGCTTTGTGGACCATTCATTGGGACAAAAGTGATAATGTGCCAGTCGTGAAACGATCATCCGATCTATCTCTTCTGGGAAAGGATTGAGTAAATCAAATGATCTCAATCCCGCCTCAATGTGCATGACCCGCATGCCAAAAAATCTGCCTAACAATGCGCCCATAACTGTAGAGACAGTGTCGCCGTGTATCATCATAATGTCACCCCGTTTGACGTGCTTCTTCAACACAAACAATGATCGGAAAAGAGTGCTTACAAACCACGTCCCGAGACTGATAGGACTGTCCTTGTGCACGTACTTAGAGAGATAGATATCGGGTCTGTGAAGTTGAAAATCAACGAATATTTTACTCTTCTCAATGTCGTTCTGGCCTGATGAGATGATCTCGTATGGTATCTTCTTTGATGTCAGTCGCAATAAGACAGGAAACATCTTGATCAGCTCAGCTTCTGTACCTATCAAAGCCCACACTCTGTTATTTGACATATTTAGAGATATACCAGCCATATGTGCTCTTGATGCCTTCTATCAGTGAGATAGAATGTTTGAACCCTGTTGAGTGCAACCTTGATACATCTAACAGCTTGCGTGGAGTACCGTTAGGTTTTGATGTATCCCACAATATTTTACCCTTATATCCCACTACCTTTGCAACCAAATTGGCAAAGTCATAAATACTAATATCTTCACCGGTTCCGACGTTCACTATGTCTTGACTTGAGTATGTATTCATCAGGTAGACGCTTGCTGCTGCCATATCATCGACATGCATGAATTCCCGCTTAGCAGATCCATCCCCCCAACATGTTGTTGTTGGACTCTTATTTACTTTTGCTTCATGCATACGTCGAATCATCGCTGGAAAAAGATGTGATGAGGTAGAGTCAAAATTGTCATTTGGTCCATAAAGATTGGTGGGTAAGACGCTGATAAAATCGCTTCCGTACTGTTCCCGATAGCTCTGACACATTTTTATACCTGCTATTTTTGCTACAGCATAAGCATCATTTGTCTCCTCGAGTAGCCCTGTCATCAAATACTCTTCCCTTATTGGCTGTGCGCACAACTTTGGATAGATACATGAGGACCCGAGAAACAAGAGTTTCTTGACCTTCGATTTATGAGCCATATCGATAACATTGTTTTGAATTGACAGGTTGTTGAAGATAAATTCTGCCTTGCGTGTCTTATTTGCCCAAATACCACCAACCAAGGCCGCGGCCATAAACACGTACTCTGGCTTATATTTCTCAAAAAATACCTCAACTTCTGCCTGTCTCGTGAGATCAAGATCGGAACTACTGATACTAATAATGTTTTTAAATGAGTTCTTTTTAAGATGCCTGACAATGGCACTACCAACTAAGCCATTGTGTCCAGCAACATATATTCGTGATGATTTATTCATAATATTGAGGTGATTTGATGACTAAATAATATAAATTGATCGAATAATTGTCACGGCTTACTATAATACCTGACAAGGTATCTTCTGTACCATATGGCCAAAGTATCAATCAACATCCCTCTGATAGAGTTGAGAGATCTTGCTGTGGTGACGCTCGCAAAGGTATAGTTCAGCTTGATTGGTGCCTCATATATCCGTCCAAAGCCATTCGCCTTGGCAGCGACGAGCATCTCTAGATCACCACAAAACTTCTTTTCCAGGAGTTTTGGGAGGATTTTTTGCAGCACTGGCCGACGGAATACCTTGATACCTGCCTGGGTATCGTGGATCGTGATCCCAAAGAGGATCTTCACGATGAGATAGTATCCGAGACTGAGGATGCGCCGCATGCCGGTATAGGTGACGCGGCTCACCGGATGACGCTTTGACCCTACGATGATGTCGGCCTCATACCACATCATATGCTCCATGAGCATGCTGATCCCACTCGTGTCGATCTCCATCCCTGCATCCATAAACATCACGTAGTCACCCTGGGCTCGCTCCATCCCGTAGCGGATAGCGTAGCTTTTGCCATGATTTTTCTCATATCCATATACGTGAGTAAAAAGAAAGTTGGCATTTTGGAGTAGCTCATGGGAGCGATCGACGTATCCGTCGACAACACAGATGATCTCATAGGTGAAACGAGTCTTTTCAAGTGCTGCCAGGATGTGCTTCACGTTTTCGACTATGGTCTTCTCCTGCCGGTAGATGGGGATGATGAGTGAGAGTTGCATGTATCCTAATATCATACTCAACTTTTTGTCAGCTACAATTAGAATCATGTTTTTCGTATTGCCAAAAAGATCCGTTTTTCTGCTTTTACCTATCTCCGTTTTCACTCTTGCACTCTGCTACCGTATCTATGGGATCTCAGCTAGTCACTCCTTTTGGATCGATGAGTCACAGATCAGTTATGCAGCTGAGGCCCTAGCCCAAGGTACAAAAAGTCTGGCTGATGTGTATAAGCATCTCCCCTACCAATATGGGCAGATGCTCATCACTGCGACGAGCTACTTTCTCATGGGTATAGGTGAGTGGCAAGGTAGGCTTCAGACAGTCATCTGGGGTGCGATTGGCGTAGTGATGGGTCTTCTCCTGGTACGTACCTATACCAAAAACTCGCTTTTCGGTCTCTCCACCATCATCCTCCAGACATGTAGCATGATGCTTTTGTCTCAAAGTACCCAGCTGAAGCCCTATACGGCGATTGCAACTATCGCCCTGATACTTCTCTATCTTATGAAGCGAAATATCG
>CAZPNL010000030.1:0-16933 GCA_964588145.1 uncultured Gammaproteobacteria bacterium
TTGTCGTCTCATATATTCTGGGTATATATGGGCAAACTCGTGGCTGCGTCACTTTTTACACTTGGACTGCTCAGTACGTTTGTGTTTGGGATTGTGATGGCAATCCTCGTCTACATTCAGTCTGCAGATGTATATGTGGCAATTGGTATAACAATATTCGTCAATGTAGTACTGTGGCTTGTAGGCCCGTGGATCACAGACCACATCAACAGCTGGTTTTACCATGTCCAGTATCTTTCTCCCGTAGAAGTTGAAGCGAGGTATCCGAACATTCATCAAACAATTCTTACGGTTTCAAATTATTACAAATTCAAATATCCCAAGATTGGTGTGATCCCTGACCGCAACCCCACTGCTTTTACGTATGGCACTGCCCGGTACAACTCGCGCATCGTCTTTACCCAAGGCATTGTCGAGTTTCTCACGCCCGCTGAGGTCAATGCGGTGATTGCCCATGAGCTGGGGCATATCGTCAACCGAGACTTTCTGGTCATGATGATTGCCAGCACCCTCGTGCAAATCCTCTATGAGATTTATGCAGTGCTCATCCGGTCTCGGGGCAAAAAAGCCGGGAGCGCAAAGCTCATTGCTCTCGTTTCCTACATATTATATATAGCAAGTACCTACATCGTGTATTTTCTCAGCCGCACCCGGGAGTACATGGCAGATGCCTTTTCTGCAAGACTTTGTCCACCGCAGGATCTGGCCAATGCACTGATCAAAATAGCCTACGGTATCGTCAGCGTCGAGGACACAGATAGTGCCAAGAGGCTCCTCCAAAGCACGCGGCAGCTGGGAATTATAGACGTCAAAAATGCCAAACACATAGGTGTGACAAGTTTTGTCACCAAAAATGATCCGAGTGCAATAGCTGAGGTGATGGTATTTGATACTGTGAGCCCCTGGGCAAAACTCATTGAACTCTCTTCTACTCATCCACTCACGGGCAAGCGCATTCAGAAACTTTCAGAACTATCAAAAGCTTACGATAAGCCGTTTGGCTACGATATAGCCTCAGCCGAACAACGGCTCCTAGTAGACCGCCACAAACTGTATGAAAACTTTTTCTTTGGACTCATTGTCTCTGCAGCACCGGTACTTCTAACAGGCGTATCAATATATTTTATGAATCTCCCACTCATACTAACTGCGCTTGGCTTAGGACTCCTGTTTCAGATCCTCTACAAATATCCGTTGGGACACGCTACTGACACCACGATTCTAGATGAAATGCGCAACCCCTATGCTTCGCCACTGCGTGGCAAAGCTATCCGTTTGTCTGGAACTGTCATCGGCCGGGGAATCCCAGGATATATATTTTCTGAGGACATGATGTACCAAGATAGAACAGGGCTCACGTTTCTGGACTACAATTCGCTCTTTGGACTCGTGGGTAATATGTTTTTTGCGTTTGGAAAGCTCAAAACTCTTTTTGGTGTCTCCTCAAGTGCTGAAGGATGGTTTTTCAGAGACATGAGCTCACATGTGACGCTCAAGCAGTTAAAAACTCCTACGGAAACGATTCACTCGCATCCGATTTTTTGGTCGCTGTTGGGACCAATATTTTTATTTATCGCAGCAGGAACAATAGCTTACCTAAGCATTCAATAAGAGTATGGCCAAACACAAATATATCCTCTCTATCGACGGCGGTGGCATCCGTGGGATCCTCCCACTCATTCACCTCGTGCAACTGGAGAAACAAATCGGTAAGCCGTGCCGCGAAGTTTTTAGCATGATTGCCGGCACCTCCAGTGGTGGTATCACGACAGCGGGACTGGTGGCAGGGGTGCCTGCGCAAAAACTTTTAGCCATGATTTCTGAACATGCAAAGGATATTTTTCCATCCTATCTGGGTAAATCCCTCAAGCGTCTCACCACGGGTCACATGTATCAGACTGAACCGCTCAAACACATCATAGCTGAAACTCTGGGGAGTGCTGCGGATTGGAAACTCAAGGACGTGCCTATAGATATATTGATTTCCGCAAAGCGCCTCCAAGACGGTCGCCCGTGGTACTTTGTCCGCGATCACGCTAAAAACTCTAGCTTATGCTCTGAGGTATCTTTGGTGGATATAGCTGTCGCATCTGCTGCGGCACCGACATTTTTTACACCTATGCATGTGCCCGATATCAAGCGCTCACCCAAAGAGTCACTCCAGATACTTGATAATTTATTTGTGGACGGAGGAGTCGGAGTTGCCGGAAACCCGGTGTACCAAGCAGCTGTCGAAGCCTACTATTATATGTCTGGCTATGACCATGATCAGACCACAATCGTCAGTTTTGGCACAGGAAAACCAAGTTTTCAAAAACCACTCACTTGGCTTGTGCCGTGGGTGCTGTGGATCATCAATGAACTTCTCGACTCCCCATGGGAACAACAGACAGAGTTAATAAACAGACATTTTCCCAAAACAAAACTTGTACGCATTGAGCCAGACCTTTCCCCAATCCTCTCTTCCCCTGATGAATTTATAGACCTGGACGATGCGGCTGCTGCAGATAGACTCATGCGGCTCCCTATAGCTGAAACTGATTGGGGCAATATCCTCTCCTGATCTGGTATGATGAATATATACATTTAAAAAGGAGATCCATACCATGCCCGAAAACAAAAAAGTAAACCCCGCTAAAGTCGCCGCAGGGCTCGTCGGAGTAGCCGCAGTAGCAGGCGCCATAGGAGTTGTTGCCAAGCTCCTCTCAAACCCCAAAAATCGCAAAAAACTTGGGGACAAATTGAGCGAAGTAAAAAAGCTTGCCACCCGTTCCGTCAAAAAAGCAGAGAAGCAAATCGAAAAAGTAGTTGAGGATGTCACGGAAAAAGTGACAGACAAAAAAGAGTAACATATACGTATTTTTCTCTATACCAAGAATTTACGGGTAATGAATATTTCATGTCATTGTCATTCCTGCGTAAGCGGGAATCGATGTAGATTTGTACGATCCCCGATCAGGCCCGCCTTGCCGTCGAGGCAGGTCGGGGATGACAATTTATATTCAATGATACATAACGAAATATGTATGTATCTGCTGAAATTTGCTTGTCAGGACGGGACGTGTTACGATTGAAGTGTAGTAGTTTCCTGCGTTGCTATGAAAAGTGAATTTGCATCACTTCTGGATCTAGCACTTGCCAAAGGGAGTACGCATAGTGTGCTTCTGTCTGAAATCAAAGAAGAAATTGTCGCCCTCTACCGCAAATCTCACCCCAAGGCTCCACCAGGTATTTCTGCAGTAGTTGATGAACTGACAGGCAGCGTCCGGCTCTATAGCGGGCAGAGAGATATCACGACAGACTCGTTTGCGTCCGAGGCCGAAAGCGTAGCTAGACACATATTGATAGCAAAACTTTCCCAAAGCCTCAGTGTGACGACACCCGAAAATTTTATTTCTGTAGAAACCATAGAGCAGCCTTCGCCTACACCTAAAAAGCCTGGTAAACCCTGGTTTGCAAACTTTTTGTTTTGGGGATACAACGTCTACTTTCAACTCTTTGCAGTATTTTTTGGGATATCTATAGTAAGAGACTTCATTAGTCGCGGTACGAGCACTGGAGCGAAAGAATTTGGCATGCTCCGGGCTTTTTTTCTTCTGGTCTTTATCCTCACCCCAGCAGCAAGCATGGCGGTAAGTTGGTATAAAAAACTGTACAAAAGTACAGGAACTCTGGCAAAAGTCTTTTTTCTATTTGAACTACCGCTGGCTGTTATTTCACTACTCGCGCTTTTTGTGTTTATGCAGGTAACCCCATTTGTGGCCATGTCACTGCTTCTGGCGCTTGTGACAATTCCTACTGTAGTCGTCTCACAACTTGGTACTACTATCTCTGATACTGTACATAAATGCATATTTCTCATCAGTCAGGCAGCCATCATAGTACTCGGGTACCTACTGGTCCTCCTTTTGTTTTTTGTCCCCGTTACTTTGGGTGCACTCTCACAATTGGTCTTTAGCGGTCTATTCAATTTTTATAGTTACCGCCCGATCACAGAGGTTTTCTTTGAACGGTTTGTACAGTTTAGCCTGGGGACGCTTTTTATCCTTGTGGTTACAGGAATACTGCTCCTGCCATTTGTGATGTTATATTTTCTCGTAAAAGTATATCTGACTTCTCACAACCGATTGTCCAAAACTATGCCAGAGAGCACACTATTTTTGTTTCAAGGAGCTGGTGCACTCCTTTGTATACTCGGTGCAATTTTTACATCCTATCAACCCAGTCAAAATGCACTTTTTGATACGCTTGAAAAAATCTCACGTGCCACAACATATGAAGAACGTGAATCTCTTGCATCAAACGTCATAAGCAGTCAACAAGAAGCTCAAGAGGCGATACAAGATATGTATAGTGGCACGTCTCGCTATCCTTTCCGTAAAAATGACACTCTGATATCAAGCGGGTACAGAGCGGTTTTTGGTATGCCCGAGACTGCTGCTATGGCTCTGGAGCAAACGTTTCTCATGATTGCCTACCCGTTTGTATCTCAGGCAGATAGTGGCAACTACTCAGCTATCAGTGCTGGCTATACACAGGTATTTGGCGTATCGCCCTATGAGAAGATCAACGCGGTAAATAAGACCGTCTCAGCACAAACTCCAGTACATCTCTCAAGTAGACAAGTATCAGTATCCCCATCCTCTACGGGACTTTTGGCAAATGTGACGATCGAGGAAGAATTTGAAAATACGAGCTATCAGCAGCAAGAGGTCATATACGAATTTTTTCTCCCCAGTGGCGCTGCTATCACAGACCTCAAACTCGGTCCAAACCTTGAATATGGTGGCATCATCTCGCCCAAAGGAGCTGCGCAGCGTACCTATGAGGCACAGCTCAATATCAGGCGAGACCCAGCGCTCCTGGAGCAAACGGGGCCCCGCCAGTACCGCCTGCGTGTGTTTCCTGTGCCTGCCAAAGGGGACATGACAACTCTGTCTGGCAAGAGGCAAAAGGTACTCTTTAGCTATACCACGCCTGGTGACCCGACGGGATATCCACTCCCGGTGTACACCAAAAAAACAAATATTCTTACCACTTCCGCTAGACTCAGTGCTCGTATGACAAATAGTAGCGTACAACTCAAAGAATCTGATACGCACATGGCCTATGCATCTGGTCAAAGTGTCGACCCTTGCACCACAAAAGTGTCAGAGGACACAAAAACTGATGCGATTCAAGCAACAGTATCTAGTATTGCAGCAGATGAAACTGCAAAATCCATCTCTTGTGCAGATCTGGGAAAAGCGCTTAGCGCTTTATCTGGTCAGCGTATCTCAATTTATGTCGATACATCGTATGCTAATCGCGATAACAAAGAAGTAGCAGCACTCTTTCAAACGCTTGCCTCCCACACGCAGTTTTTGGAACAAAATACCGTTACACTCTACAAATACAACACACAAGTTTCTCCAGGCACAGTGCTCACAAAAAACAATATTAGCGATGCTATCACATATTTTGGAAATGCCACATCCCTTGACGCGATCAAGTTTCCCGCTGATGTACCTACCATAGCAATGGTATACCCAGGACCAAAGTCTACGGTCACACAACAATCTCTCTATCCGTTTTCGTCACTAACGCGTGCATACTTTGTCCATAGTTTGGTACTGCCACCTTATACTATGGAGTTTACCAGCAAACTCCTCCAATCAGGCGGCGATACAACCAGCACTACGGATGAGGCACTTCGATTGATGGCACTGGATCTCACCTCAGAAAATGTATTTCCAAACATATTTAGCATGGTTTCTCTGGCACACCTGCCAAATATTAGCACAGCTCTCCCGCTTCCATTTGAGACACCCGCAAGCACTGCTCGTGTGGCCAACAAAGCACTCCTGCAAAAACTCCTGGTGCAATTTCCCCGAGATGCACTGGGAGATGTAGCAGTACTGGATAATATCAATTCATTTTCTGAAAAAGCCACACTCGTCTCGCCTTACTCCTCACTTTTGGCTCTGGTCAATGATGCCCAAAAGCAGCAGCTTGCGCAATTTAAAAATAGATATGACAGGTTTTTGGATGCTGCAGTCACCGAAAACAATCAAAATCAATTTAGGGGTGACGGGCTCATAAACCTCCAACCAGTGAGAGAATTTGGTGGCTCTATACCAAATCCACTTGCTCCTATGATGGGCGTCAACACCATAGGCGGTAGTGGGATGAGCATGCCACGTCCATTTGATTCCAACGAATCAAGTGATCTTAAAATCATGGCACCCACCTCAGGCGCTCCCCAGGTGGTCAACATCTCAAGCCTCTCACGGCTCACAAGTATCCCTGCATTTCTCTTTATTGCAGGCAACGTCATACTCATTGGCGGTGGTACGCTGGTATTTGTGGTACGTAAACTGATTTCTCGCAGGCACACTCAAAAACAATCGCATTGATTCCCTATGACATGATCAATACCCTGCTTCTCATGATTGTGCCACTTCTCTTGGCGGGATTTACGTTTATAGCCTATCTCAAATCACCACTCGCACCTTTGTTTAATCAGCCCCTCGACTATGGAAAGCATTGGGGAAATCATCCTATATTTGGTGCGCATAAAACATGGCGAGGATTTCTCATCATGCCACTTGCTACATGCATGTGGGGAACTCTAGTTACTTTATTTGTGTCAGCACAAACATATGAATTTTCATTATCTTGGAAATATATACTTGTCGGTTTGTCTTATGCTTTAGGAGAACTTCCCAATAGCTTTCTCAAGCGAAGACTGGGCATACTACCTGGTAAAAAAACCACAAAATATCTATACGTGTTCGCAATTTTGGATACGTTTGATGGACTTATCGCTGCTGGTTTTGTGTATTACATCGTTTTTCATTTTGATGTATATACTGTAGGTATTGCGATACTTTTAGGCGGCGTACTCCATCTTCTGACTGATGCAGCTATGATTCGACTCCAGCTAAAACACACGTAAAAGAGCTATATATCCTACAGGGACAAAAAAGTTATCTGTGCCATACCCACTTTGCAATTCGATAAGGGTTAATGCGCTGGCAATTATAGCCGCAGACGCAATTGGGCGCACAAAGCTTAGTGCGGCAAACGTAATCAAAAAGTGAACCCACATGCCCCACATATTTTTCTTTGGTAACTTCGCGATAAAACGTAGCACACCTACTGCAGTATCTGCAAACGCAAGGATAGACACACCAACAGTAAATATTTGTTTTTGATCATATACTGTGAGCCCGAGCACCATTAGGCCAAGGGGTAAACATATACTCCCAATCGTTTTTCGAGACACATTTTCAACGCTTTGCAACAGCTTATATTTCCATATGCCAATAAATACAGCTGCAAAATAAAGACAAATGAAAATAAACACGTGTTGTTCAATCAATCCATGGGCTACCAATGCTATAGCACACGAGCCTAGATGCGCAATTTTCCTACTATATTCGACTTGCACTTTGACACATCGATACAATATCTCGATACCCAATAAGACGATAATGATAATGATGCTAATTCCTATTGCATTCATGTTCGTATAAACACTTTTCCTTTTTTACGAAAGAGAAACGTTAAAATTGTTTCTATTGATTTCGAAGATATATAGCAATACCAAAGTCTCCAATCTTTTATACGAATATTCGGTTCACAAAATCCAAGTGTATAAAATGTTTGATAAAGGTGTTTATTTGCTACAGATGCTATACCCTTTTGACTGGCATCCTGACATACATATTGGAGCAATTGACGTGCAATTCCTTTATGCCTGTATGCCTCATCTACCCAAAGTGATTGTAGCTCATATGCTCCGTCGTACAGTGTCTTTTTAATAATAGCTCCTATAGCTTTTTGACCATCATATGCTGCATATATTTGTCCATCTTTTAGTAGCATAGTTACTTGGTTTTTGGTCTTTGGAGTTAATATTTTTTCTCCATTAATATGCGTAAAGATAGTATCTAAATCAGCATTCTCAGCTTGGTGAATTTGTATGGCATTCATACTAAGGAACAAATATCACCAGTACTCCCACAATAGCTGCTATAAGTGCTAGTATGCATGAAGAAATTTTTCTACTTTTAAAATCTGAGAGCATACCGATAGATACTATCACCAATACAATATCCACAATTATTGGAGACACTGCAAAGATACGCATGATCATATATCCGATAATTGTAGCAAAAGCTATATGCACGACTGTAATACCCCGGTAGTACAATCCTGCTTCATCTTTTTTCATGCCTTCTTGCATATAGCGTACGAGGCGCAGTATGCCAAAGAAGAGAATAGCAAAGGATGTACTGGATTTTAAATTAGGCATGAATGTATAGAACTTCCACACAAATAAGGAGGAAAAAACTAAGTACACGACAATATCAACACACGAGTCGAGCGATCGACCATATACAGTAGGTTTGGATACTTTACGTGCGAGATACCCATCGAGCAGATCACATACAAATGCACAAATAAATAGAATATTACTCAATTTCCAATTTCCATCTAGTATGCTTAATATGCTCATCCACCCAAACCCTAAAGCTGCCATACTCAGCCAATCGGCGATCGTCAGTGACTTGATAAATTTCATATTCTTTCAATCGTACCATTTGTGCCGTTCATACAGATTCTGTCACCAGACTTGAGCTTTTCGGTAACCATAGGGACTGCCACAATACATGGGATACCTATTTCACGCGCCACAATCGCTGCATGGGAGAGCATGCCACCATACTCTGTGATGACTCCACGTGCTTTTGGAAATAGGATAGTCCATCCAGGATCAGTCGTTTTGGTCACAAGTATTTTGCCACTGACTGAAACACGAGTATCAAGTGTGGTCATCACAACTACTTCTCCCTCCACAGCTCCAGCTGAGGCGGCTTTGCCACAAAGTGTATCGGTGGATATTGAATTGTTATTAAACGTTTCTGAGAGCACGTTTCCATCCATATCTGTGTATACCAACTGAGGCAATAGCTGCTTTTCATACTCGTGCCATATTTTTTTTCTTTCAATACAAATACTTTGTAACTTTTTGTCCGAAAGTTCTTTTGAAAAAACCTCCTGGTGTGTCAGAATATACACATCAGAAATATTTTTTAAAACCCCACGCTCTAAAAGGCGTTTTGCCATACTTGCATACATTTGTTTCGCGAGACGAAATGCCTGCACTCTGCGCAATCTATAATATTCACGTCTATGCATAGCCTGTATCGTAAAAAAGATACAGTTGGAAATAAGCCACCTGTGTAATCTACCACAGGTAAATTTACTATTTGCATCAATCTTATGCATGGTAGTGTGACTATCTATTTTTATAGCATCCTGCAATAGTTCAATAAATTTATGCGGCTGCTCCACAAAACTTGGTTCCTCAAGCTTTAACTCACTAGCCATACGATCACCATAGTTTGCAAGATACGTATCGATGAGCTTTGACAGAGGCGCATATTTTTTATTCTTTAACACATCGATAATTTGTTTTGACTCATGCTGCTCAAATAATTTTTTGTACGTATCATTTGTGCGAATCATCTGACTTATTTGTAGCGCATCCTGAAGCACGCGCACACTGACAGGTGGATGTTTGCTGTTTTTGAGTTGCTGCAAAAAGTATGCGGGATTATCAGTCCATGCGTGGACCATTTTTGTAAGAATGCCATACAAACTCATGAGGCGAAAATCATTGACGATCGTTATAGCCCAAACAGAAAAAAATTTGCTCTGAAACGTATCAAATGTTTCCCCAAGCTTCTCCTGTGACATAGTCTCAAGGTGTATGTTTTGAAACTGACGAAATAATTTCCTCGATTTAAATTCAAACACTTGATGTAAGAGTGGAAAAAAAATCGACAAAAGTACGAATCGCACTCCGATATACATTTTTTGAACAGATACCCAGACCCCATGTTTTTCATTTGCAATATTTTTCAAATCAGCTTTTACCACCGGATCGAGCATGGCGTCAAACCACGCTGTCGTGTTTTTTTTGGCGGGAAGAAAATCTAGAAGTTCATACCAGAGCATGAGATTGTAATAGAGCTGCCCTTGGATTTGTCCAATCAGATTTTCAAAAATATATTTCTTTTTTTCAACTTCTTTGGGACGTGCGCCTATCAGACGGACAAAATTTACATACACATTACTATACGCATGACGGACAAATGAATATGTCAGGGGGCTTGTAACCCCAGGATAATTTTCACCAATATTTGTTTTGTCCCAAAGAATATATTTATTCATACGTATATATAAGCGCTAATAATGGAAATAGAAGCGTCATACCTATTGTAAGCACCATGCCGTATTTTTCCATGTATGGCACCAGCTGTTTTGCTGATACTGTAATTGCACTCCCACTTATAAATACCACACAGCCAACATAAACTGGTATAACAGTAGCACCTATACCTACAAGAGCAGATGCTATGATAAGCCCGCCAAATATTGCTATCGCTTGCCACTCACCCCATATATATGCGTAGGTATCTGGTGTATTTTTTCCATGCGCATCATGCCTGTGCATCATTTTGCGTCCTATTTCCATAATCACAACTGGTGCTATTTGATAGAGGAGATGCAAAGATATGAGGACATATGATTGCTTAAATAGACCTGGCGATGTGATGGAATAAATATATAACCATATGGGGATAAATACTATTTGATGACTTAAAAGGTATGCAAAAATGTGTTTTTTTAAATATCTTGGTATAAAAAATTCTTTGTACATGAGCCCCGTGTACCCCAGGACCACCAGATAATACCAGACATTTCCGCCTACATATATGACTATGACGCTCATACAGATGAGCACAACTGCTATAGCATACCAAAGATCTTTTTCACCTATCAAACCACTTTGTAATGGCCTATCCTTGTGATAATTATTGTCAAATGCTTGATCTTTAAATTCGTCTAATAGCCGAATGAGCAAAAAATATAGGAGATACCAGCAAGAAAGAAAAACACCTGATCCCCAAGCTAGCTGCTTGTCTGCACTACTCACTACAGATACTAAGGAAAATAGAAATAATAAATGCACTGGAAACCGCTTCTGAAAATATTGTATCCATTTCATATAAATCTACATGCGAATAATTACATAGTACCTGATATGCCATACTTGTGATACCTTATATACTGAAGTATGAAATTATCCATAGTAGACACACTTCGCACTCAGCTGCGTCTTCGCTCTTTCATAGCAACCCACTCTATACCTTACACATATGATTATATAAAAGCGTTTTATAAAATTTATTTAAACCATGACAAAGTTATACATTTTCGCGATGGATATCCTGTATTCTCACTTTCTACCCCATCAGTCTTTAGTAAACCCATGGCAAACCTAGTTGCTAGAAGTTTTTTTCGGTCTATTCAAAACAAAAATATCCCTAATCTCCTCAGTTTTGCTATAAACGATATTTGCAATGCAGGATGTGAACACTGTAGCTTTTTCCAGGGAGTCCATGATCCCAAGAGGAAACCTGTCAGCCTGGATCAAGCCAAAAAGATTATATACGAAGCCCAAGAGCTTGGAGTGACTATGATCAACTTTGTCGGCGGTGAGCCACTTCTCCGTGAGGAATTGCCACAGATCATCCAATCTGTAGATAAAAATACCTCTGCTACAACCCTATTTACCAATGGCGCACTCCTGTCTGAAAAAGCAAATATCCTTCGTGAAAGTGGCCTTGATGGCATATATATCAGCCTAGATGCGGCACAAGAGGCCAAGCATGACTTTTTTCGAAAAAGCAAAGGGCTTTTTCAAAATGCTACAGAGGGCATACAGGTAGCACTGAGCACGGGTATGTCTGTGGGTATCTCCACAACCATGACTCCGGAAAGTTATGCAGATGGAGAGCTTGATCGTATCGTGGAACTAGGTAAAAAGCTTGGTGTCCATGAGGTACTCATATTTGATGCTATGCCAACAGGCAGATACAAACATCGCAAAGATCTCGTAGACAATCACAATTGGGTAGAAGATATGATACATCACATTAAAAAATATAATGACGATCCATCGTATCCTGGAGTCCTGGCATACGCATATGCTACGAGTCACCGCAGCGTGGGCTGTTCGTGTGGGACGAGCTACTGTTATATATCTCCATATGGAGACATGATGTCGTGTGACTTCAATCACGCCATCTTTGGCAATGTCCTGACAGAGCCACTTTATAAGGTATGGGAACATCTCACAACGCACCCACAATTTGCTCATGCCAAATGGGGCGGCTGCAAGATCAAAGATAGCTCAGCACGCACCTCTCCTGCAGTTAGCGGCAAAAGTTGTGGATGTGGTTAGAGCTCTCCGCACCCTAAATGCGAATACGTCTTCAAACTCCTATAGATCAACATGTGAAATGTATACCAATCTACCCTTGGTGCATCATTTATACTTATAAAAAACCACGCACCCTGAAAAATGCATTGACATCTCTGTTTCCAAGATGAATACTAAATATATCCTGATGTTTCTTTATGAACCTGCCGACAGTATTTACCACAGCTGGCTCCATACAACCCTGCACTAAGCTAGAAGGCTTATGTAATATAGACAAATCTCTGACTCCCGCTAGTACACTTTTTATATTTGTAGTCCTCATATTATTTCTTGCTCTCTATCTAAAGCTAAGTAAAATATACAAAGATGCTTGGAAAAGAATTCTCTTTATGATGCTTGGTGTCAGTTTGTTTCAATTTTATACCACCCCCATGTGGCGGATATCTCATCTGGGAATGTTTGGGTATATGTACCTGGGCACAAGCTGGATCATCACAGCTGCTTGGACCACGATACTCTTATCAATTACGACTCTCATAGATAAAACCTATCCCAAGAAGCACGAGCTGCAAAGATTTTTTGCGAGTTTACCTGGTATTGTGATCGTTGGCCTGATATTTGAAAATATTCTTTCACTTTTGGGTATACGAGCGTTTGCTCCTGAAATCACAAAAACGAGTGTCCTCATGCTGGGCACAATCCCTGCAGAAATACTCTACTACCTGCCAGTATTTAGTCTAGTGACTATAAGTTTTTATAAATATGCGCACTTGGTAGATTCAAACATGCCTCTGGTACCATCACCAAGAAGAATAAGTTTTAAAAACTTAGCTATTGCGAGCATAGTCATATTTTGTATGGAGCTGCTTATATCGCCACTAGTTGTCACACACAATCTACCATCGTGGGGCTATATATATCGTGATATAAATATTTTTCGCATAGGACTTTGGATAGTGCTCATATATCTCTCAACATCGCTTGTCGATGTAGTTAAAAAAAACATACCAGAAGTTATAAAAATGCTCGCCTATGTATTAGTAGGATCTCTCATATTTTTTCAGATCGAAGGGTATCTCATCCAAAACGGATATCGTTGGTTTACAGAATCTGTGACAAATAACTTCAGTGGATTTACAACGCCTATATCACATCTCCCTATAGAAGTGTCACTGGCTATCATCTTATACCTCACCTTGGGGCTAAGCACCATTCGCTTTTGGAGAATCGTGTGGGATAACAAGCTTTGATACATATGTATACATATAAACTTCCAAAAAATCCAGTAAGAAAAGCATTAGCAATAGGAATTATGATGCAGGCTATCTATATTTTCGTTAATATAGTTTTTAGCAATGATCCCTCGGCTAATTTAATGAACTTTGCTCAATTTTATTTATTGCTTATTATATGCACCTCGGGAATAGGCCTTATACCATTACTGATGGGAACTATTGTCACTGGGTTTGTTCCCCTTATTGTTTGGTCACTCTTTTTTCCTTCCAAAGATATCCCAAAAACAAGATCCAATACAATATCTATACCACTAGAAAAAATAAATATTATTCCAGAGCAGCTACTAACCTATGTGGTAGAAGCCAAAAAATTTGGTGCACCAAAAGATGATGTTAAATTGCGACTGGCTGGAGCGGGATGGAAAGAAAACCAAATCCAGACAGCTCTAGACACTGTATATACCCAATGATTGTGTGCGATCATGTCTAGCCGCATATATTCATACGCATATCATAGAAGCATTTATAGTTAGAAAAATAACCAATTGATATTTTATTCCTCTTTATAAAACTTGTACGACAATAGAGAAATGTAGCAGATGCACTTGATCAAATCAGGGAGCAAATCACATTTTATTGTAAGCATATACTTTGATAAAAATACGTGATCTTTTTTACTCTATATATAGTAGTATCATTATCATAAAAATATGAAAAATTATACTTCTTATCTATTTATAATCTCAGCCGCATTAATGGCATTTGCTATGCTTTGTGTATTTCTCATCGCATTTTTTATGGTTGTCGC
Source organism: uncultured Gammaproteobacteria bacterium (assembly GCA_964588145.1). GTDB lineage: Bacteria > Patescibacteriota > Microgenomatia > UBA10105 > UBA927 > CAZPNL01. The sequence goes on from CAZPNL010000030.1 coordinate 14,324, forward strand.
CTCCCCCATCATCATCAATGGCAATGCTATGGCGCCAAATCTCAAGGATCACCAGTATTGGATCACAAATAAGATTAGTTATTCGCAAACAGAACCACAGCGGTATGATATCGTCGAGTATATTTCTCCAGTCAATCATCTCCCTACGGTAGGCCGTATAATCGGGGTTCCCAATGATACGCTTTCCCTTCGAAGCACTACGTATGATTTTACGGGACAACTCCAAGAAAAATACAAAGTGTATATCAATGATGAAACAGAAGATGACACATATTTACCCAAAGACACATACACGTCTGCAGGACCTCTGTTTCATCCAAAGGAATCGCTCAGATTGACGAAGGGGGAATATATTATCTTGGGTGACAATCGGGCGCATAGCAGTGACTCACGCTTTTTTGGTGTAGTCGACCGAAGTCAAATCAAAAGCAAACTCTGGTTTTGTTACTGGAACTGTTTTGAATAATATGAGGATTAGATCCTGGCGACTTTTGCGTAAAAGACTCTTTTGGCAGCTTCTGTCGTAACGAGGTAAAGAACCACAATTGCTACAATCATGAGCACACTCCAGAGTGGCATAGGGACAAAACCAAAATATTTCCCTATGGGCAGATAGGTGATCAGCCAGCCGATTATGATTGAGCCAATACTTGAGAGGATCAGCAACCCGTTACTCCGACTCTCTACAAAAGGCAATTTGCGTGTACGAATAACATGGATCACTAGCGCTTGAGTAGCAAGAGATTCCATAAACCATCCTGTCTGAAAAAACTGTTGGTTGCCGACAAATATATAATACATGAGTCCGTAGGTGATGAAGTCAAATAGAGAACTGACAGGGCCTAGTACCAGCATAAACTTTTTGATAAATGCGATGTCCCATTTGCGAGGAAGTCTGATGTATTCATCATCAACACTATCCAGTGGCAGCGTCATCTGCCCTATGTCGTAGAGAAAGTTATTGAGCAGTATCTGGATAGGAAGCATCGGCAGAAACGGGATGAAAAGCACTGCCCCCACCACACTAAACATATTGCCAAAATTACTCGATAGTCCCATCATGATGTATTTCATGGTGTTGCCAAAGGTTTTTCTCCCCTCTAGCACTCCGTCAGCAAGCTCCCCCAGAGACTTTTGTGTCAAGATGATATCTGCTGACTCTTTGGCTACATCTACTGCGTTGGAAACCGAAATGCCTACGTCTGCTGCCACCAGAGACGGCGCATCATTGATGCCATCTCCCATATACCCCACGACCCGTTTTTGCGCACGGAGACACTGAATGATTTTGGTTTTTTGTGATGGAGAACAGCGGGCAAACACAGTCGTATTGCGGACTTTTTCAGACAGTGCTCCGTCTGTAAGCCCGTCAATTTCTTCCCCAAGCATAATACCTTTGACAGGAATATCACTATCTCTACAGATTTTTTCTGTCACAAGTTCGTTATCGCCTGTGACCACTTTTACCTCAATGCCCATTGCTTCCAGCCGGTCAATAGCCTCACGGACACCAGACTTTGCAGGGTCCAAAAATGCCATGAGCCCTACAAATGACATTTCCTGTTCGTCCGTTTTGACGTATCGGTCTTGACGGCCGATATCGCACGTTGCAACAGCAAGAACTCTATACCCTTCACGACTGAGGCGGCTATAAAGTGCATGTATTTTTTCCTTTCGTGACGCGGTCATCTCCACCACTTGGCCATCGACAACTGTGGAACAGACAGACAATACATTTTCTGGTGCTCCCTTGGTAATCAGAGCCCTCTTAGAGCCGTGACCAATGACCACACTCATGCGCTTCCTTTCAAAATCAAATGGGATTTCATCAATCTTTTCATACCCATCTGTTTTTCGATGCTCATAGATGAGGACTGCCTCGTCCATAGGATTTTTAATACCTGTCTGATATTTGCTGTTGAGATATGCATGTTCAAAAACCATATCTGAAGGTTTACCGTGGAGATCCAGATATTTAACAAGTCTGATGTGATCGTCTGTGAGCGTGCCAGTCTTATCTGTACAAAGTGTATCCATACTGCCAAACGTAGGAATTGCCACGAGTCTTTTGACGATCACACCTTTTTTGGCCATCGCTACACTCCCCAGCCCCATAGTGACACTCATGACAGTTGGCAAAAACTCAGGTGTGACTCCTACAGCCACGGCGATACTAAAAAGCAGTGACTCCAAAAGTCCATGCTTCAAAAAGAGATTGATGCCAAATATGCACACAACCATGACTAAAATGATTCGCAGTATCATCACGCTAAACTCTGCCACGCCCCGCGTAAAATCATTTTCGTTATCATTTTTATCTACGCTGCGTGCAATAGAACCAAACTCTGTGTGTACCCCAGTACGACATACGACTGCAAGACAAGTACCAGAAATGACACTTGTACCAGAAAACAATATATTGGAATACTCTGTCAGTGCAGAAGGCTTATGGGAAAGAGCAGCGGATTGTTTTTCTACAGGGAATGATTCTCCTGTCAGGGTGGACTGATTTACAAAGAGATCATGGCTTGCTATGACCCTACAGTCTGCGGGGATCAGGTTACCTGCACGAAACGATAATATATCTCCTGGGACAATTTTGATGGCGCG
>CAZPNL010000031.1:0-2828 GCA_964588145.1 uncultured Gammaproteobacteria bacterium
TATATTTTATTAGCTACTCTAATAATTGGTTAAATAAAGATAATTGGAAAATTTTATATAGTATAAATATAATTTCAAACATTTCAACGATAGTAATACTTAGTTATTACGGATTATATAAACATTATTGTAATCAAAAAAAGAAACTGTCAAAAAATAGATTTATAAAATTTTTACTTTTTACATTCGTTCCGATTCTTTTATTCATACTCGTGATAGCATATTATCTTATATCTCACTCATATATATATGCTACTGCCCTTTTGACGAGTCCCATTAAGAAAATTGTACATATTTGTGGTGTTGAAAATATCACTAGGCAAAACGCTAGATTATCTTCAAGTGTAGAGCTTATAATCTATGCTTGTGAAGGTAAAAAGCCGATGGAATATTTATATGGCAATGTGAAAATGATATATGACCTCTGTGGAATATATACTTCTCAAAATACTAAATATACATGTAATATGCGTGCTGAAATTAAATACCTAAACAGCACAAAAGATATAGTTGAGTATAAATCCATAGATTGGCCAAAATGATTAGGGCAATATGTAAATGTCTTGGTGATAGTTTGATTCACCTACGAGTTTCCCCTCACCACGCACAATCTTCTCCATCTGCTCACAAAACATACATCCACCTTTTTTACAGACAAAATGATTAAGCTTGCGTGCAAGTTGTATTTTTTTGGCTATTTCTAGCACTGTCTTTTTGGATTGCTCTAGATCTGGAAGATCCATTTGGAGTGGGACATCATCACGATCCAGATACCAATAGTACGCTGCCTTTGTTTGTCGCTTTTGACAATTGGACACCAGGAGCGCGTATATAGGCAATTGCAGTGAATCCTCATCCTCGTCATTTTTGCCAGTTTTAAAATCTAAGATGCTCACACTGTCATCACTTTCGTTATATTGGAGCCAATCTATTTTTCCACACAAGATCAAATCATCTTCCTCACTGATCCAGTAGTGTGGGAGTTCTTGGCGGATTTTGACAGCTTTCGTAAGAAGCGGTCTTGGGTTTTGGGTAATCCGCGAGAGCATGCTAGCGCCTCGTGTTTTAAATTTTTGCTCATGCTCATCGTTTTTAAACCCTCCGAGCTCTCCATGCACACTCTGCCATCTGCGCTCAAATCGTTCTAAAAGTGGGACTGCAAATCGCTCATTTGCTGTAAGTGTACTAATCTCGTCTATGGTATCGTGCACAACTTGACCAAGCGCAAGAGGAGCAGTCATCACAGTCACTTTATGCTTCGTCTTGGGGTCTCGCCAGACGTTTCGCAAAAAGTAAAATCTGGGACATTTGAGGTAATCCCCTATCGAGGAATGAGACACCCACACTGCTGCATATTTATCTTTCATATTTTTTAAGCGAAATTTTTCGCATGTGCAATAGTAGCATTTCAAGCCAAAAAATACTAATAAGTGTTATTACTTTTTGGAATACCCCCAAAAACCCATCACCAGTGTGGGTTAGCCAACTTACACCCCACACAACTGACAATACAAACGAGACTACCCCGCATAGGAGCGTCAGGTTTGCTAGAAACATGTTTTTAAACTCTTTCCTCAATATTTTACTCACGAGCACAATTCCTATGGGAGATGCTAACACAAAGATGAATAATACCCCCACATGCATCATCCCGTTGAGTGAAAGCTGAGTGATTGTAAACTGTACTTCTTCAATAGGGTCAGTTGGAAATAGGATAGTGGCAATACATAAAATAGTATTTGAAAATAAAGTTGTAGAAAGAATGGCTTTTGAAAAAGGAGTACCCCCTAAACGGCTGACAAGTATTCCAGCAATGCACATTGCCAAAGCCAGCTGAAATAGATTGATATTCTCAATCCATCCGTATTGTTCTATAGATAGCCTGCTAATCGTGTGCCTGAGGTGATTATACCCAGGCGTCATAAAACCTATTAGAGTAACACCAAGAATAAACACTATTGGGCTGATAATACTAAAATTCCAAAGAATTTTTTGGATAGGTATGTATTTTTTTCTGTGTGGGATCATTTCAATATATGTAGATAACTATAAAATTTAGATTGCCACGTCACCGCTGCGAGGCTTACCTGTTCCTCGCAATGACAAAATTTTACCGATTCCCAAAACTCGAAACTCGAAATCTTTATTTAGATTACCGCGTCACCAGAGCAAATCCTACCTGTTCCTCGCAATGACAAACATCAGTTGTAAAGCAACAATTTATAAAACTCATAAAATGATTTAGCAATAGAGCAATGAAACAATTTAACAATATAACAATTTGTTTTATCTACTACTTCTCCACCCTTGGACTACACCAGTCCAACTGGTTTCGCTCAGGGAATAACTGCGCCAATTCTCTATTCTCTATTCCTCTACCTCCCCCCTGGCTGCTGGAGATTGCCTACGACACCATAGATAGGCGCAATAATGGACAATATAAGCCCTCCGACTCCGATACCCACCACAATCATCATCACAGGCTCGATGATTTGTGTGAGACTTTTTACCTCTTCCTCAACCTCTTGCTCATAAAAAGATGCCATATCAGAGAGCGTACTATCGAGTGTTGCTGTGCGCTCTCCTGCGGAGATCATTTGCACCATAAGTGATGGAAACACGTCATGTGCCTTGATAACACTTGAAAGAGATTTCCCTTTTTTAATCTCTTCGGGCAATATTTTTGCGAGTTCTGTATATCGATTCCATGACAACGACTTGAGCGATATCTCAAGCGCTTCTGTGATAGGCACAGCACTACGCAGGAGGGTGGAAAAAATTCTATTAAACCGTGCGATATCTATTTTCATCACTAAATTTTTGATAAC
>CAZPNL010000031.1:2928-4788 GCA_964588145.1 uncultured Gammaproteobacteria bacterium
GAAATATTTTTAAATTGATCAATCGCTTTATATGTAAAACTTGCCATAAATTATTCACGCACCACGCGGAGCACGTCTTCAACTGTGGTCATACCAGAACTTGCTTTATTGATGCCATCTATAATAAGCGGTATCATGCCCAGCTTGATAGCAGTAGCATGGATTTCATCATTTGAATTTTTTTTAATAATCATCTGACGTATTTGCTCATTTACCTCAAGAATTTCATATATTCCTACTCTTCCCTTGTACCCCTTGTTATTACACTCTGAGCAGCCTTTTCCTTTGTATAAATTTTTTGGCACCCCCTCTTCTCCCACTATTTGTTTCAGATACGAAAGAGTCTCCTCATCTGGAGTATATGAACTGATGCAATGTTGACAGATTTGTCGAACGAGACGCTGGGCAATAATGAGATTGACAGTTGAAGCAACGAGAAATGGTTCTGCCCCCATATCAAGCAGCCGAGGAATCGTACTTGCAGCGTCGTTGGTATGAAGAGTCGAAAGGACTAAATGGCCAGTGAGTGAGGATTGAATGGCCATTTCAACGGTTTCGCCATCACGAATTTCTCCAACCATGATGATATCCGGATCGTGACGGAGAAGTGAACGTAATCCTGCTGCAAATGTGAGACCTGCGGCTGGATTTATTTGCGTCTGATTGACGCGCTTAATGCCATACTCTACAGGATCTTCTATTGTACAAATCTTAACTTCAGTTGAAATAAGAATATTGAGCACACTGTAAAGAGTTGTGGTTTTTCCAGATCCAGTAGGACCCGTAACCAGGATCATACCGTGAGGTTTTTTTATGTTTCTTCGCACCAATTCAAGATTGTGTCCATTGAGCCCTAACTCTTCTAGTGACAATGCACGAGATGACTCTGGCAAAATACGCATAACGATATTCTCACCAAAAAATGCAGGAAGTATAGATACACGAAGCGCAATATAGCGCTCTTTAATCTTAAATTTAAACCGCCCGTCCTGTGGTATTCGGTGCTCATCAAGCTTGAGCATAGACAATATCTTTATGCGTGCAATGATAGCTGGGTGCACTGCAATGGGCAAATTAAAAATGTCCTTCAGCATGCCATCCACACGAAACCGGACTATAAATGTATCTTCCAAGGCTTCCATATGAATGTCTGAGGTGTTTTCTGCGACGGCAAACTCTAGAATCGTATCAAGTATCTTAATGATGGGGATATCAGAGGCTTGCGTTGTAGCGTCTGCACCCGTAGCAGTTTTTTGGACGTTTTCGTGGATAATTTTTGTAAAAACATCGCCAATATTTCGCTTATACTGTCCTACAGCTTTGGCAATATCTGCTCCTGCAGCATAAAACGTTTTTACTAGCATCCCAGTACGACGTCTGACAAACTCACGAGCTTCCAAATCTCCTGGGTCTTCCATAGCCAGATGTAGCTCATTACTGACTATCGCAAATGGTATGATACGAAATGTCGTTGCTGCCTCCTCAGGTATGATGGAAAGAACTTCTTGTGGAATTGATTTGTGTGCAAGTTTTATATATGGCACACCAAAATGCTCGCCGATGATCTGTCCAAACGCATCCTCGCTTAGTATTCCCCGTGAAATCAAAACATCCGGAATAGATTTACCCAGCTCGCTACTGGCTTTGAGGGCGATATTGAAGTCTGATTGGGATACAAATCCAGAACCGACGACAATAGCTGAAAGTGTGGCAGGATCTAGCATGGCAATACTATCAGTATAGCGTATTTTAGGGAAGGGTTGAAATCGAAACGAGGGCTTAGAGTTTAGGGTTTAGAGATTAGTGATTCGTTTGTCGTTAGTCGTTTGAAGTTTGAGGAAACACATTGTCATTGCGAGG
>CAZPNL010000031.1:4888-12855 GCA_964588145.1 uncultured Gammaproteobacteria bacterium
CCCTGGTCCCTGGTCCCTTGAAACCGGACTCTCACACTGCCGCTGGAGGCGTATTGGGAGGTGGCCCTACATACTGCTGCACTTTGGCCACAATCTGAGACGGTGAATAATTTGCCTTTACCAAAAACTCCGTCACACCCAGAGTTTTTGCACGCTCTATGTCTTCTTCTTTCATGAGATTTGAATAAATAAGCACAGGTTTGTCTTTCATCTCGTAGTCTGCACGAAGCTTTTCAAGCACTCCAAACCCGTCCATCCTGGGCATCATCACATCGAGAATGACCAGATCAGGCTTTTCTGCTAGGGCAATTTTTAACCCTTCTTCTCCGTTTTCTGCGGAAAGCACTTCATACCCATCAGCTTTGAGTCGTGTGGAGTAAATTTTTACGATTAACGGATCGTCTTCGACAATGAGAATTTTTGACATGTACTCATTATGAAGTATAGGCAGATAGTTACGCAAGTTGTTACTCAATAATTATTTCTGCACCGCAATCTATATTTGCTTTAGGCTACCCGGCTCCTTAGCTACCCGGCTCCTTAGCCATCCGGCTCACCCCTATGGCGCAACAGGCAGTGAAAAAAAGAATGTACTCCCAATCCCTAGATTTGTCTCTAGCCAAATCTTCCCATTCATGCCTTTGATATTTTGTTTACATATATATAAGCCTAAGCCTGTGCCGCCAGTCTGCTGACTGTAGTTATTTTGAAGTTGAGAGTATTTTTGAAACAGGAGATCTTTTTCTTCTGGCTTGATCCCTGATCCTGTGTCAGTGATCGACACAACCACATCTGAATTGTGCTCTACTACCCTAATCGTCACACCACCACGATGGGTAAATTTGATGGCATTGCCTATGAGATTGACGAGCACCTCCTTCACCTTGTCTGGATCTGCATAAACTGCAGGGATATGCTCTGGTTTATCATACTTGAGGTATAGATTTTTTTCCTTGGCAGCCATTTGCATATTGGTGACCACCTCATCAATGATTTTTTGGATGTCAATTTTGACGATCGAAAATGTAAACCTCCCAGCTTGCATTTTGGAGATTGTGAGGAGATTATTGACAATTCGCATCAGCCGTTCATTTTCATTGTAGGCTGCTGCCAAAAACTCACGTGCTTTCGGGTCTATGGGACCTGCATATCCCTCTAGAATTGTTGAAAGGGATCCCTTGATGGCAGTCATGGGCGTACGCAGTTCGTGGCTGGCGAGCATGACAAACTCATCCTTGAGGTGATCGAGCTCCTTGAGCTTATCATTGGCTACATGCAGATCCTCATGGAGCTTTGCACGCTCTAGGGCTACACCTATCACAGTCACAAGTGTTTCTAATTCGTCTAGGTCTGTGGCCTGGAGCTTATCTTTTGCACTCGTGCTTCCTACAACAAGTGCTCCTAGCATTTTGTCATGGAGCGAGAGTGGATAGAGCACATAGGATGCAATTCCTAGTCGCTCTGATAGACTCGTCATCTGTCTGGCAGATGAAGGAGAGACAACATCTATGAGCGCATCTGTAAATCGTTTCTCGCGGTCCTTGAGGGCTTTGAGGATACTATTTCCCTCAAAGCTCATGGGGATGACGACATCACTAAACAGGCTTTCGCCGTCTGGCATCTCTATACCATTCACACGATTGATAGCAGTTGGTGCTATCTCATGGCGGTCACTATCGACACTAAAGAGGAGCACAAGCTCAAAACCCAGCTCTCGAGAAATTGCATCTACGATCCGCTGAGAAACTTCACCCTCTCGTACTGAGCTCATTGTGATGGTAAATAGGTACTGAAGTAGTCGTATGGTACGGTCGCGCTGTTCTAGATCAGTTGTCGGAGCTTTTGGTTGTGGGGCTTGTGAGGCTTTTCCGCGGCCAACGAGCACCTGAGGGGCAGTATCAGACATATAAGTCAGTATATAGAGTTATAGAAAAATGATCTAGAGGAATTTTTTCAGGGGTTTATACTTGTGATGCCTTTTTACGATGCCAGTCTAGCACAAAAGAGAGCATCATCGCGGTAACTGTGATACCCATAAACACAGTCCAAACGCTCATTTTTTGCAGTGCCACATGAAAAAATACCAGCCACATGATGCCATATATCAGTCGATGGAGTCTATACCACCATATCCCAAGTTTTTTCGTACTCCAATCATTTGATGTTACAAATAACAGTATGAGTAAGAAATTTGAGAGAAAACCAAATATTTCAAATAACTGTAACGTGACAAATGAGCCAGATTGCAGTGAAGGCACAATACGCACAATCACTCCATGGGCAAGCACACATATATACATCAAAATGCCCACGTATCTACGAAAAATCATCAGGAGAGACAACAGTTTATGCTTGAATCCGAAGCGTTTCATCATGCCAGGAATTAGCGTGATGATAAACAAGAGCACTGCCGCTTCCCCAGTATTTAGGCCAAATTCGTATGCATACGAGGCTAAGTCGTCTGATAGATATGAGGATCTGGCTGCAAAAAAAAGTACGACCAACATAAAAAAATAAATAAGCTTAAAACAGAAGATAATTTTGGATTTGCCTACTACTGCTGCTTTGTACACTTGGTCGATATACGTATTCATAGTACTTTAGCGTATCATACAAAGTTTTATTACGTCTGCAAAGAAGAAAAATGTATGAGTTACCGGTACATACGGGCGCGAGCAGCTTGCTGAATTTCATATGAAACTCTTTTGTCATGGAGTATCTTTTGATTCATCTGCTCAAGCTGTTTATCTTGCTTGCGTACAAATTGTACCGTAGGTGGTATGGGCTGAACAGTATTAACTTCTATAATATTTCGTATCTCCTGGCCTACTAAGGGATATCTTTCGAGGAGAATCCAAACACTTCCTATAAAGATAAGTGCTCCAAGAGTCAGGTATGGAAATCCCACAGTAAGCATCTCAAGTAGTATAGATATCCCTACTGCTTGAGCCACAAACCAACCGACTACGATCCAATGGAATATTTGTTTCCACATAGATAGAAAATGAAAAACGTTATGTTAGATTGTTGCGCGATTTATATGCAGCTGCGCCAAGGCGTAGCTTCCCCAGAAGGTTTACATCTCACGAGGCATATTTCACAAACCATGCCTGTTGCCAATGTCAACCGAAGAAATAATATAACCCGTTACTTGCCGTTCCCCTTTTTGGTAAGCTCGGCTTCATAATTGGTATCCAAAATAAATGCTTCAAATCTCTCCCCTGTTTTGGTGCTTATGTCACTATGTGTACTGATCACTTTGTGCCCTGTTATCTCTTCAATGATCGTATTTAGTTGTTTTGTATTGATCTCATGAAATGCCTTGCGTATTTGCTTTACCAGTTCTATGCCCTGTGCGCCTACCAAGAGCTGCTCTTCGATGGGTAACAATTTACCTTTGAGGCGCACAATGACCATATCATCCACGATCCAGACATTTGACTCTTTGGGTCCAGTACCCAGAGCTTTTACATAAAATTCCACCACGCGTTTTGCGATGATATCCTCAATTTGTCCTTTGGTTTTGGGCGTGTTCTCCATAAAAAAAGCCAGCACTTTTCAAGGGCTTGTGCAATAATCTGTCCCTCAATGGCGCTGGTCTACATCTCTATCAATTGCTTTTTGTTTCTAAAAAAACATTGAAACGTGCGTCTACCATACTATCCTATATTATATCAATTCTCGCAAGATTTGTCAAGCATTTTGAGGCTAAATATCCGATATTTTGCTTTAAACTCAGTACAAAAATGGGATCAGCCGAAATGTTTTTTTCATATATGCGCTATATCCAGGAAATGCTTTTACCAGGAGTGACTCTTCAAATGCAGCTTTTGAAATCAGGACAATCAGTAGCAAAAAAAGCGTCACTGTGCGTATAGATGAAAAATCGATAAAGGTAAGCCCTGCTCCAACAAGCAAAACAGAGGTATACATCGGATGACGCACAACTGCGTATGGACCAACTGTTACAAGCGATGCATTTTTGGCAACCTCAGGCATAAGGCGCAGCTTACTACGTCGCATGGTGAGTATAGCCCATTGGCCCAACAGTATGCCTGATGCAACAAAAATTGCAGAAACCACGGTATCTGGCACGACAGGACCTGTCAAAAATAAGATCACCAAAAAAAAGAATTGCATCCCAACAAGTATTTTTGAGAGCTTGGATACATCCTCTTTGGGCTCATGCTTACTCTTTGTTGCCTTCATATATATACTATACAACGAGAGCAGGAGAGTTGCGAGAGGTGTGATGAAGAGAGTTTAGCGTTTAGAGTCCGCCAACTAGCGGAAGGGTTTAGGGCCTAGTAATTACGTTTATCGTTAGGTTGTTTGAAGTTTGAGGAAGAATAGAAGTTTCGAAATTTGTATTGTTTGAGCTTGTCGAGAACTATATCAGATTCTGCTCCTCTCAACGCTCCTGCGTTGGCGGGCTAGATCGAAAAAATATTTGAGCTTGAAAGACCATTGTTAAAATCGTCTGATCCTGAATCTAGTTCAGGATGACGATTTTAACCAAATATACTTATATTTATTATTCTAAATAAACTTTATATACTTTATAACTCTCTACGTTCTTAGTTCTTAGTTCTAGGTTATAATACCCTCATGTTTCCCCCCCAAATGGCTATCGTTGATGTTGAGACGACGGGACTAAGCAGCGTCCGCGACCGCATCATAGATCTAGCCATTATCCGCGTAGAGGATGGCAGTATTACAGAAACTCTCAACACTCTTATCAATCCTGAAGTCTATATTCCTAAAGAAATTGAGATCATGACCGGCATTCATGCGCCAGATCTAGAAAAAGCACCGCGTTTTTTTGATGTATATGAACGTGTCCAAAACCTACTCAAAGATGCAGTCTTTGTGGCACACAACGTACGATTTGATTACTCGTTTATACGAGCAGAACTATCTCGATACGGGACAAACTATACCGCCAAACAACTGGATACTGTGAGACTGTTTAGCAAAATCTATCCTAAGAAGCGGCACAATCTGGATGTGCTCATCGATACATTTCATATACCTGTCGAGAGTCGTCACCGTGCATATCCAGATGCCAAAGTGCTGTGGGATTTTATTCAAGTTGTGCCGGGTCATACTACTCAGGAATTTCTGGCAACTGCTATCAATCATGCGATGCATAGACCCTCTCTCCCAAGTCATGTCCCAAGTGATCTGATCGATGCACTCCCGGAGAAGCCTGGTGTGTATCATTTTTTTGGAGAAAAAGGTGTATCACTCTACATAGGAAAAAGTATCAATATCAAAAATCGTGTCTTGTCTCACTTTACCGACTCTCTCACCAACAGCCGTGAACGCAAGCTCTCGGAGGAAGCCAGACATATAGAGGCAATTCCTACTACCGGTGAGCTTTCAGCATTACTTCTAGAATCCACGATGATCAAAGCCCATCAACCCCTCCACAACAGACTCCTACGACACGCCTACAAACTGATAGCTGCCAAAGAAATCAAAGCCGACCATGCCTATGCTCGCGTAACGCTAGAGACTTTTTATGACATGGATGCCAGTCATGTCCCGAATACAATTGGCATGTTTCGTTCTATCAAGCAAGCGAAATCTTTTCTCGAGGAAACTGCCAAGGAATTCAACCTTTGTCCTAAATTGTTAGGCCTTGAATCAGGGAAGGGTGGGTGTTTTTGGAAAGGATTAGGCTGGTGTAATGGCGCTTGCGTGGGTGAGGAATCTGTACCCAAGTACAACCTGAGATTTGTAGAGGCATTTGCCAAAAAGAGGTTTAAAGCCTGGCCATTTGCTGGACCCATTCTTATCCGTGAAGAAACACACGATCATGCCCAAGCAATAGTAGTTGATAAATGGTGTGTTCTGGGCAGTTGCCGTTGGGACAGCGACCTATCAACTGATTTTCTAAACTCTAATCTCTATACCCTAAACTCTTCATATTCCTTTGACCTGGATACTTACAAAATATTACAGCGATTCATCTTTAGCCCAACATATCAAAAAAATATCCGCCTACTCAAAAAATCTCATGAACCAAAATCGGTCTATATATAATAAAGAAGAGATGCGAGGTATAATACGAGCACTATTTTCTGAATGTATATGGGTACACGATCAAAAAAACGTATAGATCTCAAAAAGAAAAAATCTACCTTAGCTTTAGCTGAGACCACAGCAGCATCGGAAAATATCTTTCTCCAAAAGCAACATAGGTGGTCTCTCTGGGATATATTGGCACTTGTTGCAACAGTATGTTTTATCACTGCAGGTATCCTTGTTTCAGTGCACAGGTTTTGGCAGTATGAGGTGTTTTACTACAATTTTGGTGTATTTGATCAAGCCATCTGGAAAGTATCCCGATTTCAGTTGCCTATTATAGAACATTTACTCGTGGGTGGTAGAATAAGCCTAGCCGACCACTTTGACGTAAGCATCCTGCTTTTAGCACCACTTTTTTGGCTTACTGAGCGCAGCGAAATACTCCTGGTGGCCCAAGCCACCTGTGCAGGACTGGCTGGGTATGTAGTATACAAAATAGGCACACTCCTACTTAGCGACAAACGCATACCTCTTGCTATTACGTTATGTTATTTTTTCTTTGTAGGGATCCAAAACGCTGTGATCACAGACTTTCACGAGCTCACTGTGTTGTCACTGCCACTGTCTCTGACATTTTATGCAATTATCGCCAAAAGGCTCAGGCTTTTTTGGGCACTATTCATCCTGACTCTTGGATACAAAGAGGTCACGTTTTTACTGGGAATTACTATTGCGCTTTTTATTTATTTCTATCAACCCTCATGGAGGAGGCATGCGTTTTTTGCAGCACTCTACGCAAGCCTCTGGGGATTTATGACAATCAAAGTCATCATGCCATATTTGGCACAAGGGGTGTATTTGCACGAGCCTGCTATGCCTGATGGAATTGTCAATAAAATTTATGCCCTTTTTGACCATCCACTCAAAAGGCATACAGTATTTTATAGCTTGTATACTTTTTCCTTTTTACCACTGCTGTCTCCATTTCTATGGCCTGCCCTAGCCCAAGACTATATCCTACGGTTTGTCCCTATGCATGTTGAGACTCGCTGGACACTAGGGCTCCACTACAATGCGCAGGTCGCTCCTCTGCTTGCCATCAGCGCTCTTTTTGGTCTCAAATTTTTAATGCAAAAATTCCCTGTGATGATCAAATTTTCTGGTGTTATTTGCCTGCTGCTTGTGGCAAATTCGTTTTATCTTTTTCGCTTTGTACTCCACGGGCCGTTTATGCTAGCAGTTCATCCTGTGTTTTATGCACACACCAAAAATTTTACCTTTTTAGATACTCTGGTGGACAAAATACCCAAAGATGCAGCAGTCATGACACAAAACAATCTCGGGGTCAGATTTACTCATGGAAAATTTATCTATCTACGCAAAAACTATGAGCAGTACAATCCTGAGTTTATCGTGCTTGATATGCGACCTGGTCAAAATCCTAATAATTTTCTCTTTGCCCCAAATATGGATGATCTGATAGCCAAAATCAAACAGGATCCCCAGTATAAACTCATCTACAATGAAAATTTTCAGTATATCTTTCAGAGAGTAGATTCGACAAAAAACTCTTGAACTAGGGTCATACTGTCTATTTGTATCCATTTTGCAATATTGATACTTTCATTTATGTCCTGCTATGATGACACTATATAAAACATTTATAAGGAGCATCTATGGCAACAAAATCCAAAAAGAAAATGGCAGTAAAGAAAGTCAAAAAAGTCAAAAGCACTGGCGGCATGAGTTCGTTTAGGTAAGCCTAGGCTAGCGCACATAACTATCTCTATATTCCTTCTTTTGTTGGGAATTTCATTTGTTGATTGGGGTTTTTCTGACCCTTTAGCACTCACTGGAGAATTTCCCAGTGGAATGCTAAAATAGACAAACTTATTGAGCAGTAGTTCAATTGTGTTTTTATAGTCGATTGATTT
>CAZPNL010000031.1:12955-16850 GCA_964588145.1 uncultured Gammaproteobacteria bacterium
CAATTTACCTTATTCCCCTGCCTGCCTCGCCTTGCCAAGTTAGTGCAAGTCAAGGCGGGTAGCTCAACGGCCAGAAGTTGGTGAAACATTTGTGTAAGTGGGAAGAAAATAAAATTTATCTATTTAAGGGTTGATTTACGATATTATACAATAATACGAAATTAGTAGTTTGCTTTATGTTTTCTAGCAATTTAACAATGTAGCAATTTAACAATTTAGCTATTCCCCTGTAGCTCAACGGTAGAGCAGGATCCTGTTAAGATCAAGGTTCGAGGTTCGAATCCTCGCGGGGGAGCCAGAGTTGACGATCAGCGAAATTTAGTATTGTATCAAATGGTTTTATAGCGTCACAGCGGACTGTTTTACCCTCTACCCGTAGGTTCTGAAGTATAAGCTTCAATAATTGCCTTCTTTCCTCAACTTCCGAACTCTCAAATAGCTCATATGCACGATTAGCAAGTTCCAACAGGTATTTAGCCGTTATGTAATAATGATCTTCTGCGTCCTGTAATATACTCATTCTGTCATCTATATCAGCTATTTGTTCATGGAATGACAGATAGAATTTGTCATATTCATTATCAGTAATCCACCCATAATAATTTCCTTACATAATTTTAGCTTTTCGGGAAAGCCTTTTTTCTAACAAATTCTGAGATCTTATCGAATTTCTTTAACAATCGAACGTTATTAGGTATGGGGTATCGAATGCTATGTAAATGATTTTTGAAAGACAAAGATTTTCCAACGTATCCTTCTGGATTCCGTTCCCTAAATACCAACGAGTATTGATATAGTAAGCTTTCTACCGTATCGGTACCGTCCCTAGCCGCAATAGCTTCGATTATTTCGACTTCTTCTGCGTCTAGAATAATTAAAGGAAGTGTTTTTTCATTTTCATAATAAATACCTTCCGCTTTAGCTATATCTTCGTACATTTTTCTGCTGAATGCGTCCATAGGCATAATTTCACCCACAACAATTACCGGAATAAACTTTTTACCGTCAGTGCTAAACGGTAAATTCCACTTACCATTTTCAAGTTCCTTGATACTTCTAGTAATTTGCCCTAACCCCTTAACTTTCTTAGAACCTGAAAAGAGCTGTTTAAGCGTGGGTGACATATCCTTTCTTTTCCCAATAAGCTTTGCCTTATATGACCAGTGGGCATATTTATCTTCAATAAGAAAAATAGTATTTTGTCCGTTAATTATGCCGTCAAATTTTTCTTGGCCATTAACAGTAAAGTTTTTTGTATATTGGTCTTTGTAAACGGAAGCAAAACATTCGTGTATATAGTCTTCAAAAGCGTCTCCCCATATGACCGGTAACAAGTCCCTTTCTCTTTTCAAATTATTCGATCTTAAATAATTTTCGATTACCCAATACGTTCCCTCGGAAACCTTTTCCATAAGAAAATAGGGAGAAGGGATAACAAAACATTTTTCATTGATAGGGACTAATGGACGTTTTTGAAATTGAAGAAAGTTAAACGCAGGAAAGTCTTCACCCCCAAGTACCTCTTTAACGTCCTTTGAATAGCTCGCATTGTAGTCGTCTATATCAAGTAAAAGTAGGGATAGTGTTTTATCGATTTCTTCGCCGGATTTTATTTTCTCGAAGTATTTATCCCGGCAAACAATCCATTCCGGTTCTTTTGTTTGTATGTTTACCAGTCTGACAATAAGCATAAAACAGACGTAAACGTAATCCTTCAAAGATACCCCGCCCGAAGCTTTCAGAAAAAGATCTTCGAAATCCAAACCTTTTGTTTTGATACTGTTTTTAAGTATTTCGTCGAATCTAACCAACTTGTAAGGTAATCTTTCCCTTACCATTAGGAAATGCTCGCGGGTAAGGTATTCCCGGATTTTTTCTCTTTCATAGTCTAATGGCGTTATTAGTGGGGCAACTAAATCCGAACCGGCCCATATGTCGCTTGCCAAAAGAAGCCAATGGCCCACCTTGCCAACGTCGGCGGGGGTTATCGGTTTTCCACCTTTAATTTTCGAGTTAACTAATACGATTTTTAATAAACTAAGTATCGATTGTTCCGTGAAGATCACCCATACAGGGCTTTTTTCTCGGACTATTGTGTCCAGGATTTTCCTTCTAAGACCAATATCGGCCGCGAAAATATCACGGATAAGCTGAATTTGCGTTTCGGTATTCAAAAATCCTTTTGAATACAATTTAAGGGCGATTTTTGATAAGGTTTCAAGCACCCCTGATAAGTTATACTCGGATACTTCTTTAGCAATTCTTTCGCTACCACCGCCATTAAATCCGTAGATTCTTTCATAACCGTATATAGCAGCTAGGTAGTCTTGGTGGGAAGCTGTTTTTGGAATTTCTGGAACAAACCAAGTTTTGCCTTGTTTAATGGCTCCCGGATATTTTCCGGCTAAACACTGTTTCTTTAGGGTGTCAGCTTTAACACCATAAAACTTTTCTGCCTGTGACAGGGTTATGTATCCGGAGATTGAAACGGTATCTGTTGACATATATACATTATATCCCGGTATCGGGAAAATATCAACCGATTAAGGCTAAAATAAATCGGTCTGGTGGCCTTTATTATTGTTAACTTTCATTACATAAGGTAGTAAACTAGTAATAGGTATGGAAACTTCTCATAAACCTAGATTCAACTTATCTTTTAGGCGCATTATTTCAAGAATCTTTTTAACCGGTGTAATTGGAATTATCTTCGGAATAGCTATGTTTCCCTTTTTGCGAGTAGCAGACGACCTTCTTTTTCAACAGAAAGCCTCTATAGGCGGTCAGAATATGATCAAAATGGTTTTGTTGTGGGGATTGTTTACAACTTTAGTTTCACTATTTACATTTTGGAAGAAAAGATTTCGAATGGTCAGCGTTTTTCTGATAGTTTGCTGGATTATAAGTATTGCTTTTTTAAGCCTAATCCTTATCAAAGACAGTACGTCGTTAAGCTGTAAAAGATCTACTCCATACTCTTCGGAAAAAGAATTTGGCAGAGCACTAGACTTAATAGCGCAAAGACTGGATATTGAAAAGAACTACGGAACCTATTGGGGGAATGCCTTTAATTACCGGAATTGTATTGATGTTCAGTATTCGCAAGAAACAAAAGAACTAGGCGCAGAAGGCTTATTTATTGCCGAAGATCCTTCGCTTCAAGATATTAAGATCTTAATGAATCCGAGCTATAAATCATTCGACGACTTATCGATAGCTACCGTACTTATCCACGAATTAACCCACGTAGGACAATACGTAAATGAAAAAGTTAATAAAACCAAGTCCGATTGTTTTGTTAGCGAAGCAGAAGCGTTTACTTCACAAGCGATATTCCTTAGCCAATTAAACAAAGAAGAGGTAAGGTCAGTTTACGCAAGAATCAGGGAAAACGTTCAGGCAAATCCCGCGTTTAATATCTTACTTGGTATAGAACAGAAACAAGCAGAAGCTTACAAGGCGTGTGACAGACTTAAAACAGAAAACAATCTAACCCAAACACAGTTTAATGAATGTGTCTGGACCGGAACTAAAAATAAACTTGAAGTAGAAATAAAAGCAGATCCGTTCTATCAGGAACAATGTGCGCATAACGCGACAGTAAACTAGGTACTAGTACAAGTCTGCTACTGTATTATCAAGCGTTTAAGGCTAGGGAATTGCCCTTAAAACATTCGTTCACGAAACTTATATCTGCCTCGTCGGGTAGAATAGGTGTTAAGATTTGGTCTATAAAATAAGTTCTCACCCGTTTCAATAGGGCGAGCACTAATGATTTTGAAGCCAAAGCATGGCACTTTGGTTTGTTGATACGCTCTCCACATCGGGTTCGAACATTTGCGAAGCTGATGGTTCTTCAGAAATGATATTTTCAAATTGGTCGTATGGCTTTAGC
>CAZPNL010000032.1:0-1593 GCA_964588145.1 uncultured Gammaproteobacteria bacterium
ATTTGCCATTTGTGAATTGGACAGCGAAAATGTATGAGCAAGTGCCATTGATGAAGTAATTCTTTACTATTATTTTGAGGTAATTACATTGGATTATGCAGTTAAAATATGTCAAACGCTTCAGGTTATGTTTTATATCTTCGTGAAGAAGTGCTTCGCCATATTGATGGACTAACTGTTCGCTCCATGTTTGGCGGGTATGGGTTGTACCGACATGGCGTGATATTTGGCATTGTCGCAAACGACACCCTTTATTTTAAAGCTGATGCACAGACTCTTCCGGATTTTGAAGCCTACGCGAGTAAGCCGTTTACCTACACAGGACACAAGGGTAAAACGTATGCCATGAGCTACTTTGAAGTGCCTGGAGAAGTGTTAGAAAATACGAGTTTGGTAGCCGAATGGGTGGAAAAAGCCGTGTGTGCAAGTCAGAGGGCAAAACTAAATAAACGTACACCTCACTAAGGTATATCCATAGTAATGATATATTTTGATATACACATATGGATTTAGATTGTTCTAGAGCGATTTGCAAGAGGACCTCTTACAAATGCATTTCTTCTTGCCAGAAATACTCCGCTTCCTAATATTACTATTCCAAGTGTAGTAAGTAGTAGGGTAGTTTCAACAGATCCGGCCACCGGCACGTCACTGGCTGCTGGTGCACTGATGCCTGTGGGGAGGTCTTCACCTATGGTGAGGGTGAAGCTATAGTTACCAGCGTCTGAACTGAGGGCTATGGCGTGATCGCCATCTGCCAATCCTGAGAGCGCGTACGACCATGCGCCGCTTGCGTCTGACTGTGCGGTATTGGCGGTACCATCTACTGTAATCGTGACTGCGGTACTGGCCGTAGTGGTTCCCTTGAGTACTGGATTACCATTTGTGTACCACCACTGTGCATATGCATGGCCGTTGGTGGGCATATCTCCAATATCTGTCAGCTGAAATGTGCCAGCGTAAATGGGGTGAGTTGATGATAAGAAGTGTGCGCTGAGGAGAAAAATGACAAACGTAAAGAACGCACTTAAAATTCGTTTCATATAATTATCATGAAACGAATGTGGGAGATTGTCAAATATACTTTTTTGTGGGTCTGTTTATTATAGAGTTTGAGCGATTTGTGTATCAGCCATTTGCCATTTCATATATGCGTCTTTGGAATGAGTAACAGTTAAAAATTGTTCTCTTACATCTTCTGATAATCCTGCAATTTCATAGGGATTTGCAAAAAGGTGTTCTGATTGAAATCGCCATATGCCCTTGAGTGCAGAGGCTATGATAATCCCAGTGATCGTGTCGAGACATATTTTTCCTATGATAGAATCATACTCATATCGTGTAAGAGGATTAGGAGTTTCATCGATTAATATTTGCTTTATTATTGGAAATATACCTATGCATTTATCATTTTTATGGTAACCATAAATATAATTTTTTACTGTAAATATTGATAATTTTAACAAATCAGCAATTTCCTTTTTGTTATACCCTTGGATTAACAGTTGGAGTATTTCTTGTACTTTTGGAGGAAGAGTCAACTCATTGGAAAATTCTATGGATTGAGTACGTTCACACGCCATGTTTTTTTTC
>CAZPNL010000032.1:1693-13511 GCA_964588145.1 uncultured Gammaproteobacteria bacterium
ACAGCTTGGCGGTAGGATTGGAACTGGATGACCATGGTAATCAAGATCAAGATAAATGCCACTCCCATAGCTTGGATGATAGATTGGATAGACTTAGCGTTTTCTTCGTTGACTCCTCCCGTAGCCCAACTGTAGCCTGCTGGTAGCTCTAGGGTATCTGCAAAGGTCGTCAAATCTTTGTTGAGGGCTGGGATATTGTAACCTGGGCGGACACCAGCAGAGACGGAGATCGTGCGTTTGCCATTTTCACGAGTGATGGCGGTGGGATTTGATTTTGGCACGAGTGAGCCAAGTGATAAAAGTGAGACTGGACCATTGTTTGTTTGAATATTGATGGTGCCTAGTCCTTCTGGAGTCTTATCGGCCTGCTCGTAGGAAAATGAGATATCAGTTTTAGTACGCGCGGTTTTATCAAACTTTACATCAGTGAGTGTAAAACCACTTGCATACGTGCGGAGTGCCAAACCAATTTGATCAATCGAAATGCCTGCAGTGCTAAGCTTGTCTAGATCTGGAACGAAGACAAGTTTACTGGTTCCTGGCCGAATGCTTTTTTTGACACCTGTCGTGCCATCGACTTTCTCCAAGTGTGCCACAATTTTGTCTGCATAGGCGTTGAGCTCGGTCAGGTCTTGGCCAAGGAGTTTGATTTGGAGATCAGATCCTGCAGGTGGGCCACCTGAGGCTTCTACAACTGTAAGGGTGCCGTCTGTATAGTCTTTAAACTTTTGTCTAAAGTGTTCAGCAATTTGTGTCGAAAGTAACATGCGTTTTTCTTTGGGTGGCAAATGGATAGAGAACGCAGCGGAGTTCGTCTCTGAGGCTCCACCACCTTGACGTGAACCTAGAGTCGTCCCTATGTCTAATGCAATATAATCTACATCTTTTGTTTGTCTCAGAGTATCTAGTAGAGTGAGAGCCTTGGTTGTTGTAGTCGGAAGATTTGTCCCCGCAGGAAGCTCGAGATTGATATACATAATCTCATTATCGTCTTTGGGGAAAAATTCGTTTTTGACAAGCCCTAGTGGCACAAGTGCAAAAGCCCAGAGTGCGTAGACGACGATTGCGACAATCGTAATTTTTCGTGCCCTGCGGGAGGCAAGGATGCGCAGCATCAAACTGTAGTATTTGCGACTGATACCCTCAATATCCAACACTCCGTGATCAATGGAGTGACTTATCCAACGAGCACAAATTGACAGGAGATGATGTGAGCTGACAAATGTATTGATCCTGTCTGTTAGTGCGTTACGCACAAGTGAAAGTACCCAGAATAACGTGATATATAAGATAGCGATAGGTAAAAACAGTTTTTGACTCCCAAAAATATTTATAAGTAAAACTAATAATCCAATGATGCCGAGGATTTTGCCTAGCACCACGATGCGGTGCGCAAATGTGGGCTTGAGTAAGATGATCATAAACGGAAGGGTTACCAATACTGCGATAGCTGTGGAAGAAATCATGGTGACAGTTACAACTATTGGGATGGGTTTGATAAATTCACCGATGATGCCAGATGCCAATAACAGTGGTACAAATGACCAGATAGTAGTAATCGTGGTAGACCAGATTGGGACAATGGTATCTCGCCAGACGATGCGACCAGTTTCCTGAGGGGTAAATTTGCCGGCTTTAAAATACGTGGTCATGGCAGATACGACGACTATGGTGTCATCGACGAGAAGTCCTAGGGAGAGGAGAAATGCAAACATCACGAGAAAGTTTATGGACATGCCGAGAAACTGCATGAGAAAAAATGCTGAGAGAAATGTAAGTGGTACTGTAAAGCTAGATATGATAGCTTGGCGCAGTCCTAAAAATAAAAACAGACAGGCAAATACAAGCAGTATTGTGGAACGAAATTCTTCCAGGAGGTCTGAAAACTGTTTGGTGATCTCCTCGCCCGTGTTGAGAATGGTCGTGATTTCAAATCTATTTTGATATTGGGACAGCGTATCTTCGACTACTTTTTTGATGGCTATGTCTGCAGCGTCTATGTTTGAGGCGCTCGTTTTATAGACATTTACAGTTACAGAGCGCTTGCCGGCATCAAATGCGCTGGCCAAATAGGAGTGTTTTTGATTTGGTTTTGAACGCTCGGATATGGTTGCAATTTCACCTAGGGGTACAGTTTGGCCATTTTGACCTCCTACTGTGAGACGGAGTTTGCGTAAATCATCTACGTTTGTTACGAGTGGGTCGACACTGAGAGCAAACGAACTGTTGTCTGTTGTGACGGTGCCTGAAGGATAAGAGAGGACGCTGCCACGAATGAGGCCCGAAAGAGACAGGGGATTGATACCATACTGATGGAGTTTTTCAGGTGAGAATTGGACCGCTATTTCTTGGGTTTCAAATCCTGAGACGATGACGCGGTCTACCTTTGAGACTGCCTCAAGATTTTTTTTGAGCTCATCAGTGTAGCGCATGAGAGAGGGGATATCATTTGATTTACTGGTGACTGCAAATGTCCAGATGGGTTGATCTTCAAAATCAAGTGCTTTTACTGTAGGAGTTTTGGCGTCTGTAGGGAGTGAGGTGACAGTATCTACGACTGACTGGACGTCATTTTTGGCTTTGTCCGGTGAGATGCCTGAGGCGAACTGGATGCTGATGGCAGAGAAATTGTCTTGGGAGGTTGAGGCCAAAGTATCGATGCCTGCCACACTTTGGATGGCTGATTCGAGTGGAACTGTTACCAATGATTCTACGTCTTCGGGTCCTGCACCAGGAAGGGCAGTGATGACTGTGACAATGGGAATTTTGATCTCAGGATTGAGTCTTCTGGGGAGGTTTAAGTATGCAATTACACCCAGAAATAATATGCTAATCACCAGTAACAAAACAATACGAATATTTGAAATATAGTTCCATATAGCATCCCCACGAAGTGCGTCAGGAAAAGTGAGTCGTTCAAGATATGAAAGTGGTTTATTTTCTTTAGACATATCAAATTATTAATTTATTGCTCCATTGTTTCATTGCTCTATTGTTGGGCTTGACTGAGGTTTGTTTCAGATGCGGTAGCTGCATGAGATTTTATTGTCGTCACAATTATTGGTTTCAAGCTACGTTGATGCCTTGAGTTTTTAGCAATTGAACAATGGAACAATCAAGCAATATGTTGTTACTTATTTGTGACTGTATCCCCATCGATAACGGTGCGGGATACGATGACCTGATCATTTGCCGTGATACCAGCATTGATGCTGATATACCTACCATATACTTCTCCTGTTTCTACTTTTTTACTTTGCGCTATCATCGTGCCTGTGGCTGAAGGTGATGCGATAAATACATAGCTATCTGTGCTAGTCTGGTAGAGTGCATCCAGAGGTACCATAGGTACGGACCCTGTGGAGCCAGGTTGGCCAACTGGGATATCTATAGATACAGAGCCAGATTGTGTAAATAGACTACTGTGCTCTTTGGCTATTGTGTAAAAGGCGGTGTAGAGCGTGCCATCTGTGGCTTCATGTGAGACATAGCGTGGTGTAATCTCGAGTGTTTTTCCGCTTATGTGAATCACACTTGGTTCGATTTGTGACATAGACTTGGCTGTCTCTTTGGGAAGTCGAACAATCAGATTGACTGTAGGCTCTGGACAACGGACTGTAGCCAGAATGGTACCTGGCGTAACATTTTGTCCAAACTGGACATGGATGCGCTCAATTGTACCCTCAACTGGGGTGGCCGGGTACATGAGAGCTTCACTGATTTGTGCAATACGGAGGTTGAGTTGAGAGATTTCCTTGTTGAGATCCAAAGACTTTTCTTCCAGGTCTAATTGTTTATTGGTGAGATCTTTCTGCTGATTGGATATGGCAGCGGGTGCGTTGTCGCCATTGGACTGATACTCACTATTGCGGAGTGCTTGTCTCAGGCTGTTTAATGCAGATTGGACGCCTGCTTTTGCTTGTTTGGTCTGAAGGATAGCAGTGTCATTTTCACCAGTACTATTGCCTGTTATCAAAACATCTAGTTGCGCATTGAGTGTATTGAGAATATCTTCATTTGTGGCGATGGTACCTTTAGTATCCTCTATAGATTTACTGGTGATGTCTCGGAGATTGTCAGACTGGGTGTCTACGGCATTTGCCAGGTCTCTTCGTTTTTTGATGATTTCTTTTTGCGTGTCGTAGTTTTCTTTGACAAAGTCATAGTTTTTTTGCGCCAGCTGTCTACTGACAGTAGGAATTGTACCACCCTGATAGTTTGTAGAGAGCCAAAAGAGCTGTTCGCCTCGGTAGAGATTTTGACCTTCGATTTTGTTGATTTTTTGGACGATACCAGAAGTTTGAGCCACAATCTGGAGTACACCAGTTTTTTCGACCTTAGCAATCACAGATATTTTGGGACTAATGCCTACACCAAATAATTCTACTGCCTTCGTAGGGGGAGTTGGTGGAGTAACGGGAGCTGGGGGTTTTGTCAACTGTGCTGAAATAGTTACAACGAGTGTAAGCAGGATGATGACCACGAGAAAACTGCGTACTGGAGCCCCAAGGATCGTTGACGTACTACGTTTATATATGACGCGAAAAAAATCAAACATACGAGTTTTGACAGTTGATATTTTTGAGGCTAATTTATAGGTAAATGTTGGATTTGGATTGCTAGATGGCGTTCGTTTCATGATGTAAGTTTTTTAATCAAGAGCTAAATTATACCAAAACGAGCGTAAAATTGCAACTATAGGGTGGTTGAAAATTATATAGTTCTATAGTTGCTAATTTATGAAAGTTGAAAGTATGATCTGGTCGGTGCATTTGACACGCATTTCTAAACACGCTATGCTCGGGCTAGACACATGAAAAATCCCATATTCATCATTTTTCTTACTCTTGCCGTTGGGGCTGTGGCGCTGTACTTCATCATGAGTACTGCAAAGGGCATCACGAGTTTTGGAGGTGTTGGGACTGCTGCTACTGAATCTGGCACAAATGTCACGCCCACAATAGATATGAAAGTAAGTCCTACGCTGGAAGTGCAAACTGGAAGTAGTGGTTTTGGTGGTCTCAATCAATAAATATGGGTTCCTGCCATGGGAAACACACCCAATAAAGAAATCGATCACACGATAGAATTTTTTCTCCTCTCTACGGGTGAGGCGGTGGCTAAGTTTGTAAAATTTTTCCTCGCGCTTGCTTTTTTTATCACTGTGTATCTTGTGATTATTGCCACATTAGGCGATAGTATACGTGTAAAAGCACTTGTAGATGGTTGTACATCCAGGCTTGATCGTTGTTGGCCAAATTTTGTTGCACTTATGGAGCTCTCTTTTGTAGAAGTGCGATACTTTCTTAAGATTTGAGAAAGGGGAGAAGTAAACTGAGCATATTTGGATGGGTGGCTATAAAACGAAACTTCATTGCTGGATTTTGAAGATCATAGGTTAAA
The DNA here is from genome assembly GCA_964588145.1 of uncultured Gammaproteobacteria bacterium. Classification (GTDB taxonomy): domain Bacteria; phylum Patescibacteriota; class Microgenomatia; order UBA10105; family UBA927; genus CAZPNL01. The sequence goes on from CAZPNL010000032.1 coordinate 7,097, forward strand.
GGCGTCCCGTTCCAATCAAACAAATCTCCACCCGCTTCACGTACAATGATGTGCGCTGCGGCTATATCCCACATGCATGCAGATTGGATGACTGCTCCAAATGAGTTCATGCTTACATATGCTACATCTAATGCCGAGGAGCCAGTAACCCTGACACTGCGGACAGCTGGATAAATATCACCGATGAGCTTGAGCATACGACTGCGGATTTGGTCATTGTTGTTGAGTCCTGCAACAACGAGTATATCCCTCATATCTTGCGCTCGACAGGAAAGCGTTTCCTGATTATTGCCTATAACTTGCGTGGAGCCGCAACCAGTGGCTGCGGAAAAAAGTTCTCCAGATGAGGGCTTGTATACAGTTCCAGCGGTTAAAACTCCATCCACGAAACACGCAACTGAGATTGCAAAATACTCAAATCCTGATGCGTAGTTTGACGTGCCATCTATGGGATCAATCACAAATTGATATTTCCCAGGTTTCATAAGGTTTTTTTCTTCACCAATAAAGCCTATTTCTGATGTTTCTATCCCAAGCATATTCATTCCACGGGTGATATTGCCTACAATTATTTCTTGGCACTGTGTATCTGCCTGTGTGACGATATCGTGATGATTGATTTTATTTTGTGTAATGATGTCGCTGCGAAAGTGGGTAAGGGCAATTTTGCCAGCTTCCGTAGCTGCTTCACAGATGACTGGGAGAATTTCTGCAGGTTTAAGGGTTGGCATATTGATACTTAAGAATAGATTGTAGCTACTATATAATGAAAAGATCTTCTATGTCAAAATCGGAAATTTCTGAGAATAAAGTGCTGATTACCATTGCTATCATTGCAGTCGTCAACGCTTTGGGGTATGGCATTATTATTCCCATTCTGTATCCATATAGTGTGAAGTTTGGACTAAATGATTTTCAAAATGGACTCCTGTTTGCACTCTTTTCCATCTGTCAATTCATCTCAACTCCAATCCTAGGGAGACTCTCGGACAAATATGGCAGAAAGCCAATGCTGTTGGTATCTTTGGGAGGGACTGCGGTATCTTTTCTTCTGGCTGCGTTTGCTCAAAATGCTGTGTGGCTTTTTTTGTCTCGTGCACTCGATGGGATCACTGCGGGAAATATACCTGTAGCACAAGCAGTCATCTCAGATACGACGGATGCAAAAAATCGTTCCAAAGGATTTGGTATCATAGGCGCTTCGTTTGGTTTTGGATTTGTGTTTGGTCCTGCAATATCTGCTCTTACTGTGCACCTGGGAAATGGGGTGCCATTTCTCATAGCTGCGTGTGTGACTGTGGTTGCAGTGGTACTTACTGCATTGCTTCTTCCTGAAACCAATAAGCATATGGGGGAGGTCAAGCACGCTGGGTTTTTCAATTTGAAAGCGTTTGTGGGTGCATTTACAGATGTGCAGACGCGCAATGCATTTTGGGTGATTCTCCTGTACTCAATGGCGTTTTCACTTTTTATCTACGCATTTCAGCCTCTTGCCAATCGAGAACTCAGACTTTCGACGCAACAGGTAGCTATGATTTTTACAGCCATAGGTGTCATGGGAGTTGTGGTGCAAGTAGGGTTACTGCCACGGATAGTCAAAAAGTTTGGAGATAAAAGAGGCCTGCTTATATCATTGGGTGCTTCTATTTGTTCATTTAGCTTGTTTACTTTGGTTCCTTCGTTTGACCTAATTATTGTTGCATCACTATTGAACTCCCTTGTATCTGGACCAATACAACCACTTTCACAAGCAGTACTTTCCAAGAATGTAGATGCAAAATCCCAAGGGACGATACTAGGATTATCTGCTTCGGCATTAGCTGTTGGACAAATTATCGGTCCGATACTGGGGGGAGCAGTGGCACTAGAAAGTACGAGGTTGCCTTTTGTCGTAACCGCTGTATGTATCGCTGTAGCCTATTTGTTTGCCCGTGGTATACCCTCGCACCCTGCACGCAAAGAATCAACGTTTTAATTTGTTTCAACTTTTTCTGCAAAGACGAGCATCCGTCTCTGGGACGTTCCTGGTGGCCAACAGGTTTGAAGTACTATGCGCTGGGCGCTATTAGTATCTTTGAGAAATGACACGTCTGTGGGGTCAGTGATTTTTGATTCTGTCACTTTGTAGGTGACAGACTGATTGTTTCGCCAGATATAGATTTCATCACCAGCTTTTAGCTTTCCCAATAGATAAAATACTGCGTTGTATTGCCGTACAAATTCTGCAGCGCTTGAATGGGCGAAATAGTAGCCAATTCCAGGTGTGTCAGGAAGTGCTGTGCCAGAAGCATGGGCAATACCGTGTTTGAGGGCTTCTTTATAGGAGCTTTCATTGTTGGGATCAATATTAAAGACGATAGGCTCATCAACATAAATTGCAGGTATCACAAGCCCTGCGTTTTTATGTGAACCAAAGGTATTGTCCATGATCACACGCAGATTTGGCATAATAACACCAGCAAATGTTGTGGTATGAAAAACTTCTTGCAGTGTTTTTTTATATTGATACTTTACTTCAATAACTGCGACAGGTCCCATGATCCATATAGTCCATATTACAAAATAGAGTATGCCACCGATGCCGATAAAGGTTAAAAGTGCTAATAGTTTTGCTTTGGACATGATGAGTAGGATTAGAGGTTTTGTAGCTTAGAGGTTTAGTAGCTTAGAGGTTTAGCGGCGTAGCTTGCGTATTACTGTGTTTATGGAATTGATTTAAATATTATGCAATAACTATGTATGGCTCGCTAAGCTGCTAAATACCTAAACTTCCAATACCTAAGCCTCTAAATAACTATGCTACTAAATAACTAAACTTCTAAGCATCTCTCTTATGCTAATCGTTTGCGTAGGAGAAGGGAAGTGGCACCTATGGCACCACTTATAAGTGCAGTCAGTGCAAGGGTCGTGGGGGCTCCGGTGTTTGGCTGTTTGGTAAGTGGCACTGTGTTTACATACAGAGTCTGTTGGCAACTGCCAGTGCCACCTTTTTGGACACCTTCGGAATCCCACATATAGCCTTTGATAGTATATGTGCCTGTATTGTTGTAGGTATAGCGAAATGTATCAGAATAATCCTCACGGAAATTGCCATTGCCAAAGTCTACGCGGTATTTTTGGATATTTCCTTTGTTGTCATAGCCACTGACACGGATTTTGACACTCGCTGGTGCCTGACTGTTTTGGCCTTCCTCGATATATACATTTGAACAATCTGATCGGTGTGACTCAAGAGATACAGGATTTACAGTAATAGTTTTTTCACATGCACTACTGGATTTCCAATATCCTTGGGAGTCTTTGATCTCAGCTCGAGCGGTAAATGTGCCTGAGGTTTCGTATCTATGACTCATGTCAGGGCTATCTGATTCATCCGTTCTGCTATCGCCATAGAAGTATCGGTACCTCTGAATAGACCCTTTGTTGTCACTTCCGCGTACACGAAAACTCACAGTTGTGGGTACGGTTGTGTTGTTGCCGCTAATGATGCTTAGATCTTCACAACTGCTTTGTTGTGCGATGGAAGTAGGGGTAGGGATTGGTGAATTTGTGGGATTAGGTGTTGGTGTGAGAGCTGGAACTGAGATGGTTCTGCTGGTGCTGCACAGTGTCGTGCCTTTATAACCACGAAATGTCAATGTGTATGTGCCTGGATTTGTTCCAACAGTGGATGTGTAATTCCAATTGTAGGTACCAGTGATAAATGGGTTTTGTTGGTTTGTGGAGTCTAGGCCTCCTGTGACGCGTGTCGTGACATTTGTGAGTGGATCTTTTGAACTGCCATACCAGTTGTGTGTGGTGTTTTGCGCCCATGTGAAGTTGCTTCCTGAAGCATCCGTGATCGTGACATCTTGGCATATAGGAGTAGGAGCGCAATCCCCTGAGTACCATACCATATAGTCTTGGAGATTGCCTTCAGTGCAGGTCCAATTGCCACCAGAGCGACAAGATTTGTTAAATACATCGAGTTGATATGTCTTGCCACATGTGGCACCTGCAAAAGATTGGGTCGTACTAAAGCTCGATTCGTTGCTTTTACATTCATCCGTGCGACCATCACAAACATATTTGACGACACCTGCCATTGATGAGCTACATGTGCCTGTGGCTGGATCACACCCTTTGTTGCAGGAGTTTGCAGTCGCTAGGGTACCTGTGCCACAAATATTGGTATATACACCATTGTTGTAGGTAAGGGCGGCAGAGGACTGTGAAAGAGGAGCGAGGGCGAAAAACACTATGAGAGCTAAAAAGAGTTGGCGAATAGTAGCCATACGATAAAGGTGTAGCAGGTGTATATATTATATACCCTAGAGTAAATTTGAGCAAGGGGGTTGGGGTGGCCAGGTAGAGAGGTGGCCAGGTAGGGGTAGCCAGGTAGGGAGGTGGCCAGGTAGGGTGGTGGCCAGGTAGGGGTAGCCAAGGAGAAGTTCTCCGTTCTTCGTTCACAGTTCTTTGTTATATACTTATTTTATGTCCCTTACTCCTGTCTCGTTTGTCATCCTTTGGCTTATCGGTGGTGTTGGTGTCGCAATTTTTGATCTCATATGGATTGTGTTTGTCATGAAAAGTGTTTATAAAGAGCATCTGGGTCATCTCTTGTCTACTAAAAGTGATAGTAGTTTAGATCCTAGTATAGCATCAGCTATCACAGTATGGGCGATACTGGCATGGGGTATGATGGTTTTTGTGATACCAAGAATAAGTACGACTAATGTCATTGGTGGGGGGCTCTTGTGGGGATCTTTGTGGGGGTTTACGGTACATGCTCTCTATGACATCACCAATGTTGCAACCCTTAAAAATTGGCCAATCCTCATAACTGTTATGGATATCCTGTGGGGAAGCTTTAAGTGTGCGGTTGTGACGGTGTTTGTAGCACTTATTGCCATGCAATTTTTTCAGTAGTGAAAAAAGTATACGCGTATGGCACAATACGCATCAGTATGATTTTGTCTGATCGTGATATTAAAAAAGCATTAGCTTCTGGGAAAATTACCGTTACTCCAAAGCCAGATTTTGCCACGCAACTTGGACCCTGTTCTCTTGATTTTAAACTGGGTAATCAATTTCAAGTTTTCAAACATAGTAAGCTTCCATATATAGATACCAACAATCCAAAATACTCAACAGACATGATGGATAGTGTCACGGTTGCTGACGGTGAACCATTTATCTTGCAGCCTGGAGATTTTGTGCTTGCTATCACGAAAGAAACGTTTTCTCTGCCTGCTGATTTATTGGGAAGACTTGAAGGGCGTTCGAGTTTGGGGAGACTGGGAATAGTGGTGCACTCAACTGCTTCTACATTTCAACCAGGATGGAGCGGAGTAGTTGTGATGGAGCTGGGAAATCTTGGACGAATCCCCGTAGCGTTATATCCGGGCATGCGGGTGTGCGCTATGTCATTTGAACAGCTTACAAGTCCAGCAGAGGTGCCGTATAGTAAGAAAAAGGGTGCAAAATATCAAAATCAGAAGACACCGGAATCTAGTAAGATATCTAGAGATAAGTAAGATATTTGACAAAAAGTAAGATAAGTAGTATAATATAAGGCATGACTACTCTTCTGACGATCTCCCAAAAAGGGCAATTTTCACTTTCAAAGGATTTTCTCGCACAAATGGGTATAAAAGCAGGTGATAAGGTTGCTGTGCATGTGGAGGGTAGGCGGGCTATCATAGAGCCTATCGGGCAAGGCATGCTGGAGATTGCTGGAAGCCTAGGGCCACTGCATCTTCCAAAAGGAAAAACGCTTGATGGGCTTATCGATGAGGCACATGACGAAGGAGTGGGTCATGATCTTGGTTGATACAAATATATTTATATCTTCTCTTTTTGTCGTTGACAAAAAAACGCATGCAGCGTGCATTGAGCTTTTTACACAAGCCAAAAAAGGAAAGGTAAAGCTGTGGACTACCGAGTGGGTGATTGCGGAGTGCGTATGGTTTTTACAGAGACAAAAACTAGAAAATGAAGCTCTAAAGGTGATCATTCGCCAGATTATCAGTACGCCGGGACTAGTTGTGCAAAACAAGCAAACTATTTTGACATCCTTGGATGCATGGACCGATAGAGTGGGATATATAGATGCGTATAATTTTGTACTCATGCAAACTGAGGGTTTGAACACACTTTATAGTTATGACACGGGTTTTGATACCATCAAAAAAGTAAGAAGAATAGAACCCTAATGCTCCTAATGTTGCTATCTACATAAATCTGTATCTTTACTTTTTACTCCACGTCCACTAAAGTATCAACTTATGGACTGGCCTATACTCTACAAGCAAGTGCTGCATGTCAAAGATCCTACCAATCCTGTGGGTGTTGCCATCATGTGGACCGAGAGGCAAGTAGTGGCGGATTTGCTCAAAGACGAGTCATATTGTGCAATTGGAAATTTGTATTCTTC